>JABCNW020000102.1 GCA_013333945.2 Propionibacterium sp.
CCGGAAGCGGTGGTCTGCTCGGCCTCGAGCGGCTGGACGAGGACGCGGTCCTCGAGCGGCTTGATCGTGGTTGCCACGACAAACCCCTTTCTGTAGTTGTCCGGCGAGAGCCGGATTCAGTTCGGTGTCCGGTCCGGGCGTCGTCGCGGGTGCCACCCGGGTTGGCACCCGGGCCTACCGAGTGCCAGAAAAAGGCTATACCCCCGGTTAGCACTCAATCAAGCCGAGTGCCAAGAAAATGTCGGATCCGAACGACTCACAGCGGGACCGCCTCGCCCAGCACCCGCTGCCTGAGGTCATGGCGCAGCGTGCTCTCAGGCACCAGATCCACCTCAGCCTCTACGAGCTCGGCGATGCGCGTCTCCAGGCGCCCGAGAGTGAGAAGTCCGAGCGGCTGCTTCATCTCGAACAGCAGGTCAGCCCACCCGTTCGACCACGAAGGCCCTGGCCCCGGCGACGGGCCGAGCCAACAGCAGAGTCGCGGCCCCTTCACCCCTCGGTTTCAGCTGTTTCCGCAGAACGGCGGGATCGACGTCGATGGCGCGTCGTTTGATCTCCAGCCGTCCGATCCGATGCTGCTTAACCCACCGCCTGAGGGTGGCGACGTCGTGGTCAAGCACGTCAATCACCCGGTAGGAGGTGACGAAGGGGCCGCCGATCGGGGAATCGGAGGAGACGTAGGCTACCCCGGGGGCCAGTAGCCACCCATCAGGCACGGAGTCGGCCACGAGACCGGCGCGGACGACCGCGTTGTCAGGTTCGTGGATGAACCTCCCGGGTGGGGCGACGGGCAGCGGGGCAGCACCCCCGGTCAGAACGTGGGGCTCGGTCTCTGAACGAGGGAACACGACCGCCCGGGCCCGGGGTTCCAAGGCATTGCTCAACATCAGCTCGACCACGTCACCCTTCACGGACACCCAGGCCGCCCCGACGCCTTCAGGGATGAGTTGTTTCGGCAGCCCAGGACCGAGCTTAACGAAAGCCACCCGCCTCCCCCGCAGGTGGTCCTCCACCAGCGACCAGGGTGGAGTGAGGTCAGCGACGTCCCAGGTCCGGCCCCTCGCGGTACGGCGGGCCGGGTCGAGGAAGATCCCACCCCGCTCAGGAACCTGGACGTCCTCGGCGCGCCCCACGGTCACCTCTCCACCCCCGACCAAAGCCAGGTTGGCCTGGGCAAAGGCGGCGGTCACAGGGTCCGATTCGACGGCATGAACACCGAGGCCCGCCTCCGAGAGGGCCATCGCGTCGCCCCCGATCCCACATCCCAGGTCCCATACCTCACTGACACCGGCATCGACGAACAGGGCGGCACGCCACCGGGCCACCACCCAGCGAGTCGCCTGTTCCAACCCGTCGGGGGTGAAGAACATCCGCTCCGCCATCGGTAGTTTCCCCCGGGCCCGCCGTCTCAGGGCCACCTGGGTCAGAGCAGCAGCAGCCAGTTTCGACGGGAAACGTCGCCGCAGCCGCTCGGCTGCGCCGAGTGAATCCGGATCGGCCTCTGCTGCCGCCATTTCCAGAGCCATGGCACCGTCATCGCTCAGAATGTCCACACACGCAGCCTAGGGGTTTCGGTTGAGCCGTCCGAGCCGAAACCACTCAGTTCGTGGAAGACCTGGCGGCAGGCGCTCGTCCGCGATTCTCCTAGAATTCCTGCATGACCCGAATCGACGTGTGGCTGTGGAGCGTCCGGCTTTTCAAGACCCGTTCACTGGCGACGAAAGCCGTCACCGGAGGGCACATCCGGCTCAACGGCGACCCCGTCAAACCGGCACACACGATCAGGCCCGGGGATCGCGTCACCGTCAAAGAGCCCGGCTGGACGCGGGAATTCGAGGTGGTGGAACTGCTGAGCAAGCGAGTCGGAGCACCCATCGCCCGGAAGGCGTACGTAGACCATTCCCCCGAACGTCCCGCGTTCCTCAACGTGCCGGTTGCCAAACGCGATCGCGGCGCAGGGCGCCCGACGAAAAAGGACCGCAGAGCCATCGACAAGCTGATGGGATCAGGGGATTGAAAACTCCCTCGAGTCGACCAGCTCGCGCCGAGGACCTCTACTGATCCAGTTCGCGGGTGTCGAGTTCCACGACTTCGTCACCCAACGCCGCCAGCAGGCGGTGGCGCTCCTCACGCCGTTCGCGCTGCTCGATGGGATTCGGGACGGGGGCAGCCGCCAGGAGCCGTTTGGTGTATTCCTCCTGCGGATCGAGTAGCACCTGCGCACGATCCCCCTTCTCGACGATCTTGCCGTGCTGCATCACGACGACACGATGGGCGAGGGAGTCGATGACGGCCAGGTCATGGCTGATGAACAGGCAGGCGAAGCCGAAATCGCGTTGCAGGTCGGTCAGCATTCCCAGCACCTGGGCCTGCACCGACACGTCGAGGGCCGATGTGGGCTCGTCGGCAATCAGCAGGTCCGGGCTCAGCGAGAGCGCGCGTGCGATCGAGACACGCTGCCGCTGTCCACCGGAGAGTTCGTGCGGATAACGGTTGAAGGCACTCCTCGGAAGCTCGACGGCCTCCAGCAGCTCGTAGACCCGTTTCTGCCGCGATGCCTTGTCCCCGACCTTGTGCACCTCCAGTGGTTCGGAGATCACGTCGCCAATGGGAAGGCGCGGGTTAAGGGATGCGGCAGGGTCCTGGAAGATCACCCCGATGCGGCGCCGCAGCTCCTTCAGGTTTCGGCCCTGTGGGCCCTTCTTCGAGCCGGCTCCCCGGACCAGTTCCTGGCCGAGGACCTTCACGTCGCCCCCGGCGGCTGGGATCAGTCCCAACAGCGCCCTGCCAATGGTGGATTTACCGGAACCCGACTCCCCCACCAGGCCGACGATCTCACCGCGCTTCACGTCAAAGGTGACGCCGTCGACCGCACGGAACGGTCTTTTTCCGGTGCGTTTGTACTCCACGCCCAGTTCGTTGACCTCGAGGGCCGATGTGGCGTTCTCGGCGACATCGGACGGTACGGAACCGAACTGGCCATGCCCTGCCCCCAGGTGCGGAACCGCGTCCAGGAGTTTTTTGGTGTAGGGGTGCTGCGGGTTGAGGAGGACCTCCTCCGCCGTACCGCGTTCGACGATGTTGCCCTTGAACATCACTGCGACCCGATCGGCCATGTCCGCCACGACGCCCATGTTGTGGGTGATGAGCAGGATTCCGGTGTTCAGTTTCTCCTTCAGCGACCTCAGCAGGTCGAGGATGTCGGCCTGCACGGTCACGTCGAGGGCCGTGGTGGGCTCGTCGGCAATGATCACCTCGGGGTCGCAGGCAAGGGCCATGGCGATCACCACACGTTGCCGCATACCACCCGACAGCTCGTGGGGGTACTGCTTGACGCGCCGCTCCGCATTCGGGATACCGACGGCTTTGAGCAGGTCGATCGCCTTCTGCCAGGCGACCTCACCGTGTGCAACGTTGTGCACCTCCATCGACTCGGTGAGTTGCTCGCCGATCTTGATGACCGGGTTCAGGGCGGTCATCGGCTCCTGGAAAACCATGGCAACACGATTGCCACGCAGACCGCGCATTTCACGCGAGCTGAGGCTCCCCACTGTCTTGTCCGCAACCATCGTGTCACCGGTAATGCGTGCGGTCCTGGGAAGCAGACCGAGGGCCGTGGTGGCTGTCACCGACTTGCCCGAACCCGATTCGCCGACCAAGGCCACCACTTCGCCGGGCTTGACCGCGAGGCTGACGCCC
>JABCNW020000103.1 GCA_013333945.2 Propionibacterium sp.
ATCACACGGCTTCCTGGCTGGTGTTTCCTGGTCCCACTGTCCTGGGGGGCCATCGAATACGGTGCTGGACAGATCCCGTTCGGGGGATTTCCCTGGCTGAGGCTCGGCCACACGACCATCGACCAGCCCCTGGGCGGTTGGTTACCGCTGGTAGGAACCCCCGGGACCACCTGGTTGGTGGCAATGGCGGGATGCTGCTGTCTGGCTGTTGTCGTTCAGCGGCACCGGCTGGTTCCGTTGCTCTCCATCATCGGTGTTTTCATCATCGGTGGTGGATTGCTCCTACTACCAGCGGAGCGCGGTGGTGAGGGCATTTCGGTAGGTATGGTCCAGGGCAATGCGCAGTTGGGCCTGCACGGTGGTTACATCTCCGCGACTGGGGCAACCCCCCTTCACCTCAGCGAGACCATTTTCCTGCTGGCTGATGCACGAGCCCATGGCCGCGACCTGGACATGATCGTCTGGGCGGAGAACTCCACCGACACTGACCCGATGCGCAACCCAACCACGCAAAAGCAAGTGAGTGCCGCCGTTGAACTGGCCCAGGTTCCTCTCGACCTGGGAGCAATCACCGCTGGCCCCGAACCCCAAACCCGGCAAACCACCACACTGATCTGGGTTCAAGAACAAGGAATCGTGGATCGCTACCACAAACGCAATCTCGCTCCCTTCGGGGAGTTCGTGCCCTACCGAGACGTCCTGGAACCCATATTTCCAGACGTGAAACGGGCCGGGTACCAGTCAATACCAGGCACCGATCCAGGGGTTGTGACAGTACCGACACCTACCGACCCGGACCTGAGAGCGGGTACCGTGATCTGTTACGAGCTGGCCTACGATCAGACCGTCTACGACACCGTCACGAACGGCGCCGAGATCTTGGTAGCGCAGAGCACGACCCACAATTTCTCGGGCACCATCGAACCCCAGCAACAGATGAACATGAACCGGGTACGGGCAGCCGAGCTTGGGCGGGAGTTCATCGCCAGTACCCTCAACGGGTACTCGGGCCTCATCGACACTCGGGGTGGGCTGCACGAACCCACTCGGGAATACACCGCAGCACACCGTATCTACACCGTCCCCAAACGGAACAACGTCACCCTGGCGGTATACCTGGCGCCGATACTGGGTCCGACCCAGGTCCTCGGTTGTTTGTTAGCCGCCGGATTCGGGGTCCGTGCGGTCCGCATCGCCCATCGGGCCGGTAGTCTTGAACGAACGTCCACGAACTCGGATGAACAGGAGAAACAATGACCGAGGCCTCACACACTGGCAAGGTGCTCGTCATCATTCCAACGTTCAACGAGGCCCAGAACATAGAGAGCATCGTCTCCCGGCTGCGGCGCAGCGGCCCGGGGACCCACGTGCTCGTCGTGGATGACAACTCACCAGATGGCACGGGCGAGCTCGTCGATGCGATGGTGGCGCGGGACGATCACGTGCATGTGCTGCATCGCAGCGGCAAGGAAGGCTTGGGAGCGGCCTACCTGGCGGGATTTCACTGGGGCCTCGAACGAGGATACGGCGTGCTGGTGGAACACGACGCCGACGGTTCCCACCAGCCGGAACAGCTGCCCAACCTGCTGGCCGCCCTGGAACACGCCGACATGGTCAAGGGGTCCCGCTGGGTCAAGGGGGGATCGGTGGTGAACTGGCCTTGGACACGTGAATTTCTCTCTCGCGGAGGTTCTTTGTATATCCGATTGATGCTGGGGATGCCCTACCGCGACATTACGGGCGGGTTCAACGCCTTCCGTGCCGATGCCCTCGCCAAGATCATCGACCTGCCCATTGACCGTCGTGGCTACGGAATCCAACGCGATCTCACCTGGCATGCCCATCAGGCCGGGTTGCGCATCGTCGAAGTCCCCATCGAGTTCGTGGAGCGTGAATTCGGCGATTCTAAGATGGGCGGCACAGTGGTCAGGGAAGCAATAATCTCAACCACGAAGATGGGGCTCGGACACCGCTGGCAACAACTGAGAAGACTCTTTGGGAGGTGCCGTGGCTGAACGACATGTCCGGTTCCGGAGAGTAGGGCTGTGGCTGGTGCTCATTCCCTTCCTCATCTACGTGGCAACCGAGGTCATCATCCTGGTCATGGTGACCGATGCCTTCGGCTGGTGGACCATTGCCCTGCTGATTGCCTCCACGCTGCTTGGCTGCTGGCTCCTTCAAAGAGAGGGACGTCGTACATGGGGTGCACTACTTGAGTCTTTGGGCAGGGGATCCCTACCGCCGGGGCGAACCGCTGACGCGGTGCTTGTGATGGCTGGTGGTCTTTTGCTCATCATGCCCGGCTTCATCTCTGACATCATCGGGCTGCTGCTGCTCATCCCACCAAGTCGCCATTTGGTTCGCAGCACGCTGGGGAAACTGTTTGGCAAAGCCATTGGTTACTCCTCCGAACAGCCTGTTGTGATCGAGGGGGAAGTCGTTCAGGAGACCTCGACCACCGACACGATGATCCCGAGGATCAGCCCACCGAGCCCCTGAGCTTCTCCAGCTGCTCGGCCAGGATGTCCTCGAGCTCAGGGATGCTGCGTCGCTCGCGCAGCATATCCCAATGGGTCCGGGGGGGTTTCGTCTCCTTCGCTTCTCCCGTTGCACCGTCGGAGCGTTTCGCCAGCTGACCACACCGTTTGCACTCCCACTCGAAAGGCAGCTCAGCCTCAACGGCGAAGGTGACCTCGAAGTGATGGCCCTTGGGGCAGTCGAACCCCACCTGGCTGCGTTCAGCAAACTCGATTCCCTGTTCATCCTCGAAGCTCTTGGCGCCCAGCCCGACCCCACGAAGCGCTCGATCTGCCATGTTTCTACCTCCCTACTTGGAGTTAAACGTCTCAGATGCTTCTCATGTTCCAAAGGTGCTGGCCCACATACCCCGAGCCTGCAGTACCTCCCGGAGAAGATCTGGCCGATCCGTGACTATGCCGTCCACCCCCCAGTCAATGAGTGTATGCATGTCATCGCGCACATTGATGGTCCAAACATGCCCCCTGTAGCCAGCGCGATGAATTGCCCCGACGCGCGCCTTGGTCAGCAGCTTGACCTTCAGCCCGGCCACATCATGGGAGACGGGGATCTGAAACACACCCGGGTCTCCTGGACGGTAGGTGCGAATGCTTCCCATGGCCATCGCGGCCACGCCTAGTGGACCAACTGCCGTTGTCACCTCGGGCATCAACTTCCGGAATCTGTTGATTCGATGCTGTGAGAAGGAGCCGACGCATACCCGCTGTTCGGCGTGGAAGCGACGGATGATTCCCGCGAGAAGCTCAACGGCACCGGGCGCTTTGAGGTCGAAGTTGAAACGAGCCCCGGGAAAGGCCTCGAACAGTTCCTCCACAGTTGGGATTGGTTCACGTCCACCGACATGAACCTCGCGTACGGCACCGAAAGGCAGCTGCGCGATGTGCCCCTCCACGTCAGTGACACGCGCAAGGTTCGAGTCGTGAAAGGCCACCAGATGGCCATCTGCGGTGGCGTGAACATCGGTTTCCAGGTAGTCAAATCCCAGCGCGACTGAGTTGGCGAAGGCTGCCAAGGTGTTCTCGATACCGAGGTTGGCAGTGAGCAGGGCGCCACCGCGATGTGCCATCGCGATGAACTCCGGTTCGAGGAAACCCGCACACATGGGAACCATTATGCCTACTGAGGACGTGCTTGTGTCAGTGAAGTGAGAGACTTGCCCACATGCACAATGTCCTATCGATCCAGTCGGCCGTCGCCTACGGTCACGCGGGAAACTCGTCCGCCACCTTTCCGCTGCAGCGGGCCGGTGTGAATGTGTACCCCGTCTATACCGTCACCTTCTCCAACCACACTGGGTACGGGAGCTGGCGTGGTCCCATGATTGCCGCCTCTGACGTGGCGGATGTGATCACAGGAATAGACGAGCGAGGAGCTCTCGTCGGAGTAGATGCTGTGCTCGCTGGCTACCTCGGTTCGGCCGATATGGGGCAGGTCGTGCTGGAGGCCGCGGCTCTGGTGAAGTCGCGAAACCCGGAGGCGATTTTCCTCGCCGACCCAGTCATGGGTGATGTCGGGCGGGGGTTCTACGCCCGGCCTGGCATCCCAGAATTCTTCCGTGACCACGTCGTGACGGCCGCTGATATCATGACCCCAAACCTCTTCGAGCTGCAGTACCTGGTGGGGCACGAAACAGGTACCCTGTCCCAAGTCGTCGAAGCAGCCCGCGAGCTCCGGGAGCGTGGCCCTCAG
Organism: Propionibacterium sp.; assembly: GCA_013333945.2. Classification (GTDB taxonomy): domain Bacteria; phylum Actinomycetota; class Actinomycetes; order Propionibacteriales; family Propionibacteriaceae; genus Arachnia. The sequence continues at coordinate 4,228 of JABCNW020000103.1, forward strand.
ATCGTGGTTGTGACCTCCGTCGTGGCCTCCGATGTTCCTGATGGCTTGCTGCGAATGCTGGCCGTGGATGCGAATCAGGCTTGGCTAGTAGAAACCCCAATGCTGGATCGCAACTTCACCGGATCAGGTGATCTCACCGCTGCCATGTTCCTCGCGCACTGGTTGCATACCAAGGACCTCGGCGAAACCCTCGGAGTGACCGCATCGGTGGTCTACTCGATCCTGGAACAGACCTCAATCAGTGGAGAGGCCGAACTACAGCTCGTAGCAGCCCAAGAACAGGTGGTGAACCCGATCAACAAGTTCACTGCACACCGTCTCGACTGAGGCCAGCTAAATTAGCTCGGTGCATCACCCCAGAAGGTGTTGATCTGTGCGCCGAGCTGATTGAAGCGTCTCGGAAGGTCCTCGTAGCCCCGGTTGATCACGTAGACATCCCGCAGGATGGTGGTGCCGCGGGCCGCGAGGGCTGCCAGGAACAGACACACTGAAGGACGCAACGCAGGTGGACACTCAATGTCACGTCCACGCCACTTCGTCGGACCGATGACCATCAGCTTGTGGGCGTCCATGACGGTGACGTTCGCACCTAGGTCGCAGAGCTTCTTCAGGTGCACCGCACGGTTGTCGTAAACCCAGTCATAGATGATTGACTGCCCATCGGCTGTCGCGCAGATCAGGGCGAAGAAGGGAAGGTTGTCGATGTTCAACCCCGGGAACGGCATTGGATGGATTTTGTCCAGAGGGGCCGTCAGTTTGGACGGTTTCACAGTGACGTCCACCAACCGGGTGTGACCGTTGCCCGATGGGTATTCACTGCTCATCACCATTCGCTGCCCCATCTCCTCCAAAACGGCGAACTCCACCTCCAGGAACTCAATGGGGCAGCGTTTGACTGTCAGCTCCGATTGCGTGACGATGCCGGCGGTGATGAGGCTCATCGCCTCGATCGGGTCCTCCGAGATGTGGTATTCGACGTCCTTGCGGATTTCTATGACGCCCTGGATACGCAAAGTGGTGGTTCCGATACCCTCCACGCCGACCCCCAACTCGCGGAGGAAGAAACACAGATCTTGCACCATGTAGTTGCCTGAAGCGTTACGGATTACGGTCAACCCTGGGGTGCGTGCCGCGGCCATGATCGCGTTTTCGGTGACTGTGTCTCCACGCTCCACCAAGGTGATGTGGTGTTCGGGTGCACCGTCACGTTGCACGGTGGCGTGGTACTGGCTGTCGTGCGCGTCCACAGACAGACCGAGACGTTTCAGCGCCGACATGTGTGGATGCACAGTGCGCGCCCCGAGATCGCAACCACCAGCGTAGGGGAGTTCGAAGGAGTCGAACTCGTGCATCAGAGGACCAAGGAACATCAGGATGGAGCGCGTGCGACGTGCTGCACGTTGATCGATGGCTTCAGGAGTGAGTTTCTCTGGTCGTGTCAACTCGAGATCCTGGCCTCCATTGGTCGGGGTGACCGTGACCCCGATGGACTGGAGCACGTCACAGATGCGATCCACTTCCTCAATGCTGGCAATTCCGCGCAGAACTGTCCGGCCATGGTTTAGCATCGAGGCGCTGAGCAGTGCGACGGCCGCGTTCTTGGAGGAACGGACCTCGATCTCACCCTCCAACTTCGTTGGGCCGGTGATCTCGAAGTTAACGGTGCCCTCGGTGGCCGCGAGGATCAGGGGCATCTCGAGCGCGGATGCCAGTCTCTCGATCATGTTGAGCGAGACGTTCTGCTGCCCCATCTCTATCCGGTGAACGGCAGACTGCGAGGAGTTGATTTCGTCGGCGAGGCGCTGTTGGGACCATTGACGGGCCTTGCGCGCCTCCCGGATCATGATTCCCAAGGACTGGCTGGTGGCGGTCATGGCGCCATCTTAACTCATATCTGAGATAGCGCTTCTCGCCACGTGTGGGAGTGTGCGTGCGCAGACAACAGGAGCACTAGAGTAGGGTCTATGACCCACGAATACGACGTCTGCGTGCTCGGCGCCGGTCCCGGTGGCTACGTTGCCGCCATCCGTGCCGCCCAGCTCGGCCTGAAGACCTGCATCATCGAGAAACGGTACTGGGGAGGCGTGTGCCTGAACGTCGGCTGCATCCCGACCAAGTCCTTGCTGCGCAACGCGGAGCTTGCCCACATCGTCACGCACGAGGCTGCTGCCTTCGGTATCCAGGGAGACATAACCGTCGACTACGGCAAGGCCTTCTCCCGCAGCCGCCAGGTCTCGGAGCGGATGACCAAGGGCATCCACTTCCTGATGAAGAAGAACAAGATCAAGGAATTCAACGGCTGGGGCACGTTCGTTGACGCCCACACCATCGATGTCGCCGACGACAAGGGCACCACTACCCGGGTGACCTTCAACAACGTCATCATCGCGGCCGGATCCACCACAAAGATGCTCCCCGGGACTAAGGTCTCGACCAACGTAGTCACCTACGAGGAACAAATCCTGGCCGACAAGCTCCCGGGCTCGATCATCATTGGCGGTTCCGGGGCCATCGGCACTGAGTTCGCCTATGTCTTGCGCAGTTACGGCGTTGACGTGACCATTGTCGAGTTCTTCGACCGAATGGTTCCCAACGAAGACGCGGAGATCTCCGCAGAAATCACCAAGGCGTACAAGAAACTGGGCATCAAAGTACTGACCGCCACCTAAGTCGAGTCCATCGAGGACACAGGCAGTGGGGTGCGTGTCACCGTCAGCCCCGCTGCAGGAGGTGCCTCGCAGGTCCTGGAAGCGGATCGTTTCCTCTCGGCTGTCGGGTTCGCCCCGCGCACCGAGGGTTATGGTTTGGAGAACACCGGGGTCACGCTGACTGAACGCGGCGCTATTGCCATTGACGACCACCTCCGCACCAACGTTCCCGGAGTCTACGCTATCGGCGACTGTACGGCGAAGATGATGCTTGCTCACGTGGCTGAGGCGCAGGGCATGGTGGCAGCCGAAGCCATTGCCGGAGTTGAAACCCACCCCGTCGACTACGACATGATTCCGCGAGCAACCTATTGCCAACCACAAATCGCTTCCTTTGGGTACACCGAGCAACAGGCCAGAGACAAGGGCCACGAGGTCAAGGTCTCGAAGTTCCCATTCGCCGCCAACGGCAAGGCCTGGGGCCTGGGGGAGGGAGTCGGTTTCGTCAAGCTCGTCGCCGATGCCCGATACAACGAGCTGCTGGGTGCACACATGATCGGCCCTGATGTCACGGAGCTGCTCCCGGAACTCATCCTGGCCCAGAAATACGAACTGACCGCCGATGAGATTGCGCACGCCGTTCACGCCCACCCGACGCTGTCCGAGGCCATCAAAGAAGCCGCCCACGGTATCGGTGGGCACATGATCAACTTCTGAGTTCCCCAGTTTGGAGGGCAGGACAGACGGGGCGATACCCCGGGGGGTATACAATCAATTATGACGACAACCGATTGGAGCCCCGCATGTGTCGCCCCGTCCCCTGTTCCCAATGCCACAAGACCACGTGGGCCGGTTGCGGTCAACATATCGAGGAGGCGCTACGGGACGTGCCCCCGGAGAAACGTTGCACCTGCCCCAGAGACGCGAACCAGTGACGCAGCTGGATCCCGATGAGGTAAAGCCGTCGGTGCTTCGCCTGAAACGCGCCAGCGGACAGCTCAACGCCGTAATTCGCATGCTTGAAGCCGGTCGGGACTGCGAAGAGGTGATAACCCAGATCGCTGCGGTCTCCAAAGCCATCGACCGAGCCGGCTATTCGATCATCACCCATGGAATGCGCACCTGCCTGTTGAATGACCCTACAGGGGAGTCCATCAACGCTCAGAAGCTGGAAAAGCTGTTCCTGAGCCTGTCGTGATCAGAAATCATTTAAATTGGCGGGCCCACAAGCGGTAGCGAAAAGCCGGGAGAGCTTCTGGACGGAGTCTGGAGAACCATGGATGAGGCCGGAACGAGCCAGCTGCACAGCAGTCACATCGCCGAACCAGAGCCGGGCCAGGCTGTCCACGCCGAGCTCAACAGCGGGGGAGAGGGAGGTTCTCACAGCCTCCCCCTGGCCTTCTCGCACAGTGATGCACCAGGTTCCCTCACAGAACCCCATCGAATCAGCGACCTTGATGACTACGTGGCCGTCCGATTCGAATCCGCGATCTGCAACCGCCTCCTCCAGGTCCAGGATCCGCAACCAGATGCCGTCGCGGATGGCATTCTGTTTGATGGCCCAGGGGTCGATGAGCGAGCCGGGCAAGGGGTCATCCAGGCCGGCTGATTCGTAGGTAAGTTTCTCGACCAGGTCGAAACTGGCCAGACCTTGCCACAGTGCCCGCTCGACCTCAGGACTGGAGGAGCACACCGACAGGACCGCGGTGGGCGCGGGGGATTCGCTGTACTTGCTGACGAAACTACCGTGTTTGAATTCCGCAAATCCATCTGGGGCGCCGGAGGCGTCGAAGTGGAGCAGGTAGCGCAATTTCTTGGAAGGTCCCTGCTCGTCGAAGTCCCACGTGCCGTCGGCCTTGGCGAGATGCATGCCCAAGGGACTGAAAGCACCACGATGGGCCGCCTGATGGGCGGCGGACAGGCGTTCGAATATATTCTCATCAAGTGGGGGATTGGCGAATTCCAGTGAACCCGGGGCAATCGCCACCTCCGGACGGATGGCGAAACGCTGGGTGTCGATCTCCCACTCGACACACCGGCGGGCGACCCCGAAGCCGAAGCGACCGTAAATTGTGGCCTCACTGGCGCTCAATGCAGCCAGCGTGAACCCTTCAGCTCTGGCACGCCGGAGGTGATGGTCCATCATCATGCGCATCAGGCCACGGCGACGGTGGGTGGGACGGACCGCGACGGTGTTGATGGCCATGACCGGGACGATGTTTCCACCGGTGTTTGCCCGGATCGGCGCCCAGGCCAGCCCAGCGACAACATGACGTCCATCGAGTCCGGGCCCTTCTGCGGTGACCATGCCGAGGGTTGCACCATCGGCGCGCCGGTGCCTGCGAAAAGCAGCCACGCCGTCTTCGGGAGCGCGGCCCTCGAGGAAGACGATCGCAAACAGATCCAGGTATGCGGCCCAACGAGGATCATCGTCTGGGGTGTCGAGCGGCAAGAGCTCGAGCTCGTAGGGTTCCATCACCACGACAGTTTATGAGGCATGACCGTCGTGGGTGATGGCTGACAGGGGCAGAAAGCCGGGTGGGGTGCGTGCAATCTAGCCTTCTTCCCATCAACCCAAAAGTCCGATAAGGAACATTATGTAATTATGAGAACGGTTCAGAGACCTCTGAGCTGAACACCGCGAGGCCTCATCCCTCCTCTGCTCGTTCACCTGCATCACCCCATAGTCTGGGTTGTACCAATCGAGATTGGAGTTGCAATGTTCACCGAAGAGCAGATCCCCGAGCTTCTCGAGCAGCTCACTCTCGAGGAAAAATGTTCACTGCTCTCTGGCAGTGATTTCTGGCACACCCAGCCGGTCGAACGGCTCGGGATTCCTGCCTTGATGGTCTCCGACGGCCCCCACGGGCTCCGTAGACAGGCCGAGAATGCCGACGAGATGGGCCTGGAGGAATCAGTGCCGGCCACATGTTTCCCCACGGCCGCAGCACTTGCGTCCACCTGGGATGTGGTGCTGCTCGAAGAGATCGGACGGGCGTTGGCCGAGGAGGCGAAGGCACAGGGCGTCGGCGTGATCCTGGGACCGGGCGTAAACCTGAATCGAATGCGCATAAACGCGCGAATCGATGAACGAGCCCTGAGGGAAATGTACCTCAGTATATTCGAACGAATAATCGAGCGACCCCGGGCGAGGAATGGGGCTTCGGCGGCCTGGTGATGACCGACTGGGGGGGCGGTCCACGACCGGAACGACCAGCTCGTCACCGAGGCCGTCCGGACAGGTCTTTTGGACGAAGCCGATCTGGACAGAGCCGTCATGCGCGTGTTGCAGCTGGTTTTCCGATATCACCGGAAAACACCCAAGCAGCCCCTCAATTTCGAGGCCCACCACGAACTGGCCCGTAAGGCCGCATCGCGAAGCGCCGTGCTGTTGAAGTTGGACAATGCTCTCGATGCCCTGCAGCGCAGATACACCCCAATTTGCCGTTCGAGCCCGGCTATCCATTACCCGGCTCCCCGGCGGCCACCTTCACCACCGAGGAACTGCTCAGACGAGCACAGGAGGCCGCCGCGGGCCGCGTGGTCCTGCTGTTCCTCGGCCTACCCGCCGCGGACGAGTCAGAGGGATACGACCGCCAACACCTCTTGCTGCCTACTGACCATATGGACCTGCTGCATGCAGTGCGCCGGGTCGCCAACAAGGTGATCGTCCTGCTCTCGAACGGCGCAGCCGTCGAAACCGCCCCTGGCAAACCGATGCCGATGCGATCATGGAGCCGTGGCTGCCAGGCCAGGCGGGAGGTGAGGCCGTGGCACGACTGGTCACCGGCGAGGACTCCCCCAGCGGCAGGTTGGCGGAAACCATCCCCGAGAAGTTGGAACAGCACCCCGCACAACTCAATTTCCCAGGTGAAGCAGGTGAAGTGCGCTATGAGGAGGGGTTTTCGTTAGATATCGCGGGCTTCAGAAACTCGGGAACCGACCGAGTTACCCCATCGGCCATGGCTTGGCCTGCACTACCTTCAAGTTCACCGATCTGCGGGCAGAAGCATCCGAGGTCACCCCCGAAACAGGGTTGGATGAGGTGGTTCTCACCGTTTCGTTCACTGTCATCAACACTGGTGGCCAACGCGGTGTTGCGGTCCCCCAGCTTTATCTCGGGTATCTGGAGTCCTCGGTGGATCGCCCTTCCCGGGAACTACGAGGTTTCCAGCACCTGGAACTGGGCCGGGGAAAGCGTTCATGCTGAAATCCGGGTGACTCGCCGTGACCCGTCCTTCTGGGACGTGAGAACCCACTCCTAGAGCGTGGAACCGGGAAGGATCCGCGTCGAGATCGGGGCCTCCACGGAGAACATCAAACTGAGCCTTGAGACGGACCTGCTCGCTCCCCCACGGCTCCTGCCACTGACGGAATGGTCCACCGTCACCGAGTGGAGACGGCATCCCGAAGCTTGGGAGAAGCTGGAACCCTTCCCGACCTCCTTCGGGAAGGAATCGGAGTTCTTCCTGCTGGACCTGCCGGTGTGCAAGCTTCCGCTGATGTTCGAGGACACCCTGACCTTCGATCAGCTGACAGAACTGCTCGCCGAAATCCGCACAACCCCCTCTGCTCCCTGAGCACACGGGCCGGTGGGACCGCCAATCAAGGAATGGTGTCCAGCAGAAAGGATTTCCGCACCGTTTGAAGAGTTTCAAGGGGTGCGAGGAGCAGGGAATCCTTATTTGACTCCCGGCCAGTAGGCATTGGGGTCCAGGCGGTTGCCGAAGATAGCCTGGCCGACACGAACGCAGGTGGCCCCGTACTCGATTGCCAGTTCGAAGTCACCGGACATGCCCATGGATAGTTCGTCCCAGCCCCTTCCGGTTGCGTCCCTCAGTTCCTGCTGCACTTGGCGCATCACCTTGAAGCACCGCGCGATGCGCTCAGTGTCGTCGGTGAACAGCGCCAGGGTCATCAGCCCCCGGACATCCAGTGCGTTGAAGGCGTCGAGTTGTTTGGCGAAGGGCACCACTTCCTGCGGCGGTAGACCGAACTTCTGATCCTCATCAGAGCTGTTCACCTGCACCAGGACTTCGAGCCGGCGACCTTCCTGGTGCAGCCGGCGATCCAGTTCCGAGGCGACCTTCAGGGAGTCGAGTGCCTGGAACTCCGTCGCGAACCGAGCGACATACTTGGCCTTGTTGGATTGCAGGTGCCCGATCACAGCCCACTCGATGTCGGCCACCTCGCGCAAGGATTCCCATTTGCTCTGCGCCTCCTGCACCTTGTTCTCTCCGAACCTTCGGTACCCGGCGGCGTGAGCTTCAAGGACAGCCTCCGGGGGTTTGGTCTTGGATACGGGGAGCAGCCGGATCTCGCTGCTGTCGCGTCCCGCTCGTGCGGCCGCAGTTGCTATTTGCTGTTCGATCTTCTGCAGGTTGGCGGCGATGCTGGTCACCCGCTCAAGTTTAGAACCACATCGCCCAGGGACCGGTCGTGGCAGAATTCCGGCTCGTGGAAAGCTTTCGTATCACCCGGGCCCGGCCAATACCGGGACTCGGTACCGGTAGGTACAGCGAGCCACTGGACGTCACAGTGACGAACGGCACGATCACAGCCATTGAACCCACCCGTGGTAGCGGCGACGGCGACTTTGACGCCGACGGTGCAAACCTCATGCCCGGCCTGTGGGACAACCACACCCATTTTTCGCTGGCGGCGATGATCAGCCAGTGCACCCGCTTCTCCCACAAAGCGGCCAAGTCGGAGATTCTGGCAGCCGTCGAGGATCACCTGCTGCACCGGCCAACGAGGCTGGTCGGTTACGGCTTTCGATCTGCAACCTGGCCCACTCCCCCATCTGCAGCCGATCTGGATGCGATCACCGGCATCCCGGTTGCGTTGATGTCCCGCGATCTCCACAGCCTTTGGTGCAACACCCCGGCCCTCGAACAGGCCGGGGCGATCGGTCATCCGCCGGGATTCCTCGTCGAGGAGGAGGCCTTCGCCGGCATCCGACGTATCATGTCGCGGTATCTCGACCTGGTGGAGCACGCCGTGCAGGCAGCCGAACTGGAAGCCGCTTCCCGGGGACTTGTCGGCATCGTGGATTTCTCCTCCGGCTGGGCCGTGGAAGCTTGGCAGCAGCGCGCGGCCTCCCGATCCATCGGGTTGCGGGTAGAGGCGGCCACTTACCCTGAGCGGCTCGATGACCTGATCGCTATGGGGGCCGGAACCGGCGAAGAGCTGGCCGAGAATCTGAAGATCGGACCGCTCAAGATAATCGCCGACGGCTCGATGGGCAGCCGCACCGCCCACTGCATCGCTCCATATCCGAATCCCCTTCCGGGACATCCGAATGGCAAACCCAACTACACCCGTTCCGAGTTGCTCGCTTTGCTGAGGCGCGCTCACAAGGCCCGGCTCCAGGCTGCGGTTCACGCCATCGGCGATGCCGCCTGTCACAACGTCCTGGATGCTTTCGAGATCTCAGGCGCGCGTGGGTCCATCGAACATGTGCAGTGCGTTGCTCCCGCCGATCTACCACGATTTTCGCGGTTGAAACTGGTTGCAAGTATCCAGCCTGCACACCAGCTGGAAGACGTCGGGGTGGTTGACCAAGTCTGGCCTGATGCGAAGAGCCGGGCCTACCCGATGCTCGACCTACAGCGTTCGGGGACGAAACTGGCATTCGGCTCCGACGCTCCTGTGGCGTCTCTCGACCCGTGGAAGGCCATCGAGGCCGCTTGCCACCGTCCCTACCGGAGGGATCAGGCGCTCACTCCCCTGGCCGCCCTACGGGCCAGCACCCGGAGCATGCTTGGTGTCGGACAGCCGGCAGACCTGGTGCTCACCGCCGGGCCCGGAAAGGTGTTGCTGACGATGCTCGGCGGCCGGGTCACCTTCTGTCGCTGATTACTCGAAGGGGCTGGGGTCACCCGCCCCGACCCGCACGATCTCCGGTTCCTCAGTGCTGAGATCCACGACAGTTGTCGGGGTCAACCCACAGTCACCAGAATCTAGGACGGCATCCGCTTCATGGTCCAGCAGTTCCTTGATGGTCCATCCCTCGACGAGCGGTTCGGGGTGATCCGGGAGCAACAAAGTGGAGCTGACCAATGGTGAACCGCCCGCGTCGAGTAGGGCAAGGGTGGTTCGATGATCGGGGATCCGTACGCCAACTGTGCGCTTTTTGGGGTGCTGCATCATCTTCGGCACCTCTCGGGTGGCTTTCAGGATGAAGGTGTACGGTCCTGGAGTTGCCGCCTTGACTGCACGGAAAACCCAGTTGTCCATCTCGACGAAGGCTCCGAGCTGGGCGAACTCAGAGATCACCAGGGTGAAATGATGCCTGTCCCCCAGCTGCCGGATTCGCCGGATGCGTTCAATTCCCGTTCCATTGCCTAGGGCGCAGCCGAGGGCGTAACAGGAATCGGTGGGGTAGGCGATCAATCCGCCCTCTTCGAGGATTCGCACCATCTGATTGAGAGTGCGGGGTTGTGGGTTATCAGGATGAACATCGTAATACTGGGCCACAGACTTACCCTAACTCGCTGGGCAAATCCAGTAGTTCTTACGCCTACCCGGGAATCTCGTCCAGCAAGGAGGGCGGTCACCCGATCACTTGGTGCGTTCGGTTGGGACCCTGGCTTCCTGGCGTACGGTGACGTTCACCATGGGAAGCACCCGTATGGCAGTTCCCTCGACGACAGCGATGGTGAACGTGGGCGCGCGGTCAACTGTCACTGTGACATCGCTGATGGCAGTGTTGAAGATGGCCCGTTTCCCGGCCTCCCGGCCATCCGCCACAGAGCCTCCCAGGACAGCGGCGGCCCGAGCCGAGTCCTGTGCCGCTGCCATGGCCGTTGATTCCGCCCACAACAACAACGCCCACTGGAGCGCTGCCAGCAGCACCAGTATCGCGAGTGGGAGCAGCAGGGTGACCTGGACGCTGCCGCTCAGACCCCGCTGGCCCCAGCCAGGCCTTGAGAGGCTAGCCATTCCGGCCTCGGTAGGTGTCAACAGGCGATATCCCCACCCCCGTCAGAGATCTGCTGGAAGGGAAACCCGGCATCGAGACCGGGAATACCGCCCGACATGTGAGTCGTACCGTCACGGATGCGACCGTTCCCTCCGGGGCAGCTAGGCCCTTGGCGTCCACACTCACTTGAGCATCTGTGCAGGTGACGTGGGAGCTACCCAGCTCGGTCACGGCTGCCTCCAGTGCCGCTCGTTCTGCCGAATTCTGCGAACGTTCCAGAGAGGCTGCGCGTGCTGCGCGTGTGGCGGCAGCAGTGACTGCCTGCTGAGCGATGGCATGCCCGGCCATCACGATCACCAGGCCGATGAACAACATCGCGACGGGCAGCACTAACGCCGCCTCCACTGCAACGGAGCTTCCTCGCTCCGACCCTTTGGGAATCATCTGCATCCTTCCGGATCACTGACAAACCATCCTGCCACGTGCAGGGCATGGCCGGCTAGGCTAGGTCTCGGAATCGATTCTGAAAGGAATGTTCATGGTCAAGAAGGTAGCCATTCTCACG
>JABCNW020000104.1 GCA_013333945.2 Propionibacterium sp.
GGCCGCAGCCCATGGATGCGTCACCGATGTTCGCGATCACGATGCCTGCCCGGCGATTGATGCGCTTGAACAGCGCCGCTCCGGTGGCGATGTCCGCGGAGCCGCCGACGATGGCGTTGTTCGGCATGGAACCGAACGGGGTGAAGAAGGCGTGCATGGAACCGCCGAGGCCGCGGTTGAAACCGGCCTTGCGGGCGAACGTTTCGGCAACGGCACCGTAGAGGATGAAGTTCTCAGCGACATCGGCCAGGTCGTCGGCGGAGACCTGCTCGGCGAAGGAGAGGGTCTCGCCGTCCAGGAATTCCTTCATGATGCGTTCCAGGTCCGCGGCATCGAGTTTGCGGGAGGCAGAGAAACACTTGGCGAGGATCTCGCCGTGGCTGCGGTGGGATCCGAAGACGAAGTCATCGGCCCCGAGCTGCGAGGCCTGCCCCACCACGGCGGATTCCTGTCCGATGCTGAGGTGCGCGGGGCCGCGGTGGTTGTACTCCACACCGTTCCAGGCGCCGGTGGTCTTGATGGAATTGAGCATGGTCTCGAAAGAGCGCACGGCGATCATGTCGTGCAGGATGTCGATGAGCCCCTGCTTGCCGTAGCGTTTCAGTTCCGCCTTGAAGTTGGGTTCGTAGGCGTTGACGGGGATCTCGGGCGCCGTGATGACGCCCTTGGCACGCACGTTCGTCGGATCGACGATGAGTGAGCGGGTCATAGTTTTGTTGTCTCTTTTCCTTGTCGATCAGGCCTTGGCCGCCCAGGCGGCCTCGCGGATCAGTTCACTGACTGTGGGATGGGGGAAGACGAGCTGACGCAGGTCGGTGAGGTCCAGTTCGGTTTCCAGCACGGCGGAGGCGCCCCAGATCATCTCGGCCGCATAGCTGCCCAGCACATGAATGCCCAGCACCTGGCGGGTCTCGGCGTCGAGGATGAGTTTGGCCAGTCCCGGGGCCTGGAGACCGTTCTCGGCCACGAACCGACCGGACATGTAGCCGGGGACGCTCGCGGTGATAACGTCGCGGCCCGCCTTCCTGGCCGCGGTCTCGGTGAGTCCGATGCCGGCGCACTCGGGGGCGGTGTAGACAGCCCACGGGACGGTGTGCCAGCGCATCACCTCGCCGCGGCGGTGGGCCTCGGGGTCGAGGATGTTGGCGGCGGCCACCTCGCCCATGCGGTAGGCGGCGTGGGCCAGCAGGCTGCGACCAGTGACGTCCCCGATCGCCCACACGTTCGGCAGGTTGGTGCGCATCCGGTCATCAACGACCACTCCGCGACCGGAGTACTCCAGGCCGGTGTTCTCTGCACCCCAGCCGTCGACTGCGGGCCTGCGCCCGACGGCCATCAACACGTAGTCGGCCTCGACGCTCTCCTCGGCGCCGTCGGCGGTGGTCCAGTTCACCTTTCCACCGTCGATGGATGTGACCCGGCAGCCAAGTTTGAAGGTGACGTCCTTCAGGGCCTTGCGGAGCTGCGCGGCCACGTCGTCGTCGGCGAAGGGGACGATCTCGGGCAGCATCTCGATGACGGTGACCTGCGTTCCGAGCATGGAGTACAGCGAGGCGAACTCCGCCCCGATGACGCCGCCGCCGATCACGGCCAGGCGTTCCGGAATCTCCGGCAACGAGAGGGCGCCGGTGGAGTCGATGACCAACGGGTTGTCCTTGGCGCCGGGGATGGGAGGCATCACGGGCACCGATCCGGTGGCGAGGATCACGTGGGTGGCGGCGTGGGTGGTGCCGTCGACGGTGACCTTCCCGGGGCCGTCGAAGGTGCCGTGGCCGGGCACGACGGTGACCCCGGCCTTCTTCTCGGTGGCGGCGACCCCACCGACGAGGGTGGAGACCACCTTGTCCTTCCATTTCTGCAGGGCAGGCCAGACGATATGGGCGCCGTCAACCTTCACCCCGAACTGGGCTCCGTGACGGGCATGGTCGTAGGTCTTGGCGGCCCCGAGGAGGGTTTTGGTGGGGATGCACCCCACGTTCAGGCAGGTGCCGCCCAACGAGGCGGCCTCGACGAGGAGCACCTTCTTCCCCGCGTGGCCGCGCCGCTCGGCGGCGATGTAGCCGCCGGGGCCGCCGCCCAGCACGATGACGTCATGGTCGGTCATTGTTCGTCCTCTCAGCTCAGGGCGGCCAGTTCGATGTTCTCGAGGAAGGCCACGAGGTCCTGCAGGAAACGGGCCGCGTCGGCGCCGTCGATGACCCGGTGGTCGGCGGTCAGCGACAACCCGATGCGCTGCTCGACGCGGACCTTGCCCTTCTCATCCGCGTAGGCGCGCGGGAAGATGGCGTCGACGCCGAGGATCGCGGTCTGGGGCACGTTCAGCAGCGGGGTGAAGTGTTCGATGCCGAAACCACCCAGATTGGAGACGGTGAAGGTGGCCCCGCCCAGCAGGTCGGGGCTGATGCTGCCCTCGATGGCCTGCGCGGCGAGGTCCTTGCAGATCGCGGAGAATTGGCCGAGGCTGAGCTGCGAGGCGTTGCGCACCGTCGGGACGAGGAGGCCGCGCGGGGTGTCGCAGGCAAAACCGAGGTGGACCCGCTCGAAGGTGGTCAGCACGCCGTCCTCGAGGTGGGCGTTGTGGGCGGGGTGCTTGGCGGCGGTCCTGACGGCTGCGAATCCGACGAGGTCGCCGATGGTCACCTTGTTCAGGCCGAGCGCCGGGTCGGAGTTCTTCAGCTTCTTGCGCATGTCGAGGAGACCCTGGGCCCGCGCGGTAGTGGTGTAGGTGAGCTGCGCGGAGCTGGCCAGGGAGTGCATCATCCGCTCGGAGATCACCTTGCGGATACCCTTCAGCGGGGTGCTTGTGCTGGGTCCGGGGAAGTCCAGGTCTGCTCCCGCCACCGCCACGGGGGCCGGCGTGGAGGTTTCCCCTGCCGACGTAGCGGGGGCGGTGAGGTCGGCCTGGCTGACACGACCACCGAGCCCGGTGCCCTCACCCGCGACCGCTCCTGCCCGGGCCGCCGCCCTGGTGGTGGTCTCGGCGACGGCGGCGACGTCGCGTGCGATCACGCGACCTCCAGGGCCGGTGCCCGTGGGAACGGTCGCGATGTCGATGCCCTCGGCGGCGGCAAGGTTGCGGGCACGCGGACTGGAACCGCGATCGTCACCGCCCACGGAAGCGCCGGTGGGCACCGGCACAGGGGGTTCGACGGCCGCGACGGCGGTCTGCTCGGGAGCCTCTTCCTCCGCGGCGCCGAAACCCACCTCCGCGAGCACGGGGGTGGGGTCCTCGCCGGGTTCCCCGACCACGAGGAGGGGCTGCATGA
>JABCNW020000105.1 GCA_013333945.2 Propionibacterium sp.
GACGAACCACCGGGTCTACCGCGAACCGACTCCGCCGCAGGTGGCGCTGGACTTCTGTCAGACGGTGTTGAGCGCCCCGTCGGCGGTCCGCATCCGCCCAGGGCGGGAGCACTGGCGCATCTTCGAGAGCCTGTGCCGGAACCTCGGGGCGCGCGGCAACGTGGTTCCCGACGCCTATCTGGCGGCCATGGCCATTGAAGCCGGCGCCACCTTCACCACCATGGACGCGGGATTCGCCCGGTTTCCCGGACTCACCTGGCGGCGCGCTCTGTGACGAGGGCCGCGGGGGTCTAGGCATCCGGGGCGCTGCGGTGTCCGCTCAGGGGCGGCATGAGGAGCAGGGGTGACCCTTCGTTCACTGACGGGCCGGGGGAATGGCAGCCTGGCTCTCGGTGTGCTGCGCGAGCGGCCCCTTGTCTCGTATCAAGATGTCCAGGAGAATTCGCAAAGCCGTCAATGGCTGAGCGGGTTGACAGTAGACGACCTGACTGGAAAATCCGGCCGGGTCATCCCAGCCCGAGGGGAGGGAGGTGTCTCGTATGGTTCATGCATCCACCACGCCCGCGAGCGAGGTCTTGACCATCATCGGTTGGCTGACGGAAAAAGAGACCGTCTATCAGGTCAACGGCGGTTGGGGTGTCGACGCGCTGGTGGGACGGCAAACCCGTGAGCACGGGGACCTTGATGTCTTCGTGGACGCCGATGCCGTGCCCGATTTGATCGAGTGGCTGGCGTCGCGTGGTTACGAGCCGGTGACGGACTGGCTACCGATCCGGATCGAACTCGCCTCCGAACACGGAAGGGTCGACGTGCATCCCATGGTCATCCGGCCCAACGGGGATGGTGTCCAACAAGGCTTTGAGGACGCGGTATTCACACATCCGGCCGTCGCCCGCACGAG
The DNA here is from genome assembly GCA_013333945.2 of Propionibacterium sp. Lineage (GTDB taxonomy): Bacteria > Actinomycetota > Actinomycetes > Propionibacteriales > Propionibacteriaceae > Arachnia. The sequence goes on from JABCNW020000105.1 coordinate 902, forward strand.
GGGATCGATCGATGGAGTGCCGGTCATCGTCGGCACGGCCGAGCGGCTGCGTGAATTGAGAAATGGCTACGATCCACGTCCCGAGGATGAGCACGATCTCGAACTCCTCAGTCGCTTGCGCGACGGCGGGGCTGGTCAACAGCCAGGATGAGCCAGGGTCGGTATCTACGAGGAAGCCGGGCTCATTGAGGAATGGTGCGACGAAATGGATTCCGGTGACCTTGAAGCTGAAGGCCTGTCACTCAAGCGGTCTGTTCTTCGGTGGTTTCTGTCTTGACGATGATGATCTCCGAGCTGTGGACGAGGGTCTTGCTGGTTCAAGGTCCGCTCAGTGCTTCTGGGGCCGGACTGCGCTACGTCGTCGGCCAGAAAATCCTTGAGGTCCCCTATGCCGTGTGAACGTGGGTGAGGACCCATCCCGGCGAGAAATCACCTGATGGGCGGGTCCCGTCGTGTGGTTACGACGGCGTGATGCTCTCGACTGCGAGAGGCCGGGCAATTCCATACCCACCCCCGGCCGAGTGCACGGAAGCGAAAACGGGTGGTCCCAGGCACCGGCCCGGGACCACCCGTTGTGGGGCGAGGGACTATTTCGCATCGGCACGGCAGCTCAGCCACAGCCCGATGATGAGTGGGATGACGATCCAGAGGATGATGCCCACGGTGAACTGACCCCACAGTGTTGCATCCGGGGTTTGCCCGCCCTTTTGTGCCGCGAGAATGGTGTCCAGGCTCGCCCCGGGGGTCCTGAGCCAGGCGGCGATCTTCGCCAGGAGCTCGCCGAACTGGCTCAGTGCTCCCATCGCGACGGGAGCGGCCACGAAGACCGTGACCGTCAGGGCGGTGTTGCGCAGCTGCAGTGCCAGGGCGAAGGCCACGGCAGCGTTGAGGAGGAGGAACTCGACGCCCCCGAGCCAGCGCGTCCAGTGGAACTCCCAGGAGGCCTCAAGGCCGTGCGTCGCAGCACCGGCGGCGTTGAACACCGCCCACGACAGCTGGATGGCCAGCCACACGGTGAGGACCACCCCGAGCGCGACGAGGGCCTTCGCCGCGATGACGCGTTCCCGGCGGGGTTCGACCACGAAGGTGGCCAGGACCCCGCGCTGGGTCCACTCGGAGGTGACCGGCAGGATGACGATGATGGCGGTGAGCGTCGAGGTCATGGCCAGCGGAAGGAACTGGAGGTTGGTTCCGGTGGCGACCTTGGTCAGGTCGGGGTAGGCGGCGATGGCTCCGATGGTGACCACGGCCAGGACCGCGGCCATGAGGATCGAGAGCACGAGCGCCGCCCGGGTGTTCACATATTTGCGGGACTCTGCCTTGACGAGGTTGCCGAAGCGAACGTGGGTGGGGACTGTGATGGCGGTCATACGAAGATTCCTCCGCGAGCGGTGGTGGTGGTGAGGTTGAGGAAGGTGGTTTCGAGGTCGGTTCCGTCGGCTGTCAGGTCGTCGATGCTGCCCTCCGTGAGGATCCTGCCGTGGCCGATCATGACGATGCGGTCGGCGACCTGCTGCACTTCGTGGAGCAGATGGGAGCTGAGCAGGACGGCGCCACCGGCATCGGCGAAGCGACGCAGCATGGTGCGCATCCAGTGGATGCCCTGGGGGTCGAGGCCGTTGGCTGGTTCATCCAGGATCAGCACCCGGGGCGAACCGAGGAAGGCCTGGGCGATGCCGAGACGCTGTCGCATCCCCAACGAATAGGTAGCGACCCGTTTGCGGGCCTCCTTGGCGGTGAGCCCGGCGAGTTCGATGACCTCGTCCACCCGGGAGCGGGGCGCCCCCATGACGGTGGCCGCGGCCCGGAGCGTTTCGCGTCCGGTGCGTCCGGGATGCTGGGCGGAGGCGTCCAGCAGGACACCGACCTGGGCGCTCGGGTTGGGGATGTCGCGGTAGCGGCGCCCGTTGATCAGGGCCTCACCCTCGGTGGGGAAGGCGAGCCCGGTGAGGCATCGCATGGCGGTGGATTTGCCGGCGCCATTGGGACCGAGGAAACCGGTGATGCTTCCCGCCTCGACAGTGAAACTGATGTCGTCGACGGCAAGGACGTCGCCATACCGTTTGGTGAGATTTCGGAAGGTGATCATGGCTTCAGCCAATCCGGGACAGCTGGGCTGGCGCCACGGGTGAAGGTCTGGTGTTGTGGCGACTGAAGTCGGCGAGATTTCGACTTTCGATGGGCGGAACAACCACGAGTATTGCCTAGGGTGAAGCCGTGAGCTCCGAATACCGACTCGGCACGTGGGCGCTGACCTGGCGCTACCTGCTGGCTCTCAGCTGGGCGTTTCCCTCAATCACCGCGTCCCTGACAGATCAGGACCTGTTCCGCGGGGCGCCCCTGGCCTTCTACGGTTTCCTGGCCATCAAGGTCCTTGGTGTGAGTGTCGCCGTGGTGCTGATCCGGTTCCGGCGGCGGGCCCCGATGCTGGTGGTGGTGCTGCTGAGCGCGCTGAGCTCGGTCACGCTCACGCTGGGCGGCTTCGCGTCCTGGGCGATCACCAGCCTGTGTACCCGGCGACGGTGGAAGGAAATCCTCCCCGCCGGAGCCGTCTTCATAGGGTTCCAGCTCGTGTCCAACCCGATTCGGCGGGGCCTGGGACTGCCCGTGGTCACGGGCCTGCAGCTGAATGGCACGCGGCTGCAGGAACCGTGGCCTCTGATCGTCGGCGGCGGGGTCTTGCTCCTCTACATGGCGGTGCTGGTGGCGATCGGCATGTACACCGGGACCCGCCGGGAGTTGATCGCTTCGATGCGGGCTCAAGTGGAGCAGGCCGAACGGGAGCAGCAGCTGCGGGTCGCCCAGGGGCAGGCCGCCGAACGCCAACGCATCGCCCGGGAGATGCACGACGTGCTGGCCCACCGGATCTCGCTGATTAGCATGTACTCCGGGGCGCTGGCCTACCGGGATGACCTCAGCCCCCAGCAGACCCGCGGGATCGCCGAGACCATCCGGGAGAACGCGACCCTGGCGCTGACCGAGTTGCGGGGCGTCCTCGGATCGCTGCGTGGGGAGGATGGGGACCGGCCGCAACCCACCCTCGCCGACCTACCGGGCCTCATCGACGACAACCGGACGGCCGGGCTGCGGATCGAGTTCAGCGGCGTAACCCTGGAAGGGCTCTCGCCCGCGGTGAGCCGCCACGCCTACCGGATCGTGCAGGAGGGGCTCACCAATGCTCGTAAGCACGCGCCGGGATCCAAGGTTGAGGTGCGGCTCAGCGGCGACCCCGACTCCGGGCTGCGGATCGAACTGCGCAACCCAGTGAACGGACGCGGCGCCGCCATCCCCGGAGGCGGCTATGGTCTACTCGGGCTGGCCGAGCGGACGAGCCTCGTCGGTGGCTGGACCGAGCACGGAATCCGGGACGATGTATTTCAGTTGGAGGCGTGGATGCCATGGTGAGGGTGGTATTGATCGATGACGATCCCCTGGTTCGAGCCGGTCTCAAGCTGATGCTCGGGGGACACGAAGGGGTCGATTTCGTCGGCGAGGGCGGCGACGGCGCCGAGGCGGCGGCCCTGGTGGCCGAACACCGACCCGACGTGCTGCTCATGGACATCCGCATGCCGGGCAAGGACGGGCTGACGGCGACCGAGGAGCTCATGGCCCACAAGGACGCGCCGCGGGTGGTGATCTTGACCACCTTCGACTCCGACGACGCGGTGCTGCGGGCCCTGGCAGCCGGGGCCGCGGGCTTCCTGCTCAAGGACACCCCGCCCGATCGGATGCTGGAGGCCATCAAACAGGTCGCGGCGGGGGAGCACACCCTCTCACCCAGCGTGGTCTCCCAGGTCATCGCGGCCGCGACCCGGCACCGGGGCGATCCCCGTCGGGAGGACGCGCGGGCCGACCTGGCGGCCCTGAACGCCCGGGAGAAAGAGGTCGCGATCGCGATCGGACGGGGGATGACAAATGCCGAGATCTCGGCCCGGCACTATCTCAGCCTCGCCACTGTCAAGGGCGTCGTGACGCAGATCTTCGACAAGCTCGGCCTGACCAACCGCGTCCAGGTCGCGATCAAGGTGCACGACGCCGGATGGGCCGACGACTGAGTGGCCCGTTCCGGCTGGGGGTCGTCGAACAGCACACGGTCTGTGAAGTACCTCGTCGCATCATGAAACCGCTTGTGTGCGTGTGGCGGGAACTATGAACACTCAGGGATTGCTTCCTGCTGTGGCGTGACATACCCGACAGTCCATCGCCTCGCACCGTGGAGTGGAGTGCCGCGGAGACGGGTTTTCAGCTGGGCAGCGCGGAGGGAGACGGGCTCGGGGCCAGGCAGATGGTGCCGGATTCGACCGGAACCTCGGTCAGCCCGGATTCCGTCAGGCCCGTGAAATCGGAGCCGACCAGAACGTCGACGGTGCCGGTGATGCGGGAGTCGGTCTCCACGGTAGCGTCATTCAGATAGCTTGCGACCAGTTTCGCCGCGTCGGTGTTGTTCTCGCCGCTGCGGATGATGGTTTTCGTGACGCGTTCCTTGGTGTTGGTGGTCTTCGCCACCTCGAATCCCGCCGTCTTCAACGCCTGTGAGACTTTCGAACCCAGGCCGCTGGTGAAGCCGCCGTTGTAGACCAGGACCGTGACCTGATTCGGTGTGAGTGTGCTCACCTGCTGGGTGACGCACGGGGGCGGCGGCGGGGTGGGCAGCGGTGCGGTCAAGGCGTTCCATCCCAGGTTCGCCCCCCAGATCAGGAAGATGAGCAGACCGATTAACAGGGCCGGGGTGGCGAGGAGTCGGAAGGCGCGCACGTTTCAGGCTCTCACGAGAGTTCCAGCACGCGGGCGTGCATCGTCTGGCGTTGCTGCAGCGCGGCACGCAGAGCGCGGTGGAGACCGTCCTCCAGGTACAGGTCGCCGCGCCAGGAGACGACGTGGGCGAACAGATCGCCGTAGAAGGTCGAGTCCTCCTCCAGCAGGGCCTCGAGGTCGAGGGTGCGTTTCGTCGTGACCAGCTCATCCAGCCGCACCTGATGCGGAGCGATGGCGGCCCACTGCTTCTGGACGTAGCCATGGTCCGGGTAGGGGCGGGACTCGCCGACACGCTTGAAGATCACACCGGTCAGTTTAGCCATCATCGTGCCAATCGGCCCACCGGCATATAACCCGGGCAACCCCCTCCCTCGTGAGGTGACGATCAACGAGTCGCGTAGAGAAGGAACCTTCTCGCCGTCAGGCGGGTCGCGGCGACGAAACGCCCCGCGTTGAAGTGTCCTCGCATCCCGCCCGGGGTGTCCTGGCCGGGAATGGCGCCGATCAGTGCTTCCCTAGGGGGGTGAGTGAAGAACTGGTGGCAACGATTCAGGCCGGATACGGGTTCGACGGCGAGGCGGTGCAGTTGGGTGTGCTGATGGACGGCGCGCCCGTCGTCGAGGCCCCCATCCGCATTCCGCTGGCGATGTTTAACCGGCACGGGCTCGTCGCCGGGGCCACGGGCACCGGCAAGACCAAGACCCTCCAGCTGATGGCCGAAGCCCTCAGCAAAGCGGGTGTGCCCGTCTTCGCCGCCGACATCAAGGGCGACCTGTCCGGCATGGCATCTCCCGGGGCGACGAGCGAGAAGCTGGCTGCGCGAGTCGAGGCGCAGGGGCAGCCGTGGGAGCCGAAGGCCGCGCCCTGCGAGTTCCTGGCGCTCGGCGGGCAGGGCACCGGCATTCCGGTGCGGGCGACGATCTCGTCGTTCGGCCCGATCCTGCTGTCGAAGGTGCTGGGCCTCAACGAGGTGCAGGAGAGCTCCCTCGGGCTGGTGTTCTACTACGCCGACAACAACGGTCTGCCGCTGCTCGACCTCAAGGACCTCGTCGCGCTGCTGAAGTTCCTCACCTCCGATGACGGCAAGGACGAGTTGAAGGAGATCGGCGGGGTCTCGGCTGCCACGGCAGGGGTGATCCTGCGTAACCTCGTCGGCCTTTCCGAGCAGGGCGGTGACGTGTTCTTTGGGGAACCCGAGTTTGAACCCTCGGAGCTGCTGCGTGTCGCCCCCGATGGCCGCGGGGTCGTCTCGCTGCTGGAGCTGCCCGACCTGGCCTCGCGACCCGAGATGTTCTCCACCTTCCTGATGTGGCTGCTGGCCGACCTGTTCGGTTCCCTCCCCGAGATCGGCGACGCCGACAAACCGAAACTGGTGTTCTTCTTCGACGAGGCGCACCTGGTGTTCAAGGGCGCATCCAAGGCCTTCCTCGATTCCATCACCCAGACCGTGAGGCTGATCCGCTCCAAAGGTGTGGGGGTGTTCTTCGTCACCCAGACCCCCAAGGACGTGCCCGAGGACGTCCTGGCGCAGCTCGGCAGCCGCGTGCAGCACCAGCTGCGCGCCCACACCCCCAACGACGCCAAGGCGTTGAAGGCGACGGTGTCGACCTACCCGAAGTCGGGCTACGACCTGGAGGAGGTGCTGCAGGGTCTCGGGATTGGCGAGGCGATCGTCACCGTCATGAACCCCAAGGGGTCACCCACCCCCGTCGCCTGGACCCGGCTGTGGGCCCCCGAGACGTCGATGCAACCCACCGACGCCGCCGCGATGCAGCAGGCGGTGGCGGCCTCTCCGCTGATGGCGAAGTACGGGCAGGCCATCGACCGCGAGTCGGCCTACGAGATCCTCACCGCGAAACTGGAGGCCGGCGCGAAGGCAGCCGAGGAGGAACGGCAGCGCGTCGAGGCGGAGAAGGCCGAGGCCGAACGTCGCGCCCAGGAGGAGAAGGAACAGCGCCAGGCGGAACGCTCGGAGGGGCGGTCGTCGGGAGCGGGTCGTGGTCGCACGTCGGCGGTGGAACGGATCGCCAGCCGCGGCATCATGCAGGTGATTCGCACCGTCACCCGGGAGATCGTCCGGGGCCTGTTCGGCACGGGCAGGCGGCGATAAAGGCTGCTTCCCGCCCCGTGGGCTGGTTGACCCGGGCTGCGAGGAGCAGCCCGGGTCCTCCGAAACCACGGCCAGGGCGTCCGGGGCCTTGGGTCAGATCTGTCGCAGGAGCGTGTCCGTGTCGACGCGCAGCAGCGTGGCGGCCCTGCGACCCGCGCCAGCGATGAAACCGAGCGGCACGGCGATCAGCGGCACCGCGACCACCCAGGCCTGGGCCAGCAACGCCCCGGGATCCATGCTGAAGCCGGCCACCGACGTCAGCAAGGACGGCAGCGCCGCCAGTGCCATGACCACCCCGACGCCCAGAAGCACCCCGATGGCCGAGACGCACAGCGCGAAGATGAGGGCTTCCAGCAGGTAGAA
>JABCNW020000106.1 GCA_013333945.2 Propionibacterium sp.
ACAGGCCGTCGGTGTCCCAGAACAAGACGCCGCGAACGTTTTGTTCCCGGCTGAAGAACAGAAAACCTTCTTCCTTATAAACCCCTATGTCTGTGCCTGTGAGGGCGGTGATGAGTCGTTCAAGACAGTCCAACAAAATCGGTGGCTCCCCTCAGAATTCCTTCGTTCAATAGTTCGCTGACGCTCAAAGCTGTTCCTTTAGAGTTAAAACTTGAGGTGTCCATCGTGGTAAGGGTGGTATCCTCCGAAATTTCTTTCTCGTGATTTCCTGTGTTCGAGAAGCTTCTGATGCGCCGACTCTAAGGAGAGGAGGGTCGAGGAAAATCCGATGCAATCGCCATCCCTGATGATATTGCATATAACTCGTTCTCCCGGGGCCGCTTGGCGTCACGACGTACGCATCTTTATATGGAGCGATTTTCCAGTCATGTGGATGGATGCGGGTTGAGGGGTCCACCTTTCGAGAAAGTCTGGGAGCGTCTCGGTCGATTCCTATTCTCGCTGTTGTTCGTGGAGGTTCCTGACGCAATGAGGCTTATTCACAGCCTTCCTCAAGTGCGCCCTGACTAGGGGTTTTACTGGCCGCCACGCTGTCTGTGAATAAGCCTCAATATGTCTAGAAGGATCACGAAAGGGGGGCTATCGGCGTGGTTTCCTGCGCGGTGCATCCTGCGAACGCAGACGGGAAGCAGCCAGGGCAGCGAGAGTCCCCAGGCAGCCGATTCCGGCGATGATTCCCAGAACCATCGTGCGCATCGGTCTTTGATCCTTCTGCGGGGAAGGAGGTGTCATGGTGGGCGCTTCCTGCGTCGCTGAGGTTGAGAAACGCGGGTTCGGAGGACCGGGCATGGCTCCATCGTTGGTGAAGGTGAGGGCGTCGTACGGTGCAATCAGACCCCAGCCGATTGTGTTGTCACGCATGGAGCGTGTGGGCCGCAGGGCAGTGGCCAGGATCCGATACTTCCAGTCCGCCGGGGTCTCGTCCGGATGGGCAGCAGCCACCAGTGCGGCGACCCCACCCACATACCCGGTGGCGTATGAGGTGGACGGCTTGTCCCCGGAGAACACGCAGTCCCCGGCACCCACGAAGGTCGTAAGCACGTTCATGCCCGGTGCTGCCACGTCGATATGTGGGCCGTGGATCACGGCGTCCGACGGGGCTCCGGTGGTGTCGACTCCTGTCACCGCCAACGCATCGGAGTAGGCCGCCGGGTATTGCGGCACGTTGTGTTGCTTCGCAGGGTTCTGGGGATCCAGATTGCCAGCCGATGCAACCACGAGGGCGCCTCGGCTGGTGGCGTACTCCGTGGCACTCTTCAGCGACGGATTGTCGGTGGAGGAGGACAGGGCCACGACGATCACCTTCGCACCGTTATCGGCGGCCCACTGGATTCCCGCGGCGGTGTGGGTGGGCTCCGGTCCGCGGGTCTTCTCGGCCTCCGCCTTGTCGTTCGTTTTCGCGAGTACCCGAACCGGCAGGATCTGGGACTCCGGTGCCACACCAATCAGTCCGGAACCCTCGACCTCCCGGGCGCTGATCTGTCCCGCAAGTGCGGTTCCATGCGGGTCCTCGGCAATGCTTCCGTCCCCGCCGTCCATCATGTCGTAGCCCTGCAGGAGCACGTTCTTGTTCTTGAAGTGGACGTTGTTGCCATCCACACCGGAATCAACCACCGCCACGATCACCTTGTTGCCGCGTGAAATCTTCCACGCTTCCTCGATGCCGAGCTGATCGAGCGCTGGTGGGCGCTGGGGCACCAGGGTTGGTTTGTCGACCGTGCATTGGGTGGGTGCGGGCGTGGTGCTGTTCTCCTCGACGAGCTTCGCAGGCACCAGAGCGTGGTCTGCTCGTGCGGGCACCGCAGACATCGCTGCCATCACTAGACCGCAGACCCCGCTGGCTAGGGCCCGGACGGTTGTGTCCCGCCATTGACGGGAACGCGAGTACCGGTTCGTCATTGTTCCTTCACCGTGTCCCAGACTTTCCCGGGATTCAATGCCTCTCCCTCGGGAATTAGCGCCGCCCACGGGGCAGGGACTTCGTACGCATTGCTCGCGTCGTAGTCCAGGCGCTTCAGGGTGTCATCAGCCGGGGAACCGATGCCGTGAAGGGTTCCCAGATCGGATACCAAGGAGACCACGCCGAGGCTACCGCCGGACGTGGTGCGGATCAGCGCACCAGACCCGCCCCGGACCGAGGTGGCCGTTGGCGGATTCAATGAGTTGTTGGAGTTCCCGCTATTGCTTTCCTGCTGTTTCGGGAGGGCCTCGGTGAGGTCCTGGTTGGTCATCGAGTAGAGCACGGACGTGGAGGAGTTGTCGGGTTTCTTCGCGAGCTGGGCGCAGGGCAGGGAGCCTGCCGGCATGGTGTCGTCGATGCTCTTCGGCCAGTCGGCTGGGGAAATGTTGGCCGCGTCGATGCTGACGATGTCGATCTTCGAGATGTCATCGAGTGTGGCGTTGAGCGGAGTTCCCGTCCTGTAGAGCTTGTCGGTGAGGTTCGTCAGCTGCGTGGCCTTCTTGTCGCCGATGACGACGTACCGTCTGGTGGAGTCGCCGCTTTTGACCTCGATGACGCTGCCGATGGTCGCCGTGCTCAGCGACGGGGGCATCCCGTTGACAGGCCGACCATTGCCCTCGAGATTCAGGAAGTTCAGGTCCGAGCCCGGTTCGAAGAGGGAGAGCCACTGCGAATTGACCGTGACCGGGGCGACGGAGTCCAGACCCAGGGCGTACAGCGGGTTGGGGGTCTGTCCGCTTCCGCTGGGGATCTTGTGTCTGAGGCCATTGGAGATCAGGAACACATCACCGTCCTGGGACTTGACCAGGGCGCTGCCTCGGGCGGTTCGTGCCGCTGGAAGCTGGGCCACCCAGGTGTGTGGCTTCCCGGAGATGTCGCAGGAAAACCACTGGTCCGAGTGAAGCTGATCGCCCTTGGGGACGTCGTCCGGGATGCCGGTGATGCCGATCTGGGAGCCGCGCCTGATGCCGTCGATGGTGGAAGCGGGCACCTCGCTGGTCTTGTACTTGCCGGCTTCCGACAACAGACGGGCGGAGGTGATGTTGGTGACCGGACGCAGAACGCCGCGGATCGTGTAGTACCTCGCTCCGGTGCCCTTGACGACGATGAGGGTGGAATCCTGCCAGTCTTGGGGAAGGGTGGGAGCGAAGCGACTCATGACGACCCCGACCCCCAGCATGATGGCGACGACAACACTGCCCACAATCAGGGGGACGAAGGGTGATTTGGACTCTAGCTCACGCCCGCCCGGTATCCCCGACGTGAACGCCGTGATCAGGCGGCGGCGGTTGTAACGTTGAGCCTCCAGGATCTCCTTGTTCGACGGCATCAGAGAACTCCCCAGACCAAAGCGGTCAGCGGCAGGATTGCCAACAGAGCCAGGATCCCTGCCGCATCTGCCAGCCGGGTCAGCCAGGGACGCAACTTCTGTGACACCACATTGGTCGCCAGCAGCAGGACCGCTGCCAGGATGATCGTGCCGAGGGTCCACGGCAGGGCCGAGGGGATCACCTTTGTGGTTGAGATGGCGGCGAAAATGGTCAGGAACATACCCGTGAGCACGCCGATGAGCACCTCCACCGGAGACCGTAGCGACCGGGTGGAAAGCATCAGTGCCACACCGACGCAGGCCAGCAAAGTGACGGCGGTGGGCGAGGTGGTGAGCAGCGGGGACAGGACCACCATGGCCGCGGAACATCCGGCCTTCAACGAGATGACCAGCACACGTGCGCCACCGACGTGGGAGTACACCTGTGTCGGGTCGATCTTCTCGTCCTCCCCGTCCGTGTTGATGGTGACGGGCATCCGCGCCAGGGCCACCCATGGGGCGCTGAGCGTGATCACGACCAGTAGAGCCATGACCAGGCTGGCCGCGCGGTCAGGGCGCAGGTTCATGAGGTACACCATGAGACCGACGAGACTGAAGGAAACAGCCGCTGACATGGGTGCTGTCATGGAGATGCTCAGCTCCGGGGGAAGCACAAGAAGGGCCGTGGCGCCGGCCAACAGGCCGGCCCCGGCCATCGCCAGGGGAAGCGCGGACCAATCCCCCGGGGCGATCGCGAAGGCGGCGCAGGCGATCAGGATGGGCGTGGTGTGCCCCAGGGAGAGTGCCCCGGGACGATCCGGCATCCGCGCCACGATCGCGGTTGCCAGGGTGGTCAGGAGTGCTCCGCTGACGCCGATCACCGCCGTCAGGATCGGCTCATGGGTGCCGGTGACCAGGAGCAGGGCCGCGAGCAGCACCAGAGCAGCTGAGGCGTGCGCCGAGAGCTGGACGGAATTGGTTTTCTTCCACGGCGTCGAGTTGTCGGCAACCGCTGTTCCGACGGCCTCGATGAGGGCGTCATATCGCTGATCCTGGGCGTTGCTGCCCATCGGTTCGATCGTGAGAACCGCGCCGGGACGCACCTCTTGATCGGGCAGCGTCCGTGACTGGTTGAGAGCGTGGCCATCGGATGTGCGAACCGTGAAACCCTTCGTGGCAGTTCCAGAATCCAACGGTCCCAGAGCCTTGACCATGGCGGGGACCAGCTCGGCCAGGGCGACATTGGGTGGGACCGACATGTCGACGGTGCTGCCGCTCATGGCCAGTGAAACTGGCATGAGGGCGCCGGCGCTGGAGCTTCCGGTTGAAGGCATCGGGTTCCTTTGTCTATTGAAGCTGGGGTTCGTCGTGTGGGTACTGTAACGAGGTCCGCGCTCAAGGTTACTTCCTCCGGGGGTGACGTCGTATCCCACCGGACTGTCTGGGAACCTGACCCGGTCGTGCAGTAAAGTCTTCAGTGTCATCAACGGCGCGGCAGAAACTGTCGGTCGCACCGCACCCATCTCACTGGAGGATGTACATGTCAAGTAATTCGTATAGCGCAGGTGCAGGCGCAATTCTTGCTGGTGCCGACGCCAGCGCGACGGCTCGCAACGAAGTGCAGTCGAGCATCAGCGCAGTCGACTCGTCCGCGCAGGCCGTGCGCGGTGGCTGGGAAAGCCCCGCCTCCAGGGCGATGCTTGAGACAGTTGCTCGCTGGCGGGAATCTGCTGAGGGAGTCAACAACGAGTTGAACAACTTCGAGGCCAACCTGCGCTCCACACAGCCCGATTACAACGCGGCTGAAGACGAGCACCAGTCGACCTTCCAGGGCATCGCGTCCCGCATGGGCTGATTTTTCGGAGCAAAGGAGACACAGCAATGAGCGAAGACATCAAGGTATCTTTTTCCGCCATTCAGCAGCTTGCCACCGACGTCCAGAATGAGTCGAACAAGATTCAGACTTCCTTGGACACCCTGGATAGCGAAGTCAAGAAGCTGTACGGCAGCTGGGACGGCCAGGCCCAGCAGGCCTACCAGGCTTCCAAGGCCAAGTGGGATCAGAAGATGGCCGATATGCACAGCATCCTTCAGGAACTGCACGGGAAGGTCGGAGAGGCTGGTATTCAGTACCAGAACACCGAAGCCAGGAACGCGAGCCGTTTCGAGGCCTGACCGCTGAAAAATGGGGCGGGAGCGAGAGCTCCTGCCCCATTTTTGTTTTGTGCTGTCTCGCGCGATATTTCATGAGGGTAGATCCGCGAGAATGGTTTCGCCCTGCTGGTCGGTGGACGCATTCTTGTCAGGGATTATTGTCCCGTCCACCCATCAGGTGGGCGGTTTTTTCTTTTCCGGGCACAAGGTCGCTATGACCGTTGCGAAACGGGAGTCGGGAGAAGAATCTCGAGCTTTTGTCGTTTCTTACGCGTCCACGATTTTCATCGTTCGTTCTCCCAGGATGAGGGTTGTGCCGAACGGAACCGGGGTGCGTTTACTGCTCTCCAGACGGGTCACTATGTTCTCTGTCGTGCGGATCGTGACCCCATTGGTGGAGAAGGCATCCTCCACCCAGGGGCCGGTGTCGGTGACCCCGACGCGCATGTGGGTGCGTGAAAGCGAGCGGGTGGGGTCAGGAAGGGCGACCAGTCGCTCTCCCGCAGTGGCATTGCTGGGTTCGCGACCGATCACCAGGATGGCGTCGATCTTCTCCCGCTGCCCCGAGTCGACCACCAGCCACGCCATGGGTTCATCGTTGGCGGCGCTTGCCGGAGAAGCCGCGGAATGCTGAGGACTCCGGACGGAGCGGGTCTGGGTGATATCGGGGGCTTGGGCGGCGGCGCGGTGCGGACTCGACAGCTGATGTGCCTTGGGCAGTGGTGTTGCCTCCTCAACCGTGGAGGGGGCGGCGGGCCCGGACGTGGCCGGTACCGGATGATTCTGGGCAGCGTTGTGACGCGCTTCCAAGGCTTCGTCGTGGTCGACGGCAGCCCTTCCGGGGGTCGAAGGCGGCGGGGTGCCGGTGGTGGCTGTGCCTCCCGTGCCGGCGGATCCACCACCGACCAGTTCCTGGGGCGGAGCTGCCTGAGGTGCCGCAGTGCTGTGCCAGGCAGGCGGCTGAGGAGCGCTGGGTTGGCTCTGGAAGGCCTGTGGCGCCGGCTGTCCCCAGGGCACCGGTGGCGTAGTGGCGGGTGCCTGAAGGGAGGGCTGTCCCCAGGGCACCGGTGGCGCAGCGGCGGGTGTCTGAGGGGAGGGCTGTCCCCAAGAAGTCAGTGGTGCTGCAGCGTTGTAGCCATTATCGACGGGGGGAATTGACTGAGGAGCGCTCGGAAGATCCCAAGGTCCCTGCGCCTGAGGGGCTCCCGTCCAGGGCAACTGTGTCGTAGTCGGTGGTGCCACGGGGTTCGCGGCGGGTGCGCTCTGCGGGAACGGGGATGCCGGATTGGTGAGGGACGGGCTCGGGACGGCGGTGTCGTGGCTGGGAGTGAAGGCCTGTGCAGCGGCGAAATCTCCATACGGAGAGAAAGCGCTCTGGGCGTGTGTCTGTTCCGCCGTGTTGGCGGGTTTACGCAGATCTGCTGAGGCAGTACCGCAGATGCGATCCATCCAGTCCTGGCCATCGCGACCCAGCAGGATGCTGATCAGGGGACCCAACGCAGTGATGTGAAGCAGGGTCATCAGCATCGAGCGGACCAGCTGACGTTTCAGGCCGGGAGCTCGGGACGTGCCGTCAGTGACAGCCGCAGTGCGGGTGAGCAGGGCGCCAGGCGTGCGACCCGTGCGGGCGCGGAGCAGGCTGAATACCACCGCCATCTGGAGCACGACAATGCCGGTTATGACCAGAGAGGGGAACAGCAGCCAGACCAGGCCGGCGACGGCTGCGACGCAGACCGCATCCGTCAGGTAGGCACCCGCGAGTTTCACCCTGCTGGCGGGAGCGAGAACCCCGGTGGGGGCCGTGGATGTCGTGGTCGGCAGGAGGTCGGGCCCGGGCGAGGGGAACCCGGTCTGGGGAAGGTGCTGGGCTGGGTAGGTCTGGGTCATGATGTCATCTGTCGGACGAGATCGAACAGCCCGGCGGCGTAGACCGCTGCTGGTAGGAGGAGGAACACGGAGAACGTCTGTGTGATGGCGGCCATGCGCCCGATCAGCGCTGAGGGACGTGCCTTGGCGAGCGCCGTGGCGGCGATGCTGAGTGTCGCTGCCATGACGGTCAGGATCAAGGTGGTGATCTGCGACCCCAAGGCCTGGGAGGTGCTGGGCGTGGTCAGTGCCGCGATGAGGATCAGCAGGGCACTGATCCGGGGCAGGATCCGTCCCAGCCTGTCGCGTCGGGCACGGGGCACCAGCGCCATGCTCAGGAATGCGGTGACCATCATGACGGTGCCGACGACTCCGGCCCACTGATCGGCGCCCATCGTGCGTGAGGCCGGGAAGGCGGTTATGCCGACGGCGCTGCAACACACGATGAGCAGCAGCTGATCACGGGCCGTGGCCTCGCTGATTGTGCGGCGGATCTTGCCAGTGGTAATGGGGGAGGGTGGTGCGACCTGCGGAGCCCGCACGGTCGGTGCGGACGTGGTGACGGTGGGTAGATCCAGCAACTGGGTCTCCGGGATACGGAACGCGAAACTTGGAATGGTCGAGACCGCGATCGTGGCCACTGCCATGACCAAGGGGGCGACCATGGTGATGGGAATGTCCCACATGATGACGAACGACGCCAGAAGACTGACCGCTCCCCACACGGCTGCGAGGGTGGCGCTGAGAGCCGATTTGTCGATCAACCAGATGCACAGTGCTGCCATCAGCGCTGTCCATGTGGTCACCGCGACCGCCAGCTGCGAGAGAAAAATCGTGGACGGCGGCAGGGCGGCTGTCCCGCAGATACCGATCAGCGTCGTGGTGGCCAGGAGGCCCGGGGCGGTGTTGCGGAGTCGCCACCACCGCAGCGAAACAGCCACCGTCACTGCGCAGATCACGGCTGCCGTCACCCTCAAGGCCACTGGAACGGACCACCACCCGAGGGCGGGGCCGATCAGGCAGGCCGTCTCGATGCTCGTCATCAGGGTGAGGAACACGACGAGAACCAGGGTGGGTCGCAACCAGGGCGAGGCGGCACGGGTTGCGACCTGTTTGGCGATGGTGGCGCTTTCGACGCTGCCGCTCAGGGTCAACACGGCGCCGGACGGCAGATCAGGGCCGATGACCTGCTCCAGCCCTACCGGGGTGCCGTCCGGGTGGGCGAGGTTCATGGACGTCGGATCGATCTCCAACATGCGCATCAGGGAGGCCACCGTCGTTCCGACCGGGACAGCGCCGTCACGCTTGGACATGCCGTGCAGGACCGTGGTCGACGCGAGAGGCGTGGACATGCGTTCCTCCATGGTGCTGGATCGGTGATCTGGGCGGCTCGGGCCGAAGTATGACCCATCGTATGACGATAGTATGGGTGCCGGCTTCGACGGTACCTAGACCATACGACGTGATCAGACCACACGAGACGGGGAGTACTTTGGGAATGGCCCAGACCAAGCAGGGCGAGGCTAAGGCCCCTGATCTTCCCACCGGGCAGATCGACATCCAGGCGCCCCCCGATCAGCCCGAGGCTGCGGGCATGGGAAACGTTTTGATGACCGTCATCCCGATGATGGGTTCGATGGGCGTCATGGTGTTCATGGCGATGTCCCAGGGACAAAACACCAGGATGCTGCTCATGGGCGGTGGCATGATCGTCGCCATGCTGTCGATGGTGGGGTTCAACATCTATCGCCAGGTCTCCGGGCACCGGCAGAAGATCGACACCCTGCGTCGCGAATACCTGACCTATCTAAGCGAGACCCGCACGACCGTGCGCATCGTCACCCGCAAGCAGCGCGCCTACATCGGTTGGCATCTGCCCTCACCGGATGCGTTGGTGCTGATCGCCCAGGAAGGCACCCGCCTGTGGGAACGGGAGGCGGGCGACATGATGGCTTTGCAGGTGCGGCTGGGCACCTCCTCGCAGTCGCTGGCGATGGAGCTCGTCGAGCCGGAAATCGCCCCCCTCGCCAAGCCTGACGTGGTGTGTCATTCCGCGATGCGGCGGTTCATCGACTCACACTCGATGGTTGACGAGATGCCCTTCGGCGTCATGCTCGGCGACTTCAGTCACGTCGACGTCGCCGGCCCCGCCGGTGCGACGCGCTCGCAGGTGCGGGCCATGCTCATGCACATGACGACCTTCGCCTCCCCGCAGGCCCTGCGCGTCGCGGTCGTGTGCTCCGAGGCGAACCGGAAACACTGGGAGTGGGTCAAGTGGCTGCCTCACGCCCGCTCCACGCAGGTCAGCGATGCCTTGGGGCCGGCCCGCATGGTGGTCACCGGTCCTGGCGAGCTGGAGGAGATGCTCGGTGAGGAGTACACGGATCGCGGCACGTTCCGGGCACGTTCGGAGGCGACGGCGTGGCCGCATCTTTTCCTGATCCTCGACGGCGTGGACCTTCCGGTCAACAGCACCCTCGGTGGTTTCGGGGGGACCGAGGGCGTGACGGTCGTGCGGACCATGACGTCCTGGGGGCCGATGACCTCCCGGTCGACTCTGCGCATGATCCTGCATCCCGGGCAGGAGGACGGGGACCGCGGACAGATGGAGCTGCTTCTCCTCGACCAGGAACCCATCATCGCCACCCCGGACGTCATGGGGGAGGCGCAGGCCGAGGCGGTCGCGCGGCGCATGGCCCCGTGGGTCACCGAGGAACGTCCCGAGTCGGAGTCCCCGGTTGGCAAGTCCGATCCGAAACGTTCCCAGGACTTGACGGAGCTGCTGGGCTGCGGCGACATCCGCGACTTCGACCCGGACAGGCAGTGGAAGCGGCGCGAGGGTCGCGATCGGCTGAAGGTGCCTTTCGGGGTGACTCCTGAGGGCGTACCGGTGGCCCTCGACATCAAGGAATCGGCGCAGCAGGGCATGGGTCCGCACGGCCTGCTGGTCGGTGCGACCGGTTCCGGCAAGTCCGAGGTGCTGCGAACGCTGGTGCTGGCGATGGCGTTGACGCATTCGCCGGAGCAGTTGAACTTCGTCCTGGTCGACTTCAAGGGCGGCGCGACCTTCGCGGGCATGTCGGATCTGCCCCACGTGTCGGCCATGATCTCGAACCTGGAATCGGAGCTGTCCCTGGTGGACCGCATGCAGGACGCCCTGCGTGGTGAGATGGTGCGCCGGCAGGAGGTGCTGCGTGATGCAGGCAACTACGCCAACGTTACCGACTACGAGGCGGACCGGATCGCGGGAAAGCACGACTTCCCGCCCATGCCCGCGCTGTTCCTGATCCTCGACGAGTTCTCGGAGCTGCTGAGCGCGAAACCCGAGTTCGTGGATCTGTTCGTCGCGATCGGTCGTCTGGGACGGTCGATGTCGATCCACCTGTTGTTGTCCTCGCAGCGTCTGGAGGCGGGACGCCTGAAGGGCCTGGATTCGCACCTGTCCTACCGGATTGGTTTGCGGACCTTCTCCGCGAGTGAGTCGCGTGACGTCCTGGGTGTGCCCGACGCCTACGAGCTACCCTCCTACCCCGGTGTCGGGTATCTGAAACCGGGCACGGACCAGATGATCCGTTTCCGAGCCTCCTATGTGGCCGCCCCACCGCCGACCCGCAAGGCGGAGACCGTGGCCCGGGAAGGGGGGAGCACGGGTCCGGTCAAGATCCTGCCCTTCACGACCGAGCTGGTCGCCAAGGAGGAGGAGCCCGTGGAGGAACCCGTCCCCAGCGGTCCGGTTGTGAAACCCGGCGACGAGATGTGGGACGACATGACCCAGATGGACATAGCCGTCGCCCGGATGAAGGGCAAGGGCATGCCGGCCCATCAGGTGTGGCTGCCGCCGCTGGATGTGTCGGACACGATGGACTCGATGATGAAGGACCTCACGGTGGTGCCGGAGCTGGGGTTGATTTCTCCTTCTTGGCGTGCCCGCGGGCCGTTGTGCATCCCTGTCGGGATCGTGGACCTTCCTTTGGAGCAGCGCCGCGACATTCTGGAGTTCGACTTCTCCGGCGCCAATGGCCATTTCGCTGTGGTCGGCGGGCCGTTGACGGGCAAGTCGACCACTCTGCGGTCGGTGGTGATGGAGCTGAGCCTGGTGCACACCCCGCAAGAGGTGCAGTTCTACGTCCTGGATCTGGGCGGGGGCACCTTCACACCCTTCGAGGGTGCAGCCCACATAGCGGGTGTGGCGACCCGTGACCGCCCGGACGTGATCAACCGGATGATGGCCGAGATCGAGGGCATCATGAATGATCGCGAGAAGTATTTCCGCGCGAATCGCATCGA
Organism: Propionibacterium sp.; assembly: GCA_013333945.2. Classification (GTDB taxonomy): domain Bacteria; phylum Actinomycetota; class Actinomycetes; order Propionibacteriales; family Propionibacteriaceae; genus Arachnia. The sequence continues at coordinate 11,637 of JABCNW020000106.1, forward strand.
CTCGATGGACACCTACCGGCAGGGACTGGCCGAGGGACGGTTCGACGACGGCTACGGGGATGTGTTCCTCGTGATCGACGGATGGGCCGCCATGAAAACCGACATCGAGGGCCTGGACATGCGCGTGATGGCGCTGATGGCGCGTGCCCTGTCGTTCGGGGTGCACGTGATGGTGTCTTCCAACCGGTGGGCGGATTTCCGTCAGCAGGTGGCGGATGCTCTCGGGTCGCGGCTGGAGCTGCGGCTCGGCGACGCTAGCGACACGAAGTTCAACCGGAAGGTGGCGGCAGGGGTTCCCCTGGAGCGTCCCGGTCGCGGCCAGGAGGTGGGCACTCACCACGTCCTGGTGGCGCTGCCTCGTGCTGACGGCGATCACGACCCCTCGACCCTCGGCAAGGGCGTGGCGACGACCCTCGAAGCCATCGCGAAGGCCACGAAGCCGGGACCGAAGCTGCGGCTGCTGCCCGGACGGATCACGGTCAAGGAACTGCTGGATCAGCCGGCTGCTGCACAGGGGCTCGTGCTGGGGGTGGAGGAGTCCCGCCTCGGCCCGTTCATGTTCCATCCCCGTCAGGAGAGCCACCTGTTCTTGTTCGGCGACGCGAAGGCAGGCAAGACGACATTCCTGCGTTCGATCGCTCAGGAAGTGGCGCGCACGCACAGCCCGAAGGATGCGCAGATCTTCGTGGTGGACTATCGGCGTTCGTTGTTGGATCAGGTGCCGGAGGAATACCTTGCCGCGTACATGACGAACAAGGACGAGGCCGAGGAGAACCTCGGCGGCCTGGCCGAATACCTGAAGACGCGCATGCCGAACGACAAGGTCACATCGAAGCAGCTGCGTGACCGTTCCTGGTGGACGGGTGCTGAGGCCTGGGTCCTGGTCGACGACTACGCCCTGGTGGCGTTGCAGGGACGCAACCCGGTGGCGGTGCTGCAGCCGTTGATGGCGCAGGCCCAGGATGTCGGTCTGCACGTCATGGTGGTTCGTCGTATGGGTGGTGCTTCCCGGGCGGCCTTCGAGCCGGTGCTTCAGGCGATGAGGGATTTGGGGACGACCGGCATTCTCATGTCG
>JABCNW020000107.1 GCA_013333945.2 Propionibacterium sp.
GCGGGGAACAACAGCTGATCGTCTTCGCGGTGGAGGCCGCCGTCCTCGTCGATCCACCAGCTTTCACCGACCCCGGGGAGCGCCGCCCGCCCCGCCTGGGCGGCTGGCGGTTCCGGTGGAGGTGTTTCCCGATGGGTTTCAAGGTCATCGGACCATGTGAGGCACCAGGTGCTGCCGCGCAGCCAATGGCAGCCTGTGACGGTGCCGTTCAGGACGTAACGCCAGTGCTGGGGTCTGGCACCCAGACGGGGCTGGTGGAATCTCGCCTCGGCGATGCGTTGATCGCCGTCGAGCCAGATCACCCGACCCCGGGCCGCCACACCGACCGCAGTCCCGGACTCGTGGAAGGTGATCGCCGCAGTAGGGTCGTCGCGGTGCAGCTCGGCGACCGTCGCCTCCAGGGCAGGCCAGGTGTACTCGGTGAGCATGCCATCGTGGAAAGCCTCGGCGAGGAGCCGGGGGCCGGCGCAGAGCTGCAGAAGCCGGGACATCTGCTCGGGAAACAGCGCGTGCCCCTGCGACGAACACAGGGGCCGGACGGCGCGGAGCCCCTCGAGGGCGGTGAGCATCGTCGACGACTCGTCCACAACCGAACCGAGCCACGAACCGAGCATCGCGCGGCTGCCCTCGTGGGCCAGCAGGACCTCCGCATGTTCCCTGAGCAGTCCGACAAGAGCGGGAAGACTCCTACGGGAAAGCGGGCTGCGGGCCAGATGGATCAGATCCGGGCGATTCTCGCCGTCGATCCAGCCGTTGAACCAGGTGGGAAACAGCTCCTCCGGCACATCAGCGCCCGCCTCGAGCAGCGCGTCGCACAGCTCAGGGGTGACGGGGTGCTTGAACCGTACCGTCGCCCCGGCCAGGGGCAGCGTGCGAACCAGGCGGCTGAGCCGGTTCCAGTAGGTGTAATGCCAGCGAGAGTCCACGAACCGCGTCAACCATGCGATGGCGTCACGGCTCCTAGAGCGGAGGTCGTCTACGATTCCCGTGGCCTCGATCAGGTCGATCCAGGTGTCGGATTCAACCTCGGTGGGGTTCAGCTCGAAAAGCGCCGAACGAACCTGTGGATCCTGCCTGGCCAAGGAGACGAGTCGGTCACGGTAGGCCTTCCAGAAATCCTCCGGCGCCTGGGACAAGTACGCGGTTTCGAGGAGCTCACGCAGCAAACGGTTCTCGACCACGACCCGATCCGCTCCCGACGCCTCGATCAAGCGTCGGACATCGTCCGCGAGCCGTGGATACGGCGGTATCCCGATCCTGGCGCGGTCAACAATCAATCCGATGAAGTAGTCCAGGGCCTCACCGGTGGGGCAACGCTGCAGCAGGGAGGTGGCCTCGGCTGTCAGCTCCGTAGCGCCGAGGGCGCCACGAGAGATGAGCTCCCGGAAAACCCTGCGGTGGTGTTCCTCATCGACGAGCAGACCGTGAGTCTGCCTGGCCTCGGAGGCCTTGGCGAACAGCTGTCTCACCGTGGGTAGTTGTTCGCTGTAGAGCGCGATCCGGGCGCCCTCCTCGAGGAACGGGGGAACGAGGTGCGGATCGGAGATGCCGAGTTCGGCGGCCCTGTCCAGGAGGAGGTCGCGGGCGAGGCCTGGTTTCTTCTCCATCACCTCATCGGCTCGTTCAAGGCAGGCGACGAGATCCGGGGGAAGGGGGTGCGAGGGCAGGAAGGTCATGTCGGAGCCTTTTCCGATTCACCATCGTCGCGGCGAATCGATCGGATCGGATGGCCCCACTGTACGGGACGGATACGACGGACGGTCTCCGCCGCTGGAAGTTCGTCACGATGCCTCACCAGCGTTCGAGACGTGGTCACGGGTGTCCGGTGCGCGCAGGGTCCGCCAGTCTGGAAATGGCGGTTCGGAACTGCCAGCCCATCAAGGGTGTGACGATTTTTCATTCGGATCGGGGATCGCAGTACACGTCCGCTGACTACACCGCCACCATGAACAAGTATGGTTTCCTCGCATCGGTGGGAAGAACCGGCGTGTGCTACGACAACACAGCAGCGGAATCATTCAACGCCACCTGCAAGAAAGAACTCGTCAACCGGAAGATCTACCACACCAGAAGAAAAGCAATCAAAGAGGTGACATCATGGATTGAACTCTGTTACAATCAGACCAGGCTTCATTCCTCGCTCGGGTACCGCACCCCGAACGAAGTCCATCAGGACTGGGGGAAACCCAAGACGACAGCCTAAACCATAATCCAAGTTTTTCACTACCGTCCACAAAACCTATAGCAGTCCAGTCCTTCCGGTCCGAGTGAATGGGCACAACTGTACGTCGTGGAGGTGACAGAAACTTTCAGGATCTCCGGCGACCGAATTCCCGGGAACTTTCGTGATGGGATGGTCGTCGCGATATGTCTCCAACCGGTCAACGACTTTCATGGGGCCTCCGGCCGTGGGATCTACCGGCCCTGAGCGCGGTTCTGAGTCGTTGCGGATCGGCGATCACGTCGTAGGAACGAATCCTGCCATCACGAATGGTGAACGTGAGGATCAGGTGGGGTCGCATCGGATCTCCGACCATGATGACCGGTCCTCCCGCCAAGTCGTGCACGCGCGCATCCAACGCATTGGCTCGCAACGCAGCGGTTTCCGCAATCACATGGTCGGCACCCGTGATGCGCAGTGGGCCGCCAGCAGGGAGAGCCTGCGGGTCGGCCGTGCGAACCACTTCGGGATGGAGGACGGCCACCAGACCATCGACATCGCCCCGCTGGGCCGCGGCGAGAAACGCGGCGACCACCTGCCGTGTCGTTGAAGTATCGGTGGCGGAAACCTCGTCATGGTGACGGATGCGGCTGCGGGCGCGGCTGGCCTGACGTCTCGCGGCCTGTTCGCTGGTTCCCAGGATTCCTCCGATCTCGGTGAATGTGAAACCGAACACGTCGTGCAGGATCAGCGCGACTCGTTGCGGTGGACTCAACTCGGCCACCACGACCTCGAGCGCGGTCTCGACGTCACAGGCCAGCACGACGGTGGCCTCCGGTGAGAGCTCATTCCCCGGGCGCTCGGCGAGGGCATCGGCCGGAATGGTGGCGCGGCGTCGTCGCATCACATCCAGGCAGAGCCGCGTGACAACCGTGGTGAGCCAGGCCTCCACGTTGGTGACCTCATGCAGGTCGGTGCGGTTGTAGCGGAGCCAGGCCTCCTGCACCACGTCATCGGCATCGGCTTCGTGGCCCAGCAGCCGGAACGCCAAGGCCCGTAGGTGATCCCGCTGTGAGGCAAAGACGCCCGGCTTCTGCTGGGAGTTCACAGAGCGAAACCGTAACTACCGATCAGCTCGACCGGCTGTGGCGTCGGGTAGCCGCTCTCGACATGGGAACCGATCACCTTCGGCAACGCCGCCGTCGCGTCTAGGGACAGCAACGGGTTGTTCTGCTCGTCGTCCAGATCGATCAGTGCGACGAACCGGCTGGTGTCCTGCACCTTCCAATAGGCCAGCCGTACCCCGTCCGGACATTCCTCGGTCAAGGCGTCGAACGCCGCCTGGAGGGCCGACTCGATCTTCTCGGCGCCAAAGGTGTCGGTCGTGAACTCGATCACTCGCTGCATGTGGAACCATCTCCTTGTCGTGAGGGGGACAGGACGTTTTCCCGTCTATCCTTGTGACGCGCCGGCACATCCAAACGTGACCTCCTGCGCTGTGGTTCCGGCTGCCCAGCAGCGGAGAGGAATGGCAGGCCGGGATGTGTGCAGGAACCGCGCTGCTCTTCACGCCGACAGCACCTACGGCCGACGGGCAAGGTATTTGGCACACCCTGGTGTGGTTTTCCATCGGTCAGAACTCGTTCACGAGTGGTCGTGAACGAGTTCTGTCATCCGTGTTCTGCGGTACCTGCGGATGATCAACCACGCGAGGACTCCGACCAGCAACAGTGCCGGGTAGGCCTTCCACACGGGGATGGCGACCTCGTAGGTGGGTATGTGTTCCTCGTCGGAATCGGCCTGGGTGAAGCGGATGTCATCGCTGATCTTTGTCGGTTCGAAGTTGCCCTCCAGCGCCGTCAGGTAGCGCTCACCATCTCCGAGACCCACCTCTGCCGTGGGGACCTTCCCGGCGAACGTGACGTTCAGGTCGTGGGAGGACGACGTCGGTCCCTGCGCGTCCATGCGATGATCCGCCAGCACGAAGAGCCTCACCCCTTGGCGCGTCTGGGCGTGTCTGGACAGTTTGATGGGATAGATCGGCTCGGCGGTGGGGAACTCCATGCGCAGCGAATCCAGGCCGTTCGACAGCGCCGCCGAGTCGCCGCCGGGCATCAAGCGGGTCGCGGTGATCTGCCAGCCCGCATCGAGATATTCCTGAAAGGCTGGTTCCACCTCGTGCCGGGTCGGGAAACCGTTGGTCTCCAGCCAGTCGTTGACCGCAGCGGCGCTGGTGCCCTGCAGGGTGGTCACCTCGAACGGACCCACCGTCTGGACGTCGACGACCTGAACCCCGGGGGCGGCTCCTGCCTTGGAGTTGTCGGTGCCGGATCGTGATCCTCCACCCCGGAAATCGGGCAGAAACTGCAGCACGTGCCGGGGGCGAGGTGTGGTCAGCTGCTTCAGGCGATCGAAGACGTCCTTGTCGCCCAGGCTGACCTTCCCTCCGGGAGGTAGCGGCATGATCCAGGCCGCTGTGGATGCCTCACCGTCGAGGTGCATCACCATGTCGATGCGCTCTCGCCCATCGGTCATCACCACGAACGCGGTCTCCGCATTGATGTTCGCCGCCGAGTCGGTCACCAGGGCCCCGCAGGCGCACGCCTGTGCCGGGGCCGGCAACCAGGAGGTCGCGACGATGAACAACAGACCCAGGCAGAAGCGGAAAGCGTTCTTCACAAGGATCAGGGTATGAGGCCGTCAGATCAGTTTGATCAGGAGCCTGTGCGCGGGATGTGCCGGAGAAAACCGAGAGCAGGAGACGTGGATGCGCCGGCCAGCAAGGTATCGTTGCTTGAGGTGCCGGCCATGGCGATCTCATCCACTACTCCAGGGAACGGCTGTGGAAGGACCTGCCAGCGGTTGTGCTGGACATTGACCAGGACCCCGAAGGAAAGCATCGAGGTATCGTGAGCACCACACTGATCCTGATCCGGCATGGCGAAACCAGACTGAACGCGCTCGGGGTGTTCCAGGGGCAGCTGGACGAGCCGCTCAACGATGTGGGCCTCGGACAGGCCCGGGCGGTCGCGGCATCGATGGCAGCTCTCGAACCGGACGCGATCTATGCGTCCGATCTTCTGCGAGCCACACAGACCGCCGACGAGGTCGCAAAACTGACCGGCCACGAGGTACACACCGACGAAAGGCTTCGGGAGATCCACTGCGGTTCCTGGCATGGACGCAGCATCGACGAGGTGTCACAGGAGTTTCCCCAAGTGGTCAAGTTCCGCCGCAGCGGACAGGACTTCCGACGCTCGGATACCGGTGAAACCGCGGCTGAGGTGGCCGACCGGGTGTGCGAGGCGCTGTTCGAGATCATCAAGGACAACAAGAACCAGACCGTCATGATCGTCAGCCATGGCCTGGCCATCCGGGTCGGGATCGCCCGGCTGCTGGGCCTGCCCGACGAGCTGTCGACGAAACTCGGCACCTTGCAGAACTGCCGCTACGCCCTGGTCAGCCATTCCAAGCGGAGGGTTCGCCTGTCGGCCTACAACCTTCCCGGTTAGTCAGCCGGGATCGGCAGCGTCCCCTGATATTGGACCCGAGTGGGGGTCGGCAGCCATGAACGTGTGACGATGAACAGCAGGCCCAGGGTGATGTGAGGAGAAATCTTCACGTGAGGGCAGGGTATGGGGCTGGTCAGATCAGCCTGATCAGGAGTCGGTTCGCAGGATGTGACGGAGACAACCGGGGTCAGGGAAGTGGCTATGCCGGCCCGAAGTGTCCCCGCTCGCTCACCACCTGATTGCCCCACTGGGTCAGGGCGTTCAGCGCGGGCAGGAATGTGCGTCCGAAATCGGTGAGCGAATACACCGTTTTCAGGGGCGGTTTGGTTCCGAAGACCTGCCGCGATACGAGGCCGTCTTGCTCCAATTGTTTGAGCTGGTTGCTCAGCACGGTTTCTGTGCTCGAGATGAGTGCACGACGCAATTCTCCGAAACGTTTTGGACCGTTTTCCAGATGGTAGATGATGACGGCCTTCCATTTTCCGCCCACCAGATCCATTACAACACTGATAGGGCAGGGATACGTCTTTTCTCCCAAGCTCACGAAATCGCTGACGCACTCTAGTTTCACACTGTGCTCCTGCAGTCTTCGAGGTGGTATCAGAAAGGATAGTTCTTGATCGCGGGGATCCATGGTCCCACACTGAAAGTCGTACATGACCCTACCGCTCATCACGCAAGGGAGAAACACCATGACCTCCACCGCACCACTCGTCGCCGTCGCGGGCGGCACCAGCAAACAGGGCCGCAGCGTCGTGAAGACGCTGCTGGCCGACGGGCGCTTCCGGGTGCGCGCACTCACTCGAGATCCATCATCCCCGCTGGCGCGGGAACTCGCGAGGCTGGGCGCAGATATCGCCGCGGCCCCGCTGGAGCTGGGGCATGACGACGAATGGCTCGCCGCTTTCAGGGGCGCGCGGAGCGCTTTCCTCGTGACCCCGCCCATGCATCCGGAGAACTCGCGTGAGTTCGAGCTGGGATGCCGCCTGGCGGATGCGGCGGTGCAGGCGGGTGTCGAGCACATCGTCTTCAGCACCCTTGAAAACGTGGACGAAATCTCGGGCGGCAAGCTGTTCGCTCCGCACTTCACCGACAAGGCGCGGATCGCAGACCACATCCGTACGCTGCCTGTCGCGCACACCTTCGTGATGCTGGCCTTCTTCTACACCAATCTGCTGGAATACTACGTGCCACGCATGGAAGATGATGTTCTCCTGCTGCCCATCTACCTGCCTGAGGATTTCCGTGCGCCCTTCGTGAATCCACTGACCGCGACAGGTCCGGCGGTCCTCGAAATCCTCACGCGCCCCGAGCTCTACCAAGGAGAGACCCTCCCGCTGGTGGGGGACATCATCTCACCGCGGGAAATGGTGGAGACCTTCCAGAAGGTCACCGGAATAAGAGCCGAGTATCGCAATGCATTCACGCGCGACGGAATGCTCCGCTGGTTTCCCGAATTCGCGTCGGATGAACTGCATGTGAAAGAACTCCTGGGCATGGTGAACTACGCCGTGGATCATGGCTATTTCAGGCTGGGACGCGACCTGGAATGGAGCCGTCGCATCAACCCGGATGCCCTCACATGGGAACAGTTCCTGCGTGCGACCGGCTGGCAAGGGAAGCGCACGGCCTTCAACGCCTCGTGAGCGGCGTCGGGTCGGAAAGGTCATCGCCTGGTGGCGCGGGGTGGTCGGTGACGCCGAGGCGTTTCACTGCGGCTGGGATCACGACGGCGCCGGAAGCGATGATCACCGCACACATAGCGCAGGCCAGCAGCCAGCTTCCCGATTCGTAGAGGAAGCCGGCGGCGAGGGAACCAATGGTTGCCCCGGCAAGACACGCCGCCTCGTAGAGGCCCAATCCGCGACCGAGATGCGTGCTGCCCGCCGCCTCGGCGATCACGGACTGCTCCACTGGAATCACGCAGGACCACGTGACTGCGGAGAGCATCCAGAGCGCTGCGATCCACGGCGGATTCGGTGCAAAAGCGAGGACGACGGCGAACAGCGCGCTCGCCACGGAACCGAGCATCAGCATCCTGCGGCGACCGAACCGCACGACCAGGCGGTGCAGATGGGGCGGGAGGAAGCTCATCGCGACGGCTCCGGGCAGAAACACGTAGGCGACCTGCACCGCCCCGAGATGGAATCCGCGCTGCAGGTGCAGGATCAACAGCAGACTGATCGTCGTCTCCGCGGTCATCGTGACTACCACGACCGCGAGCATCGGTCGCAGCCTGGCGCCGAGCCCCCGAAGTGACGTGCCCGACAGCTCCGCGCCGGCGAGCGCGTCATCTGGCGCGTCGCGTCGCGGCAGGCTGAGAAATTCCAGGGCGGCTACGAGGCAGCACGCGGCGACGCCGGCGAACATCCACTGATATCCGGCAGCGGACAGCAGAAAAATCGCGGGCACCATGATCACCCAGCCCCCGGTTTCTTCTGCAGCCACCAGCTTCGCGAACACGCCCGAGTCCTCGGACAGGCGCTCGCCGATGATCGCCCGGATCGCCACCCACAAGAAGGCCTCGGCCACCCCGGTCACGATCGCGGCGATCAGCGCCAGCGGCAGGCCCGTTGCCAGGGCGTAGAGTCCGCACCCGACAGCGAACACCCCCGCACCTGCGCCGGCGATGACGCCTCGATCCGCGCGGTCCACGACCACGCCGGCGAGCGGGCGAGCCACGAATGTCGCCAGCGCGTTCGCTGCGACCAGCATTCCGCTCTGCCACGGGGGCAGGCCAAGTATCGCGCCGGCGAACAGGGGAAGAACGAACTGGATGGCCTGATCCACGCCGCTGGCGAGTATCGCGCCGTTCAGCGTCTGGCGTTCCCGCGACGGTGCCGGGGCATCGAGAGAAGACATCGACCCTCCAAGTTGTTAATACGATCGTGCTAGTAAAAATTATAGTAACACGAATGCGCTACCATGGAGGATGCCCAAACTCATTGATCACGACCGGCGCAGGGAGGAGATCGCCGAGGCGACCTGGCGGGTGATCCATGCCCAGGGCATCAGCGGGGTTTCCATCCGCACCGTCGCGGCGGAGGCCGGGATCTCCACCGGCTCGCTCAGGCATGTCTTCCCCAGCAAGGCCGATCTGCTCGTGCATGCCACGGAGCTGGTGGGGCGGCGCGCGCAGGGACGGATCGAGGGACATCTGCACGAACCGGATCCTCGTGCGCTCGTCCTCGCCGTCATCAAGGAGCTTTTGCCCCTCGACGCCGAACGGCGGGCCGAGATGGAGGTCAACGTCGCGCTCGTAGCCGAGGCCCCCGGTGACGAGCGTGTCAAGGAGGTCCTGGATGTGGCCCATGCAACGGTTCGGGACGCCTGCCGCCACATGGTCGCCCACCTTCACCGGGCTGGGCTCACCGCACCGGACCTCGACGTCGAAGGGGCGACAACATTCCTGCACGGGTTGGTGGACGGGCTCGCCATCCACATGCTCGTCAACCCGGATCCCGCCTTCGAGCGACAGGCCCTCCGTATGATCGAGACCGCCATCGACGGGCTGTGACTATCCCGGTTGCGTAACCGTGATCCCTACTCCAGAGCCTGGTTGGTGTGCGGGAAGAACAGCAACGAAGCGCGATGATTGGTACCGTTGTTCCGTACCACTTTCAGGGGAGGGGTGTACGTGTCCATTAGTGCCAGCGAGGCCCGCAGGACGTTGTTCCCGCTCATCGAGCAGGTCAATGACGATTGCACTGCCGTCGAGATCGTTTCCCGCAAGGGGAACGCCGTTCTCATGTCTGCCGATGAATACGCCGCGTGGCAGGAGACGGCATACCTGTTCCGTTCCCCCGCCAATGCCCGCAGGCTGCTTGACGCCTACGAGAGGGCCCGGGAAGGGCGGACCGAGGAACACGATCTCATTCGGGGGGACTGAGGTGCGCCTGGCGTGGGCTCCCTCGGCCTGGGAGGATTACACGTGCTGGCAGGCTGCGGACCGCCGAATTCTCAAGCGGATCAACACGCTCATCGACGCCTGCCTCCGTGATCCCTTCGGTGGGATCGGGAAACCCGAGCAACTCAGGTATGGGGCAACCGGGGCGTGGTCGCGGCGCATCACAGAAGAGCATCGGCTCGTGTATCTCGTCGACGGAGACGACCTGGTGATCCTTCAGGCTCGCTACCACTACTGAGTCCAGCATCTTGCGATCGGGGTGGATGGCCTCGAACTGATAATGGGCCAACGCCATGACCACGAGTGGGTCCACGCCGTGGTCGCTCGTGCAGGAACTTCTCCCACGAGCTCAGGCGATCCAGAATGACCTCACGCCCCTCGGCGGGGCGTGTCGAAATTTGGGTGATTTTTCGACACGTTTTGCGGACGTGTCGATGATGTGTACACGTTCTCTCCTGGCTCCGGGGTCTTCATGATCCAGTGGCATGGCTCTCGATGCGCCTCTTGCGGGCGATGTGACATCATGCTTGATATCGCTTGAGGGAGGTGGCTGCGGTGGCATCCATCGTTGTCCGAGGCTCGCGACATCCTGACCAAGAGTGTGACCCGTCCCAACAGCGGCTTGGCCCTCATGCAGGCCGCGCAGGAGATTGGGGGAGTGGGCGACCTGCCCATCCCGGAACGCGATGAAGGCCCTGAACTGATGCCGGTTCAGGCGCGGAGCAGGACTTCACCATGGACGACGACGAACCAGCCGTCCTCGCTGGCGCCCCACTGCCGCCAGGCCTCAGCCATCGTCTCCAGGTCGCTTGTCGTGGCCAGGCCGAGTTCTACCGCCCGCGGGCCGAACGAGGTCAGGCACCGCTCCGCCCAGGTGCCGGACCACCAGGCGCGGTCCTGCTCGGTGGCGAAACACCAGGCCGACGCCGACGTCGTCACATCCCGGAAACCCGCGGCCCGCGACCACGCCAGCAGCCTGCTGCCCGCGTCGGGTTCCCCGCCGTTGGCCTGGGCCGTTGCCATGTAGACCTCCAGCCCCGAATCCATGCCCGCGGGCTGGGGAAACCACGCATCTGCCGAGTACACGGCGTCGCGCGCAGCGACGATCCCCCCGGGACGGACCACCCGACGCATCTCGGCGAGCGCCGCCACGGGATCGTCCAGGTGCTGGAGCACCTGGTGGGCGTGGATGACATCAAAGGTGTCGTCGTCGAAGGGCAGCGCGAACACGTCGCCTGCCATCAACTCCACCCGGTCTCGAAGGCCCCGTTCTGCCAGGAGCGCCCGGGCGACATCGAGCACGGCGGGCGAGGCGTCGAGCCCCACGACCCTTCCGGGCGCGACGAGCTCAGCCAGGTCGGCGGTGACGGAGGCGGGTCCGCAGCCGACGTCGAGCAGGTTCATGCCCTGTCGCAGGTGGGGGAGCAGGTATCCCGCCGAGTCCTGGGCGGTGCGACGGGAGTGGCTGGCCAGGACCGCCGCACCGTGGCCGTGGGTGTATCGATGAGTGGTCCCTGGGGTTTGCTCGGAAGCCATGGGGCCAATAGTGGACCGGCGGGATTTCGCGCCGCAGTCATGTCCGGGATGTGAAAAGAGAGGCGACAACGTGTCAGGGTTTGAACGACGCCTCGACGCATGCCTCGTCGCGGTGGGCATCATGTCGTTCGCCGGGGAGGCCGTGGAGACCGCGATGAA
>JABCNW020000108.1 GCA_013333945.2 Propionibacterium sp.
CCGGCATCCGCACCGAAACCAACCCCATGATCGACTGGGTTATCAACACACTCGAACAAGAGTAAAGTGGTGGAGCGCTACAGGTTTCGTCATTGTCCACGAAACGTGCAGCTTTCCATTCTTTTTCGACCGTCTCTTATTTGCAAGCGTGTGAAATTGCCAAGAATGAGCCGTATACTCAAGACATGATATCGCAAAGTAGTAAAAAATTCTCACAATCCGAGCTTCCACAGGAGCCTCCGCGCGCGCCCGGTTGGTTGCGAATAACCCTGGTTTTCGCTGCCTTCTTCATCGCTGCATCTTCCCCGATGCTGCTCTATTATTTCCTCGTTCCACTTCGAGAGGGCCTCCTTTCTGAATCCGTTTTGATCAAGGCTGGGCCGTACATCGTGGTCTCTGCAGTTGTCTGCGTCACGTACCTTCTGTTCACTTTCTTGCTTACGCGCTATGCCGATCTTCGGCCACTGCGCGTCTTGGGGATGGCTCTCGGGTGTCGTGCAGGGATTGCGCTGCTGGTCGGCACTGGAATATCGGTGGCAGTCGTCTGCCTCGTCGCTTTTGGGTATCGCATTTTCGGGTTGACCGTTGCTCTGCCGCCAGCTGATCCCACGATACCGTGGTGGGTTGTGGGCATCGGCTTTCTTGTTGATTTTGCGCGTGCTTACCTGTTGCAGGGTATTGGCGAGGAAGCCATCATGCGAGGGTATGTTCTACAGAGTTTCTCCGATCATCCCAAGCGTGCTGTCTGGATTTCGGTGATCGTCTTTACGGTTCCGCATATATTGTCCGAGAATGGCCAACAGGATGTTCTGGGGGTTGTCGTCTACCTGGCCATTCCGTTCAGCTTTGGGTTGGTGGCTGCTTATCTCTCGCTCATAATGCGCACGGTCTGGGCCGGCATAGGAATCCATGGTGGCTGTCACTTAGCCAGCAGCATCGCATCAGGGATGGGGGTCGATTTGACTGATTTGGTCTTCTGGGCTCTTGTGGGCGCTCTCTACATCATCGTCGCTTTGGTGCTTGCCGCCAAGATCGGTGAGCAACGCTGGGCGGAGGTCGCTGCACGCGGGCCCTTCGCCCTGCCGTGCCGATCGGACCGGAAACCTCAGGCACCTCGGCGATCCATTTATTGTGCGCCCGTGTCGAGATCCAGTCCCTGACCTGCGGCGTGAAATCCGCGACAACGCCCACAAAGGCCCCCAGAAGTGAACCGAGCACGCTCCACAACCCTCCGAGGGGGCTGAGGAGGGGGATTACGGCGCCCACGATGGCCCCGGCGAGCGGCAGAACCAGCCACCACACCGACGTGCCAGGATCAGATGATCGCGTGGACCGTTTTGACATCCTTGGCTCCTCCCGGCGCTGCCCTGACAATAGGATAGTGGGGCCGGTGAGACGTGGAGCCTTTCTGCGACCACGTGGGTCTCTGGGGCAGAGGCCGGCGAACCGGGCTCAGCGATCAGTCGTCGTCGCGGTCGTTGTCGTCGCTGTCCTTCTTGGTCGTCCTCGTCGTGCTCTTCTTGTCGTCGTCGTCATCGTCGTCGTCGCTGACCTTCTTCGGGGGGGCGGGTGCCACCGTGGTGGTCCTCGCGCGACTTGTGGTGGACGGGGCGCTCGTGGCCCGGGTAGTGGTTCGAGGTGCGGAGCCAGTCGTTTCCGGAGGCGGCGTGGCCGCGGTGGTCTCCGTCGCGGCGGGGACCGTCGGTTCGGGCGAGGAATTCTCCGTGGGTGCCGGGGGCTCGCTGGGGGAAGGCTCCGGCGAGAGGCTGGCCGTCGCGGGGGAGACGACAATTGCCGGTGAGGTGCTCTCGGGCTCCGTCGGGTGCGCGAGCTGGAACAACAGCCCCGCCGTCAGCAGTCCCGCAGCGCCTATGCCCACCAGGGTGAGGGTGAGGCGGTCTCGCTCCGACTTCATCATGCTTCTCCTTCCGAATGATTCAAGTGAACCCCATGAGGATGAGGAATGGCGCAGATCTTCGTGAGGAAGTTCTTATGAAACGTCCCGTCGGTTGTTAGTACAAATTTCCACGACCCGCGGTGGTGGTTCGCCGGGACCCGACTTTCCCGGGCGATCCCGACTGCTACAGGGTGGCACATCCCGCCTCGGAGGGTTATTGTGTATACAAAGCTCCCGGCGGCTCCGGTCGTCGGGCCAGCGGACTGGACGGACCCGAACGCGGTGCAGTCGGCACTGCTGCCGGTGGGGACGACGCAATCCGCCGGACCAGCCTGAATGCCCCAGAAACCAGGGAGAGGTACATGACCACAATCACCCACTGGATCGACGGCGCCCCCTACGAGGGTCAGCCTTCCCACATGATTCCCGTCGAGAACCCCGCCACCGGCAAGGTCGTCGGTGAGCTGACGTCGGCCAGCCCAGCCGACCTCGACCACGCCGTCGCCAGCGCCAAGGCGGCCCAGAAGAAATGGGCCAAGGTTTCCCTCGCCAAGCGCACCGCCATCATGTTCAAGATGCGCGAGCTGGTGCTCGCCCACCAGGACGAGCTGGCCAAGGCGATCGTCGAGGAGCACGGCAAGGACTACTCCGACGCCATCGGCGAGATCCAGCGTGGCCGCGAAACCCTCGACTTTGCCTGCGGCATCAACGTCGCGCTGAAGGGCGAATACTCCTTCGACATCTCCACCGGCGTCGACATCCACACCATCCGCCAGCCCGTCGGCGTGGTCGCGGGTATCTGCCCCTTCAACTTCCCCGTCATGGTGCCAATGTGGATGCACCCCATCGCCGTGGCCACCGGCAACGCCTTCATCCTGAAGCCCGCCTCCCCGACGCCCACCGCGTCGCTGATCATCGCCCGCCTCTACAAGGAAGCCGGCCTGCCCGACGGCGTGTTCAACGTCCTCGCAGGTGATCGCAACCTGGTCTCCAACATCCTCACCCACCCCGGGATCGACGCCATCTCCTTCGTCGGCTCCACCCCGGTGGCGCACGTCATTCAGGACACGGGCGTCGCCCACGGCAAGCGCGTCCACGCTCTCGGCGGCGCGAACAACCACGCCATCGTCCTGCCTGACGCGGACCTCGAATTCGCCGCCCAGCACATCGCCGCCGCCGCCTTCGGTGCGGCAGGTGAACGCTGCATGGCGCTGCCCGTCGTGGTGGCGGTCGGTGGTGTTGCCGACAAGCTCGCCGAACTGGTCGCCGCCAATGGCGCGAAGATCAAGGTCGGTTTCGGTCTCGATGAGGGCGTCCAGATGGGTCCGGTCATCACCGCCAAGGCCCGCGACCGCATCGTTGGGCTCATCGACGACGCCGAGAAGCGCGGCGCAAAGGTGGCGCTCGACGGTCGCGGCCTGAAGGTCGAGGGCTACGAGGGCGGCTTCTGGCTCGGCCCCACCGTCCTCACCCACGTCCCGCTCGACGCCCCCGCCTACAAGGAAGAGATCTTCGGCCCGGTGCTGTGCATCGTCGACGCCAAGAACTACGCGGAGGCCATCGAGATCGTCAACGCCAGCGAGTTCGGCAACGGCGCGGCGATCTTCACCAACGACGGTGGCTACGCCCGGCGTTTCCAGCTGGACGTCGAGGCCGGCATGGTGGGCGTCAACGTGCCCATCCCCACCCCGGTGGCCTACTACTCGTTCGGCGGATGGAAAGAATCGCTGCTGGGCGACACCCACATCCACGGCCCCGAGGGTGTGCACTTCTACACCCGCGCCAAGGCCATCACCACCCGGTGGCCCTCGGAGTCCGGTGCGTACGCCGCGACGATGAGCTTCCAGCGCGAGGAGTGACCACTCCGGCCTGAACAGCAGCGCAGGGCCCCGGCGATCGGACAGGTCGCCGGGGCCCTCGACGTGTGCGCATCCAGTCGGCCTTGCCCTGATTGCGGGGCCCGTGGAGTGGCGTGATCCGCGGATGCGACTCCACGCGGCGGCGCTACTGTTGTGCGATCACCCCGTTCCGGAAAGACACACCCTGGAGAACCATGACGGACAGCTCTCGTTTGATCGACGATCCACGGTGGCACTTCGGCGCCGGAACGGAAGGCCAGCCCCGCTCCTACAACCAGTGGGTCGCCGACTGCTGCGACGCCAACGGTGACAGCATCTGGCCCTACGAGGGCGATGGCGCGGTGCAAGACGGCATGGATCCCGCAAGCGTTGAGACGTTCTGGGGGATCGGGGAGTACCTGGAGAAATACGGGCCCAGAATGGACCGCGTCGGAGGACCGTACGGGGCATACCTCTTCGGGGTCGACACTCCGCGCCCCGTCGTTTTCGCAGAACGTTCCCTCGAACCAGCAGCAGCCAAGCTGCCCTACCATCGGTATCGAATGACCGGTCAGGAACTGCCGCCAGCGTGGCGCATCGAGACCGGGCGGGTGGTTCCCGCCGTCGGAGGCCGTGGCGGGGGACGTCAGGTGCTGTTCCGCGACGCCGGGAAAGGTCTTCTCAGCGTCGAAGAACTGCTGGAAACAGGTCTCCTGGAGGAAGTGCGGGAACGTGCCTGAATGCGTGGAGCGGCTGAAGTGTGCCCTGAACGATGTGGGTGTGCCGGTACATGACCGTGAGGATGGTCTGCTCATCGGGGGCGAAAGAAACGCCCGTACCGTCATGTTCTGGGAGGACGACGGAACGTGGCACGTCGGTCATCTGGATCGAGTAGACCAGGAGCGCGTCGCCGTCCTGACCGCTGCGGATCGTGACGCGGCACTGCGGTGGCTGATCTGCCGCGTCGCCAACCAGTACCGCCGTGCACAGGGATGGCCGTGGCTGCTTTCGTTGCGGGCAGCACCGGAAATCGCATGGGGGTGGGGTGTTGAGCCGGTTCCGGAGGCCTCAGCCTCGGAGAGCGCAGACATTCGGGTGTGGGCACGACCGGTCCGTCTGGAAGAGGAACCAGTTGATGTGCGAATGCTCACCACTCTTCCGACCGCCGCAGAGGTTGCGGTCCTGTCCCATCTGATGGACCTGAGCCCCGACCAGATCCTGGATGCCTACCTCGACCCGAACGGCGGTGTCCTGGAGCATCTGGCGGAGACGAGCGACCCGCTGGTGGACACGGAAGAGGCTTTTCAACGCATGGCAGCCGCCCGTGAACTCCGGATGGTTCCTGACGAGGACGGTTTTCACGCCACGGAGACCGGATGGGTCTCCCACCTCTGGATCGAGGACGGCTGTTGGTGCGTTGGCCACACCGAACGCGGCGAGCAACGCAGTGCAGAAATCACCAGTCCTGAATTGGGCGTGGTGCTGCGATGGATGGCTTTCCGATGGCTGAACGATGTGCGATCTAGCAGGGGCTGGCCGCGGATCATGACCGGATACTGGGCGGCGGCGACGGCGCCCGACTGGAGTCAGCAACAGCTGGGAAATCGCAGGATCCTGACAGGTATCACGGGGTCCGGAACCGAAATGATCCTGCGCGGGAACCGACCTCGCGCTCTGGACGTGTTATCGCACCTGATGAATCTGAAACTGGACCAGGTGGTCGATTCCTTCCTGTCCGAGGACGGTGGATTGCTGTGCGAGGTCGTCGACCCAGGAATCCGGCGTCGCAACCCGATCGCTCTGGAATACGTCGCGCAGTACGGCGACCGTCTCGACCAAGTGGGCGACCCGCGTGGCAGCTACTTCTGTGCGGTGCCCGGTTCGGAACCTTACGCCTTCGAACAACGTTCCCTCCCGCCTAGCGTGGTGAAGGAGCCCTACTACCGGTACCGGCTACTGGATCTGCCTCCCGAGGTGAACGTGGTGACCAGCATCATTCCCCCCTGGTTCGGTCAACCGGGCGGTGCCCGTCAGGTGTTCTTCCGCATCGGTGAAATTCTCTTGACGGCCGAGGAATGCATTGACCTGCGCATTCTGGAAGGAGACGCCTGATGTCCATCATGGACGAACTGGTTGCCTACGCGTCGGAATTCGGAGCTCAGGTGGCAGAAACCCCCGGCGGGCATTCCATGACGTGGAATGGCGGATTCTATTCACACCACCTGTGGCGCGCGGATGATGAATGGCTCTACGGGTACAGCGAACGAGGCGACGGACGCATTCCGACCATGTGGAGCACACATGATCAGATCGTGTACAAGTGGGCTGTCAGCCGGATCGCACTCGACGCCCGAGAAGCGCGGGAGCTGCCTCAGATCATTCTGCCCGCAGCGATCGAAACCCTGGGGGCCGAGTGGGGACTCGTTCAACAGACCCCACTGACGGGAAGCCTGAGCTTGGAGAACAAACAGATCCCCATGTCGCTGAGAACAACTTTCCCCCGGTGCCGGAGCCTCATCGAGTTCTCACATCTGATTCGCCTGCCCTACGACGAAGTACTGGCTTCCTACCGTGCCCCCGACGGAAGTCCGCGACTCGGATCATTCCTGGCATGGTGATGCCGGGCTCACAACGTTTCAGGAACTTTCTTCTCGGTCGAGATGGTCATGCAGGTGTCCGCCGTCTTTTGTCAGGAGACTGTTGATTTCTTGCGTGAGGGTGAGGGGCACGAGGTGTGAGAGTGTGTTGAGGTTTTCGTGACGGGGGAAGACGGTGCTCATGACCATTGGTAGGTGGATGTTGTCTGGGCTGATGAGGCGCCCGTAGTCGTCGTATAGTTTTTGGACCTGCCATCCGGGTAGGAGGGTTGGGTTGGTTTTGTAGGTGAGGATGCTTGGCCATCCTTTGTTGAAGCGTACGATATTTAG
>JABCNW020000109.1 GCA_013333945.2 Propionibacterium sp.
CCGGAATGTCGCGGTGACGGGGGCGGAGCCGGTCGCGGTCACCGACTGTCTGAACTTCGGATCTCCCGAGGACCCGGAGGTGATGTGGAGTTTCGTCGAAGCCATCCTCGGCCTGGTGGATGCCTGCAAGGAACTGGGCATCCCGGTCACGGGCGGTAACGTCTCCTTGTACAACCAGACCGGAGGAACCCCGATCCTTCCCACCCCGACCGTCGGTGTGCTGGGCGTGATCGACGACGTCACGAAGCGTCTGCGCTCGAGGTTCGCGAAGGCTGGTGATGGGATCTGGCTGCTGGGATCGGCACGGGAGGAGCTGTCGGGCTCGATCTGGGCCGATGCCGTCCACGACGGGCATCTGGGTGGTGTTCCGCCGCGCGTGGATCTGCGAGCGGAGGCCAGGCTGGCCAGGGTGATCCGCGACGCGGCTGTGGAGCGCCTCATGCGTTCCGCCCATGACATCAGTGAGGGGGGCCTCGCGGTGAGCCTGGTGGAGTCGGCGTTGCAGGGTGGTTTCGGGTTCACCATCACACTGCCGGGTGAGGAACCGACGGTGCAGCTGTTCAGCGAGTCGGCAGCCCGGGCGCTGGTGACCATGCCCGAGTCATCAGTGGAGCGGGTGGAGTCGTTGTGCCGCGAGAACCGTGTCCCGTTGACGCGGCTCGGCGAGGTCATCGAGCCTCTGGAGGCGAACGTCACCGGTTTGCTGAGCGTCCCGTTGGCGGAGTTCCACAGGGTCTGGTCGCGGCCTATCCCGGATGCCATGAAGAGTTGATTCGTTTCACGGGATGGTGGGCTGCCTGCCGATCTCGTGGATCATCGGGGTGATGTAGGAGGTGTACGTGGCCACCAGGTCGGGATCGTTCAGCAGACACCACATCCGCAGACGCTGACACACGGCGAGTCGGGTCGCCACGTGGAGCGCTTCTCGCAGATCCGCCGGCGTTCCCCACAACCTCAGGTAGGCGTCCTCGATGATCCGAGTATCTGCACCGATGCTCGTCGCGTTGAGGAAGACCGTCCGCATCGTGCAGAACGGATGGCTGATGACCGCGTCGCCCCAGTCGGAGATCACCGGACCGGGGAAGGCGTTACCGAGATGGAGGTCGTTGTGGTCGATAGCAAGACCCAGGCCTGGATCCACCGACGACCAGCGACGCACCTGACGCTCCATCGCCTGCAGCGCATCCACGCGGGTTGCGGTGTCGATGTGGGCCGGGTGATCTGCGGGCAGGCGAGCGAACCAGGCCAGGACATGATCGAGATTGATGACGGCGTCCTCAGGCCGGTGTAGTTCCAAGGACAGCGCCGTCAGATCCTCGACGGGTACCGCCTGCTGAATCCGTCCCGCAGCGACGGCCAGTTCCGCAAGGTGTCGGGAATCCTTCGTTGTTTCCCCGGCGGCCAATGTCGCCCCCTGATCCTTGGTGACGAACCAACCAGTTCCGGAATGGACCGCTGTCAGTGGTACCACATGCTCACTGGCGTGGCGTTCCAGCACCTGTCGCAACGCTGCTTCGCTTCGTAACGCGGGGTGGGCGGCTTTGAACCAGTGGCGACCCGTGTCCGTGGTGACCGTCCAGATCGATCCCCAACCTCGTTCCCGGACCACCTCGACGTCAAAGCGTCGGGACGTGGCGAAAAGCCTGCGTAGCCATTGCCGGGCTTTATCGTGCCAAGTCATCGCTGTTCCTGTTCGGTGTTTGTATCCGACGGATGCCATCGGTGGCTCTTCCCGTATCGGTTCTGTCGATGACGGGGACGAGGTTTCTCCTACTCGTGGGTTTTCCGCCCGGCGGCGCTGGTGGGCAGAGACCGGCCGGCCCGCAGGTCGTGGATCATTCCGAAACGTTCGGTGGCGTGGGGGAGTGCGACCTGCCTCAGGTATTTCACCAATTCCGTCTCACCCTTGTGTTCCAGGTGGGCCAGCAGGCTGCTGACGTCGTCGGGGTGGCGGTTCTGGCTGGCCTTCGCCTTGCCCTGGATCTTCTCCACCGCGACCTCGGCCCTGACGATCGCCCGCGCCATTGTGCGCAGTTTTTCCTCGCCGACGGCCTCCAGGACTTCGGGCGGTTCCATCCGGGAGGTGAGTTCGCGGGCCGCTTCGAGGGCGGCCCCGGGGTCGACCGTGAAGCGGACCTCTCCGGTGACGTGGATGGTGATGTAGTCCCAGGTGGGAACGTTCGGGAGGTCCGTGTTGGTGGCGTACCAGGACGGGGAGACGTAGGCGTCGTCGACGTCGATGATCACCAGCGCCGGACCGGTGACGGGCTCGACGGCCTGCGGGTTGTTGCGCATCAGGTGCGTCACGAGAACCTGCCCGGTCCCGCGCCTCTCCAGGTGGAACGGGACGAAGGTCGCCTGCGGCCCTGATTCGTGGACCGTCACGAGATTCCCGGCCCGCACCCGGCCGAGCAGCTCGGCCAGGTGATCGTCGGGAATCTCGAAGTGTTTCGCCACGTACACACTCCCGAGCTTAGGTCGCATCAACAAGATGGGTCAGCGGGTGATGTCGTAGCGCAACAGTTTCGCCTTGTCGGCCTTGCGGGTCGAACCCTGGAGAGCCAGCAGCTCGGCGTAGATGCCGCCGGAGGTGGCCAGTTCGGCGGGTGAACCGATCTCGTCGATGCGCCCGTCGCGCAGCGTGACGATCCGGTCCACCGTCGAGATCGTCGACAACCGGTGCGCGATGATCAACGTCGTGCGCCCCTCCATCAGCTCGTCCAGGCCGGCCTGGACGGCGCGCTCAGCCTTGGTGTCCAGCGCGCTGGTGGCCTCGTCGAGGACGAGGATGGGCGCGTCCTTCAGCAGGGCCCGGGCGACGGAGATGCGCTGCTTCTGCCCGCCCGAGAGCTTGATCCCGCGTTCCCCGATCTCGGTGTCGAAGCCATCGGTGAGTTTGCCGATGAACCCAGCGGCGTTGGCGCGCCGGGCCGCAGCAGCGAGCTCCTCATCGGTGGCCACGGTGCCGTAGGCCATGTTGTCGCGGATGGTGCCGCTGAACAGCGAAGCGTCCTGGAAAACCACCCCGATCTCGCGACGCAGCGCGGCGACGGGGATCTCGTTCACCGGTTGCCCGTTGACCCGGACCTGCCCGGATGTGGCCGGGTAAAGCTTCAGGATCAGGTTGACCAGGGTCGTCTTGCCTCCCCCGGACTCGCCGACGAAGGCGATGCGTTCCCCGCGTCTGATGGCCAGGGTGATGTCCTCCAGGACCGGCCCGGAGGTGTCGCCGTAGCTGAAGCTGACGTGGTCGAACTCGATCACGGGGCCTCCGCGGTGGACCAGATCGGTGGTGGGGACGACCTCGAGGGCATTGTTCGGTTCATCCGGCTCGTCCATCACCGAGAAGTACTCGCTGCTTCCCGTGATGGCACGCTGACTGGTGTCGACCAGCCAGCTCATTGACGTCACGGGATCGCGCGCCATCGTCACCAGCTGGATCAGCAACACCATCACCCCGATGCTGTAGACGCCCTGTGCGGTCTGGAGAAAGATGATGGTGAAGATCGCGAAGAACACGACATCCAACACGGCCCGCCGGATGGTGTCCATGGAGTGCCAGAACCGCGACTGCTCGCGGGTGGTGGCGACGGTGCTGTCATACAGGTTCGAGAACCGGTCGAGTTCGTGACGTTCGGACAGGAACGACTTGACCACCCGCATCTGCCCGATGACCTCCGCGAACCGGCCACCCGCGACGTCGTAAGCCTCGTTCTTCGTCTTCTCCCAGACCTGCCACCGCTTCGAAGTGAGGGTCGTCAGCCACACGAAGGCCGGATAGATCACGATCAGCAGCACTGCAAGCCACGGCGAGTAGATACCGGAGATGACCAGCACCGCACCGATGGTGAGCAGCAGGGGGAAGAAGGAATTGGCGAAGGTCCTGAGGAAGTCCGTGATGGCGGTGATGGACCGGCTGAGTCGGGAGATGATGGTGCCGGTCAGTTCGTTGTCGTAGTAGCGCTGGGGGAGGCGCAGCAACTTGTCGTAGTAGCGCTGCGAGAGGATCACCCGGAGCCGGGCACCCATCACGTCACCCCAGTAGCCGGTGACGTTGGTCAGCGCCGAGTTGGCGAGGCTGGTGATCAGCAGCAGCACCGCCAACCAGACCAGGCCTCCGATCGAGCCGCCGGTTCCCTGCGTGACCGAGACCACGGTGTCCGTGGCCTGGGCGATGATGAAGGGGATCAGCAGCGTCGTCGCCGAGATCGTGACGGCGCCGGCGACGATACCGAGGTACAGCGGCCACAACTGCCGGGTGGTGATGAGAATTCTTCCGATGCTGCGCACTTCAGGAACTCTAGAGCCAGAGCCGATCCGGCGCACCGGCTCGGGAACTGGGCTGGCTGATTCCCGCGCGGAGCTCCGCGACCGCTCGTCGCAGCCGGATCAGTTTCAGGCGGCGATCCAGCTGCCGGATGCCGCGACCCGTCCTGCTGAACTGCTGGTACAGCCAGCGGATCACCACGAGAACCAGGTGCCAGCAGATCGTGCACACGACGATGAACGGCAGCTCGGCAAGCCCCGGGAGCCTCACCAGGATCAGGACGATCACCCCCAGGGCGACCAGGGAGGTCAGTAGTTCGAACGTCGTGCGCATCGCCCACGCGCCGAGACGGGCCAGGCGGTTGTTCCCGGGTTTCATGGCTTCGGCCAGCACGTCCTTGCGCATCAGGGTGAAGGAGTAGCCCCAGAAGAACCTGAGCCACACGACCGCCGTGACGTGGAACAACAGAACATTCCAGACGCCGGCTCCGTTGCGAGCGAGATGCCAGGTCAGGGGTGCCGGGCTCAGAGCTGCGACGAGGGTCACGACGACGGAGTGCTTCGTCAGCAGTTGCCGTCGCACGTGACGGATCAGGCTTTCCCGCGAGGCCCGGTTCCGATCGCGTCTACGCTCCTTCCTGTTCCCGCGTTCACGAGCCTTTCCCTGCCGCCTGAGGCGGGCCTCGGTCGCTCTGGAATTCGCCTTGGCGAGGGCCGCCTCCTGCTGGGTGGAGCGCGCCAGATGCATCCGATCGTTCTCCAGCGAACGGCTTCGGACGGCAATCACGAAACCACAGGTGAGCACCCCGCCGATCGGCAGGGGGAGCAGGATCGGTGCGTGTTCCGTGAGCCACGGAATCGTCAGGGTGATCACCATTCCCGTCAGGCCCGCCAGGATCAGGATGATCCCCTCCCGTACCTGTTGGAGGGCGACCTGCTCGTTCGTCACTTGGTCGTCGTGGTCCGGGCTGCGGTTGCTCTGGATCGAGAACGCGATGTATAGGGGGAACAGGAGCGCGATGAGCACGGGGAGTGCGATGACGAGTGGTTGGACGAATCCATCGGTTGTCAGTCGTCCCCACGTCCGGGTGATCTGGGCCAGCAGTGCGGCGGAGTTCGGCAGGCCACCGAAGCTGGTGAACTGCTCAATGGTGAACGCGACGACGACCAACACCGTGGTCGACAGGAGAATCCCCATACTCGACAACGATGCGAGTCCCCAGTGTCCTCGCGAGATACTGCGAATCCGCGAATAGGTGGTGGAGTCGAACGCCTGGTCGTCTTCCCCGGCTGGTTCCGACGACTCCTCCGAGGAGATCGGCACTGGAGCGGCCGACTCATCGCTTTGTCCCGGTGGTGTCCCGGCCACCGGTGCGGTGGCCGGGGAAACAGGCCGGGCCGGCGATTCCCCGGGTTCCTCGGAGGTTGGGAGAACGAGCGGATCGGCGCCATCCCGGGGTTTTGCATCCGTGGGCATGACCGGTTCGGTGGTCTTCCCGGTCGGTTCCGGGGCCTTGCCCGGCGGTGCCATGCCCGGAACCGCCCCGGGGTCGGGGGATGCGGACTTCTCCGTTTCGGTTTTCCCGGAACTCCCGTCCTCGGGAAGGACCGGCTCCACCGTTCCACCGGTTGGGTCGACGGCCACATCCGGGCGGTCGGGTGTCGAACCGGTTCCCCCGGTCTTCCCGGAGGCCGGCGAGGCTTCCGGCTGGGAGCGGGGAGTGGACGCTGAGACAAAGGCCGGGGTTGAGTCCGTCAGTGTTCCCCGGCGTGGCTCGTCCTCGTCGTCGTCGGCCTGGTGTGCTGGCTGGCGTGCCGGGATTGCGGCGCGTGCGCCCAGGGTGGAGAACAGGAGTTCCCGGTGCCCGCTCGACATCGGTCCGGCGGAGGAACCCGGTTCCTCGACCGAGGAACCGGTCGGGCCCGTGTCGGGTCTTTTCGGAATGGTGGACAAGGACCTCTGGGGCGCCGTGGTCTCGGCTAGTTCCGCCCACAGGGTCGGTGGTGGCGCGAAAGGGGACGGTACGGGTGGGAACGTGTTTCCCGTGGACTCCGGCCAGGCGCTTTTGAGCGGTGCCCCGTCCCGGGGGGCGGGTAGCAACGCGTCCCTGTCCGGTGCGGCCGCATCCCGGGGCAGGGCGGATCTCGCCGTGCCCCCGCGCCCCTCCCGCTTCGGCAGTGGGGCGGGGGCCGATTCCTGGTTGTTCGTCTTCCCGTTTCGTGTTTTGACCATGTCCGCTCCGGTCTCCTGAACTGACGGCACGATTGGACATCGTTTACAACACTTTACGTTCTGGTTGCGCTGAGACCAGACTCACCGGCCACAAGGGGTGTCGTGGAGCGATACTGGGTGTCCCTGGAAGTCCACGGTCTTGCTGAGACCCCCACCGGGTCAGGGAATGCGATGGGTCCACTCCGAAGTGGCGAATTTCTTCTCCACCAGCTCAGCGGCAGCCGTGAGCTCGTCGTCGGTGTAGTCGCGACGACGGGTGGAGTAGCGCGACTCGAAGTGCTTCAGGAAGGAGCCGATGATCTGGTCACGGGGCAGACGGGTCTGCGAACGCAGCGGGTCGACACGCTTGTTTGCTGATTTCGTTCCTTTGTCCGAGAGCTTCTCCCGCCCAATCCGCAGTACCTGAAGCATCTTGTCGGCGTCGATGTCATAGGCCATCGTCACGTGGTGCAGTACCACACCGCTGGTCAGCCGGCGCTGCGCCGCACCCGCGATCTTGCCCTTGTCCGAGGCGATGTCGTTCAACGGCACGTAACGAGCCTTCACCCCCAGCTCTGCAAGGGCTCCCATTACCCACTGGTCGAGGAACTCGTAACTGCGTTCGAAGCTCAAGCCCTCCACCAGGGAGCCTGGTACCAGCAGCGAGTAGGTGACGCAGTTCCCCGGCTCCATGAACATCGCGCCACCACCTGTGATGCGCCGCACCACATTGATGCCGTGGCGTTCACGTCCCTCCTCATCGATCTCGTTGCGGTAGCTCTGGAAGGAACCGATCACCACCAGCGGTTGATCCCAGTCCCAGATCCGAAGTGACGGCCCGATCTCGCCACGGGCCATGCGGGCCGCCAGCACCTCGTCGAGGGCGACGTGCAGGCGCGGATCGAGGGTGACCGGAGCGATGACGTCAAAGGTGTGGTCGTCCCAGTTCGTGGCATGCCCCAGAGCGCGGCGCACTGCGATGCCCACGGCCTCCGGGGTGAAACCGAGCAGTCGCGCGTCCTTCGGCAGGCAGGAGTTGATGGCTGTGGCCAGGTCGGCGACCGAAGAGGTGTGGGGCAGACCGGTCAGTGCTCGGACAATGTCGTCGAGGGCTTCGTCGGGTTCCAGGAAGAAGTCCCCGGAGACCACCACCTGTGACAGTTTTCCGTCGGCCACCTCGAGGTCGACCACCACCAGTTTTCCATCCGGGACCTTGTACTCGCCATGCATATAGGGGAGCCTACGGGAGATCGGTGGGTGCGTGAGGTCATCGCGTCCGCAAGCTAGCGCAGCGTTTGTCGCAATCCTGCGACGAACGTGCCGTGCGAGGTCCGAAACCGACAAGCTTGAGTCATCAAGCGAGAAAAACATTCCTCCAAGGAGTAGCCATGAAGACCATCCTCACCCGCACCGCCATCGCCGCCCTGGCCGTTGCTAGCTTCGGGTTTGCTGCCTGCACCGCGGGTGTGGAGGCCACACCGCAGGATGCCTCCGGCAACGCCGGTAGCTCCCAGCAGGCTCCGGTGCAGACGAACTCCCCGGCCACCCAGCAGACAGAGAGCAAGAGCACATCTTCCGAGGAGACCAAGACCGGTTCCGGTGGGGTTTCTGCTCCTGGTGTCACGGTCGGTCCTGGTGGGGTTTCTGCTCCTGGTGTCACGGTCGGTCCCAGCGGGGTTTCTGCTCCTGGTGTCACGGTCGGTCCCAGCGGGGTTTCCGCTCCCGGTGTCAGCGTCGGTCCCAGCGGGGCCTCCGTTAGTGCCGGAAGCATCCGCTCCGCCGACTGCGACAAGGACTCGGTGGTGCAGGAAACCGGTGCCGTGCTCCGCTTTTCCGGGCACTGCGATCCCATCGTCATCAAAAGCTCAGGGGCGGTTGTCGAGTACGACTGGGTGGACACGCTGATCATCGAGGGGACAGGGGTGGCCGTCAAAGGTGGTGACATCACGTCTCTCAGGATCACCGGAGACGGGGCGGGCGTCGTCTCCAGCGGTGACGTCGATGAGGTGACCATTTCTGGCACTGGCAATGCCGTCACGGTCTCCGGAACTGTCGGGAAGGTCAGCGATACCGGCACCGGGAACGCCGTCAACTGACCTTCCGGGCCCACTACTCATCCGTGACCGGTCACGGTTTTGGATGGGTGGGCGTTCTCGCACTATCTTTCACCCGACACAATGCGCTTGCTCCTTAAACCAGTCACACCCTGGAGACATCATGAAGACCACCCTGATCCGCATCACCATCGCCACGGCCGCCATCACGGTTCTGGGTCTGAGCGCCTGCTCCGCCGGTGCCGAGACCAAACCTGCCGGGAACACCCAGGCAGTTTCGACCAGCCAAGCCGGCGCAACCAACACCCCATCCGCCGGTAACGTGGCCACCACCAGCAACGGAAACGACACGAATGCCACCGCGAGCGCCGGCGGCTCTGACAACAAGAGCAGCACCGGTGACAACAACGACGGCAAGAACAAGGGCGACAGCGACGACAAGCCCTGCGTCGGGGACCCGAACGTCTCCACCAGCAACGGTGTGGTGACCCTCAGTGGACACTGCGACACCATCAAGATCACCGGCAGCGGCAACCAGGTCACCTTCGAGTCCGCTGACAAGGTGATCCTCTCCGGCGGCAGCAACTCCGTCTCCGGTCAGGAACTCGACGACGTGGAGATCACCTCCAGCGGCAACAGCCTCAATGTCACCGATGACCTCGACGAGGTCACGGTCAGCGGCAGCGGCAACACTGTCGCATCCCAGGGCATCGCGAAGAAGAACGACACGGGTAGCGACAACAGCCTTTCGTGAGCTCGGTCCTGGTCGTTGATGACGACCTCATGATCCGCGACCACCTCGCCCGCACCCTGGAGCGGGCGGGGTTTGTCGCGTTCACCGCAGCCGATGGCGTGGCGGCCCTCGAAGTGGTCGAGAAACAGCATCCCGATCCGATCGTCCTGGACGTGTTGATGCCGCGTGCCGATGGGCGGGAGGTGCTGGCCAGGCTGCGCAGGGGAGGGGACTGGACTCCCGTGATCCTGTTGACCGGTGTCGGACAGTCCGGAACCCGGGCCGACGCCCTCGAGAAGGGGGCTGATGACTACCTCAACAAACCCTTTGATCCCGCCGAGCTGGTAGCTCGGATCCGGGCGGTCCTACGACGGGGCCAGCTGGGTCGGACTCTCACCCACGCCTCGCGCATCCGGGGCGGCGGGTTGGAACTCGACCGCTTGGCCAAAACGGTCACCGCGCGGGGGCAGACGGTGCAGTTGACCCCGAAAGCCCTTGCCTTGCTGGAATACCTCATGGTCCACCACGGAGAGACCTTCAGCCGCGATCATCTCCTGGAACAGGTCTGGGGGGTGGAATTCGCTATCACCACTCGCGCCGTCGATCATCGGGTTGCCGAGCTTCGCAAGGTACTGGGGGCGCGGGGGCTCGAGGTCATCGACACCGTCCAAGGTGTCGGGTATCGCTTCCATCCCGAGGTGCGCGCCGCGTGAGAAAACCAGTGTGGCCCTGGGTGATCGCCGTGATGGGGGTGCTTCTGGCTGTCGGGATGCGGGTCGCAGGAGCGACCCAGATGTTCAAGGTGGGTGTTGAACTGTGGGCACTGCCGCTGCTCGCGGGAGCGGTTGTGCTGATCGTGGTGCTGGTGCTGAGATGGCACCATTCTAGGAACACCAGAGCTGTCAAGGAGGCCGTGGAGGGCATCAGAGCGGAGGCGCGGGAGGCTCATCGCACCTTTGTGGGACGCCTTGACCACGAACTGAAGAACCCCCTGATGGCCCTGCGTGTGGGGCTCGGCGAGGTGCGGGATCCGGCACTTACGGAGTCGATGCGCGTGCAGATCGATCGGTTGGCCTCGCTGGTTGCCGAGCTTCGCAAGATCAGTGAGATCGACTCCTATCCGGTGGCCGACGAGCCGGTGGACGTGGCGGAGGTGGTCGCCGAGGTGATCGAGACCGTGGTGCCCGGTGACCGCGAGGTAGTGGTGGCCTTTCCGCGGGCCCCACGTCCCCTGCCGCCGGTACGCGGTGACCGTGACCTGGTGTTCCTGGCCATCTACAACGTGGTGAGTAACGCTGTGAAGTACTCTTCGCCAGGGGCGATGCTGGAGGTGCGCGGTTTGGAGGAACGCGGGCGCGTGGTGGTGGACGTCTCTGACACGGGACGCGGCATCCCGGCCTCCGAGGTGGACCAAGTCTGGGGCGAGTTGGCGCGCTCCACAGAGGTCCGGCACATTCCCGGCAACGGTTTGGGGCTGCCGATGGTGGCGGCTGTGCTGCGTAGGCTCGGCGGCTCCTGCGAACTGAGCTCCATCCAGGGCCGGGGAACCACGGTCAGAATGCGGTTGCCGTTGTTGTAGATTTCCGGGCCCGAAGAAATCTATCGATCTCGGGTGATCGGGATCCTCCCCGACGTTGCTGAACAGTGGAGAGGATCCCGCGTCGCCGCCGTGGATGTGCTGGCGTCCCGTTCAAGGGATCACCGTAGGCTGGAGTCAGGGAATCCACGAGCAGGGAGGAATAGCTCACGGGAAACCTTCTCTGCTGCTGGTGCGGATTGCCGGGGAAATTTCTCGACCAGGTACGCGACCCAGCCTGCTCTTCTCACCGTCTGTGTCAGGTTCAGGTCCAGGGCAATCAACCAGGAGCGCAGATCGTCATCCTGCTCCAAACGAGGCAGAAAGTAGGAGATCTTTTTCTGCTCGCAGGCGATGATCAACAGCCCATCATCGGCCATGAGACGCCTCAACTCGCGCAGAGAATTCTCCAGGTAGGGCCAGTGGAAGTGGGTCTGGAAAGCGCATACCAAGTCGAAGGACTCTCCTGGATAGCCCGTGTCCTCGACGTCTTTCACATCGAAGAAGACGTTGGCGGTTCTGTTTCTCCCAGCTTCTGCGATGGCTTTTTCTGAGATGTCGATCCCAATGATTCTGCTCCTGGGGAACCGGCTGTGGAGCAGCGCCGTTGATGCGCCGTTGCCGACACCGGTGTCCAAGATGTTCTCGAAGGACCGACGTGGCAGCTGAGAAAGCGCCCATTCGACCATGGGCAGATAGGCTCTGTTCCAGAGCCTCATCATCCATACACCAATCCGCCCCCTGGGGTGCTTGGATTGCGCTTCCAGATGCTTCAGGAGCAGCCGGCAGAGGATCAGAATGGCCACGATTGTGGACATGACGATCATCAAGGCACCTCGCCTTCAGCTGTTCTTGCTCACATGAGGTGGGATGTCACCCTGACCGGGAGCAGTGGTCATGTCCGGATTACAGTTGCGTGCCGAGTACCTGCTTGTGGGACATGGGTGTGGTTTCTGGGACCACACTTCTGGGAGTTGTGGGTTTGAAGGCCGAAGTGAACTAGCGAAATGCCGGCTTCCTGGGTAGAACCCCCGCCGTGCATCCCACCTTGTCAAGCGCCATTGCGACGATATCATCAACCCCCCACTGTCTTTCTGCTGGAAATCGCAAGACTTCACAGCCTTCATCTTCGCCACTCTTTCAGGGCATCCGGTCATAGCGACCGGTGAAGTCGGTTTATTGTATTAGGTCTTTCAGATTGTCCGCAAAATAAGTGCGTGTTGAGCCTGCCGAACTCCGGGGTCAGTGATTTCCTTGCAAGGGTCCCTGATCCCTTTTCTTCCGGGGCTGTGGGGCATCCGTGTCAAAGAAACGGTGGGGCCTCGAGACCCGGAGAACGTCACCGTCGCAGTTCTGTGTCTTTCTTGCCCCTAGCCTTCCTGGTCGGGTCACGGTGCTTCTCCAGGGCAGTGCTCAGCTGGGTCATCGACTCGTTTAACTCGCGATGGTGCCGAGAGGGTCGCTCGGTCAGGATGTCGGGGAGGAAAGTGTGAGGTCCTCCGGGGACTTTCGTAGCGCGTTCTTCCCCTCCCACGTGAAGGCCACGATGCTGCCCCACCGGTTGATGCGGCGGTCGTGGTGGGCCTGCTTCGGCTGGGGTTATTCCGCGCTGGCCCGGGACCTCAGGTCGAGGAACAGTTCGAAGAGTCCTTTGGTGATTCTCGTCCCAGCGTTGTACTGGCTGGGGCATTCGCGGCTGGTGAACCGTCCTGGGCCTTTCCCGTAGGCGTGAATTCCTATCACGAGGGCCTCGTCGGGCATGTAGAGGGGGGATCCGCTCTGGGCGGAATGGGTGGCAATTGAGTAGCAGAGCTGGTTGCCCCGGCTCACCGCCACCGTTCCGCTCATGCCCCAGAGTTCTCCCGGGTTCTTGTCATCTGGATATCCACGTAGTTCGGTCTTGACGTCCTTGTACTCTCCGGGACGCCAGGTGAAACCGAACCAGCCACTGCGCTCTCCAAGCTGTTTGTCGAGTTTGACCACTCCCCAGTCGAGCAGAGGGCTTCCTTTCTTCACCCAGGATGTGTCGGTCCAGGTCTGTGCTGCCTTCGCAGTCTCGAACGGGCGTTCTGAGCCGTTCGCTCCAGGGCTGAACTCCAGTCCTGAGAGCCACTCCTCGCGTTCGAAGCTGTACACGCAATGCCCAGCAGTGACTAGTGTGTCCGCCGAGATCATCCATCCCGTGCAGTGGGTCTTCCCATCCTTGGTGATGTAGACGATGGCCGAGTTCGGATAGGAGGTGGTATCGGTGAGCTGCATCCGACCGTCCCCTGTGATGACGCTGCTTGGTGCGGATTCTGCTGAATCTGACTCGTGTCCGGCAACGGAGTCCTCGGAATCCGCCGAGCTGGCGGCCTCGGAATTGGTGGGGTGCCATGACAGGGGATTTCCGGAGGAATCGATGCCGACTGGCGACACATCCGTGGTTTCCAGATCTGCGTCGTCATCCGCCGTGGCGGGAAGCGCCAGGGACGACGTGGCCAGTAGGGCCGTGGTCACCACAAGTGTCCTAGCCATCGAAGTAATTGAATTTCGGAATTTTTTCACGTTGAACAACCTCGCGTCGGAATACGAACAGCGGTCTTAAGTTTTGACGCTAAGCCTTGACGAATGTTAAGTCAAGAAAGACTCTCCGGAGAAGAAGCCTGTGGTGCCTTTGGCGAGCGGAGTCAGGCCGGTGGTCGGGGCGAATTGTCGACTGCGCAACGGTCGTCTGGAATTGCGACGTGGTCGAAGTGCGATCGAGAAAGACCTGCATGATGACATGGGGAGAGCCGGAACGCCGGTAGTGGAAAACGCAGCGCCGGATACGGGAAAACTCCGCATCCGGCGCATCGGCTTGCTGTTGTGATCGTTGGGTGGTTGTGCGGACCTGGTCAGCGGCGGCGACCTGTTAGGGCCAGGATGCGGGTTTGGCGGTCTGCGTCGTCTGGAACCTCGACGGGAGGTTTGCAGATTCCCTCCTGATACAGGACCTCATCCCACGACCGGATGCAGGTTTCCAGGAGATCCAGCTCTGCGGATGTGAGATCGAGGTCGTTTCCGGTCGCTTGGTGGATGTCCCAGGCGTGGATGATCAGGTCGAAGCAGTAGAAGCTCAGCAGCGTGTCGGCCAGGGTGGTCGGCCCGAAGAAGGAGTCGTAGGTGGCCAGGAGTGTTTCCTCGTCGTTTACCGCCGATTTCAGGGCGGCTGTGTGTGCGGCCCAGGCTTCCTGTGGTGTTCCGTCTGGGTGAGGTCCCAGTTCCAGGCGTTGGATCGCATCCAGAAGGTGTGTGATGGAACCTGGTCACAACGAGCCAGGCAGCCACGATTACGTCCGCCATGGTGCCACCACTTTGTTCGCTGCCCTGGAGATCGTCACCGGGAAGGTGACTGGGCTCTGCAAGGACCGGCACCGCCACCAAGAGTTCCTCGGTTTCCTCACGCATGTGGCTCGTGCCTGCCCGGGAGCTGGAACTGCACCTGGTGATGGACAACTACGCCGCGCACAAGCGAGTCGAGGTCCGCAATTGGCTTACAGCAAACCCACGCATCAAGGTCCACTTCACCCCGACGTCGGGGTCATGGTTGAACCTGGTCGAGGTTTGGTTCGGCATCGTCGAGCGTCAGGCCATCCGAGGTGGTACCTTCGTTTCAGTCCGCGAGTTGATCGGCAAGATCTGCGAATTCATTAGCAGCTGGAACAACCGGAAGCACCCGTTCATCTGGGCTAAAACCCCAGACGAAATCCTCGCCAAAATCGACCGCAAACGTAAACTCACCTCAACGCCGGGCCACTAGGTCCGGGGTTGCCAATCAATGGTCCCGCGGATCATGCTGCTGAGTTCGATCGGATAACTGTCGAGCTCGGCGGCCAGTAGGGAGTCTCGCAGTGTTGTTGTGCAGCCGATGTATATCGAGTCGTGGTAGATCGGACATGCCGCGACGAAGCTGCGGTCGTGGGGCAGGATCATCAGCGGGCATTGCTGCCCTAGTACAGGGAGATCGCGGGTAAGCCATGACAGTGGCTCGTGGATCAAAATAACATCCCGCGGGATGCCTGGAAGATCGCCTATGCTGTCCGGGGCCAACGACAGGTGACGCACGAGAGGCGGCACCCAAGCGGGCACGTCCAAGGGTGCGCTCGTCATGGTACTGTTCTCCCCGTGGCCCTTCCAGAGGGCGAAGTAGCATTCACCGTCCCGTCCCTGCGCAAGAGCATCAACGAGCATCGCTGCTGTCTGGTCGGACAAGTCCCCGTATGGAGCATCCATCAACTTCGGGGCTCTGTCGCAGATTTGTTCCCAATACACCTCCCCGTCAATCTCTACGGAATCGACGATGTCCTTCCAGAAATGCCACTGCCCCGCGGCGCCACGGACTGGGAGCAGGACTCGCACTGCGCACTCATGTCCCTCGCCCACCAGATCACTTACCCGCACAATCGCACCTCCCAGCACACACCCTCATACCCTGAAACCATAGGTCACAATGTCATATGGATACTCCGCATCCAGCGAATCGATATGGTAATAGACCTCTACCATCACAAACATGGAGGCTTATTCACAGGTGGGGCGCCGGTCAGCGCAATTCTCTGGCGAGGGGTGTGGCCAAGGTCTCGAGGGAGAGTAGCCGGTTGAACCGGCCTGCTCACTCCGCGAGCCGGCCGTCTCGAAACCCCCGGTGGTCGTGTCCAGGGAATTGCGGCGGGCTCTGGTGGTTTCGAGGTGGACTGCTCCTTCGTCGCGGTCCGGGTCAACCAGTTTCGGAGAGACTGTGTACAAGCCTCCAAGTTCACTGAGAACCACCCTGCCTGCCGGGGTCAGCGCATGCGATTCAATCTGTTTCCCGATGTGATTTTCCAAGTTCACGACTCGGTGCCTCGGGCGGAGTACGCGTCAGCGGCGGCGACCTGTTAGGGCCAGGATGCGGGTTTGGCGGTCTGCGTCGTCGGGGACCTCGACGGGAGGTTTGCAGATTCCCTCCTGATACAGGACCTCATCCCATGACTGGATGCAGGTTTCCAGGAGATCCAGTTCTGTGGATGTGAGTTTGAGGTCGTTTCTGGTCGCTTGGTGGATGTCCCAGGCGTGGATGATCAGGTCGAAGCAGTAGAAGCTCAGTAGCGTGTCGGCCAGGGTGGTCGGTCCGAAGAAGGAGTCGTGGGTGGCTAGGAGTGTTTCCTCGTCGTTTACCGCCGATTTCAGGGCGGCTGTGTGTGCGGCCCAGGCTTCCTGTGGTGTTCCGTCTGGGCGAGGTCCCAGGTCCAGGCCTCGTTTGCCGAAGACATCGCGCTGGGTGTCGATGACGTGGTCGAGGACTTCTTTCGCGGTCCATCCCTCGCAGGGGCTTGGGTTCTCCCAATGGTCGGTGTGGAGGTCCGCGATTCGTTGGGTGAAGGTGTCGACGTGGCCGAGGAACTGCGTGATCCGGGTATCCATGAACGCTAGTGTGCTCGTGGGGAGGGAGAAAGTATTGAACGAATACGACACGTTCTTCCTGGAACGGGCTCATCTCGCCGACGACCGCGGTTTCAGCCCGCCGGTGTATCGCTTCGCGCCCCGGGCTGGCCTGGCGGACGTGGTACGACGTTTTTGGGTGCCGGTGTGGGATCTCGCTCCCGGACGAGCGTCGATCCAACGGGTCCTGCAATACCCGGTCTGTCTCATCACGGTCGCCGCCGATCACGCCAGCCTGGTCGGCCCCACCAGCGGACTTGCCACCAAGAGACTCACCGGTCGTGGCTGGACCGTCGGAGCAATGCTGCAACCCGCTGCGGGACGTCAGCTGCTCGGGGCGGACGTCTCGACCCTGGTCGATGGGCAGATCGCGCTTCAGGACTCCACCCTGACGGAGGTTCCTCGACTGGTTGCTGACATCCGGGCCAGCATGACCAACCCCGATGATCCAGCAGCCAGGGAATCCGCCGTCGCGGTGATGGAGACCGCGCTGCGGAGGTTGACCCCGGTGGATCCTGAGGGCCTCGCGGTGAACACCATCGTCCGCACCATCGAGAACGACCCCACCATCCAACGGGTCTCCCAGATCTGTGAACGGTTTGGCATGAACGAACGCGCGCTGCAACGCCTAGCGGCGAGAAGAATCGGGCTGACACCGAAATGGCTGATCCGCCGCAGACGACTTCACGAGGCCTCCTGGCAGCTGTTGGGGGATGCGGCCCTGGCCGATCTTGCCGCATCCCTCGGGTACTCCGATCAGGCCCATTTCCAACGCGACTTCCGATCGGCCACCGGAATCACGCCAGCCACCTACGCCAGGCAACGAGGAGCGGAATGACCCCACGATTCAACTGCCAAAAACCGTGTCCTGCTGGTCTTCGATCAGGTTGCCCGAGATGTCCTTCAGCGGTCCGGTTCCGCCGTCGGGAAGGATCTCGCCGTTGGTGGAGCATGGATAGGGGTCGGTTTTCTGGCCCTTCGGTTCGATGAACATCGGGTTGATCAGCCACTTGCCGTCCTCGTTGTCGTAGGCATTGCACATCAGCTCGGTCTTGTTCCGGTTGATGACCAGACGCAACGCGGTGGCGTCGATCAGGAACGAGACGTCGGTGTCGGAGTCCCCGGCGCTGAAGGCCTGGCGCTGCGACTCCGGGGCGGGTTTGAAGGCATCGGGGCCTGTGATGCCGAGGACGTCCTGGTTCACCCGGCAGCGTTTCCCCTCGATGTAGGGCATGCTCGCTTCGTCGCCGCCGCAGGGCATCAGGGACGCGGTGATCCGCTCGCCCTCATGGGCCATCGCCACGCCCATCACCTTGTTGTCGGTCAACCCCAGGGGTTCAGCCCACACCCGGGCAACAGGCTCGGCGGAAGCCGAGATGATCCTCACGTCGAAACCGTTCTCCTTCAGCGTTTTGATCAGATCAGTGATCTGGTCGTAGTACCGAACCCAGCCCGTCACATCCTTGGTCCCGATCCTCTGGGTGGCTCCCTCCTCGGCAGCCATGTTCTGTTCCCGGGCCTGGGACGCGAACCCGGCGACCTCCTCGTCGGTGTAGCCAGCCTGCAGCTGGGCAGCGAAGGCGTATTGGGGTTCGATGCGTCTGGCGTTGAAGCCTTCGAAGGCCTTCTCCCCGCGCGTGGTGGTGCCCTCGGAATAGACGGAGAGAATCGCGTCCGCACAGGCCGTTCCTGCCTCGGAACCGGTGGGCAGAGGCTGACCGGGATCGGCAAGCGAACCGCAGGACGACGCCAGGTCCTCCACCGCTGCCGGTGTCAGGAAAGAACTGACCTGTGTCCAGTTGGAGGGCTGCAGAACCTTGCTGTTGGCCAGCAGCCAGAAGGTGGTGGCGTCACCTATATCGTTCCTGACCACGGTGTTGTCCCAGTCAAACAGCGCGAGCGGAGCCCCATCCGCCACGTCCCCATCACCGGTGCACGTCCCGATCTCTTTGATCATGGCATCCAGTCGTTCACGGTTGTCGCCATACCATCCCTGGGCCACGGTCAAGGCCCCGCAGGTGGCGCTCGCCGACTGATCCGGGGCGCTGGCTGATTGCGTTGCTGCATTCTGCGCCGATCCTCCGCACGATGACAGCGCCATCGCCGAGACGGCAAGTGCCATCGCCACCGACCACGAGAACTTCGAACTCATCTCAGATTTCCTTCGTCCATGCGCACCGAGAACTCAGCCGGCGCGCGTCCCTCACCATCCCCTCTCAGGACGGACCCGGGACACGCTACCAACACGAGGGCGGTGTTTCCGAGGAAACGGAAAACCCAAGGGATTCCTCGTCGGGGCGGTCGTGACGATCTCAGTCAGGCAGCGATCGGGTGCCGTAGACCTTCTCCCAGTCGTCTATGAAGGTGTCGACTGCGGCTTCGATTCCCGGCGCCGACAGGGCGACGCGCAGCAGCTTCGGCGACAGCGTCACAGCATCGGCGCCCGCTTCGAGAGCGTGGGAGACCTGGGAGACATTTTTGAAGCTCGCCGCCATGATCTTGCTGGGGGCGTCGAACCGGCGGATGAAGCCGGCGAGGGCCTCCAAGGTGCCACGGGTGTCGATGTCGAGCG
>JABCNW020000110.1 GCA_013333945.2 Propionibacterium sp.
CGCCGGGGCGGCGGGGGAAAGAGAACCAATGCTGGACGTGAACGTCTACGACAAGCTCTGCATCGGGCTGGCGAGCGCCGACCAGATCCGCGAGTGGAGCCACGGTGAGGTCAAGAAGCCCGAGACCATCAACTACCGCACTCTGAAACCGGAGCGTGACGGCCTCTTCTGCGAGAAGATCTTCGGCCCCACCCGGGACTGGGAGTGTTACTGCGGCAAGTACAAGCGGGTGCGTTTCAAGGGCATCATTTGTGAGCGCTGCGGCGTCGAGGTGACCCGTTCCAATGTGCGCCGCGAGCGGATGGGGCACATTGAACTGGCCGCCCCCGTCACCCACATCTGGTACTTCAAGGGCGTCCCCTCGCGCCTCGGGTATCTGCTGGACATCGCGCCGAAGGATCTGGAGAAGGTCATCTATTTCGCCGCGCACATGATCACCCACGTGGATGAGGAGGCTCGTCACCGCGACCTCCCGAGCCTCCAGGCTCGCCACGAGGCCTACATCAAACAGCTCGAGAAGAACCGGGACTCGGAGATCGAGGGCCGCTTGGCCAAGCTGGAGGAGGACCTCGCCCAGCTCGAATCGGAGGGCGCCAAGGCCGACATCAAGCGCAAGGTCTCCGACGGAGCACAGAAGGAAGCAGGGCAGCTCCGTAACCAGTACCAGCGTCGAATCGATCGCGCCCAGGCTGTGTGGGAGCGGTTCAAGTCGCTGAAAGTGCAGGACCTGGAGGGCGATGAGATTCTCTACCGGGACATGAAGCAGCGCTACGGCAAGTACTTCACCGGCTACATGGGTGCCGAGGCCATTAAGAGGCGTCTCGAGACCTTCGACCTTCAGGCTGAGGCCGAGAAGCTGCGTGAGATCATCACCAACGGTAAGGGACAGCGCAAGACCCGCGCCCTGAAGCGCCTGAAGGTGGTAGCCGCCTTCCTCAGCGGTAACAATGACCCGTCCGGGATGGTGCTCGATGCCGTTCCAGTCATTCCGCCGGACCTGCGTCCCATGGTGCAGCTTGACGGCGGTAGGTTCGCAACATCGGACCTCAACGACCTCTATCGCCGCGTCATCAACCGCAACAACCGGCTGAAGCGTCTCCTCGACCTCGGCGCGCCCGAGATCATCGTCAACAACGAGAAGCGCATGCTCCAGGAAGCCGTCGATTCGCTGTTCGACAACGGGCGCCGTGGCCGTCCTGTTACCGGGCCGGGTAACCGTCCTTTGAAGTCGATCTCGGACATGCTCAAGGGCAAGCAGGGCCGGTTCCGCCAGAACCTGCTCGGCAAACGTGTCGACTACTCGGGTCGTTCGGTGATCGTGGTTGGTCCCCAGCTGAAGCTGCACCAGTGCGGCCTGCCGAAGGCCATGGCCCTCGAACTGTTCAAACCCTTCGTGATGAAACTCCTGGACGATCTCAACCACGCTCAGAACATCAAGGCCGCTAAGCGCATGGTGGAGCGGCAGCGCCCCATCGTGTGGGATGTGCTGGAGGAGGTCATCGCCGAGCACCCGGTGCTGCTGAACCGTGCACCAACCCTGCACCGCCTCGGTATCCAGGCCTTCGAGCCGCAGCTGATCGAGGGCAAGGCGATCCAGCTCCATCCGCTCGTCTGTGCAGCCTTCAACGCCGACTTCGACGGCGACCAAATGGCCGTTCACTTGCCACTGTCTGCCGAGGCCCTGGCCGAGGCGCGGGTGCTGATGCTGTCGACGAACAACATCCTGAAGCCAGCAGACGGTCGTCCTGTGACCGTCCCCAGCCACGAGATGATCATTGGCATGTACTGGCTGACGATGCTGCAGGAAGAGGAGAAGGGAGCCGGTCGCGCTTTCTCCTCGGTGGCCGAGGCGATCATGGCCCACGACCGCGGTGACCTGCACGTCGGTGCTCCCATCAAGCTGCGTCTCGAGGGGGTCATTCCCCCAACCGGGTACGCCGACAAGGTGCGTGCCGACGGGTCGGTCATCCTCGAGACCTCGCTTGGACGGGCCCTGTTCAACGAGGCCCTTCCCGCGGACTTCCCGTTTGTGAATGAGCGAGTCGGGAAGAAACAGATCGGCCAGATCGTCAACGACCTTGCCGAGCGGTATCCATTGATCGACACCGTGCGCACTCTCGATGGGTTGAAGGACCTGGGTTTCCAGTGGGGCTCGCGCTCCGGAGTGACTGTCTCCATTGCGGATGTCCAGACCCCGCCGAGCAAACCGGAGATCCTCGCTGCCTACGACGCCCGGGCCGCGAAGATCGACACCCTATACGAGCGTGGTTCGGTGACGGAGGACGAGCGTCGCCAGGAGCTGATCGAGCTGTGGACCGACGCCACTGCGGAGTTGACGGATGCGATGAAGGACAACTTCTCGCAAACCAACCCGATCTTCGTGATGGTCAACTCGGGTGCCCGCGGCAACATGACCCAGATGCGTCAGATCGCGGCTATGCGAGGCCTGGTGGCCAACCCGAAGGGTGACATCATCGCTCGGCCCATCAAATCGAACTTCCGTGAGGGCCTGTCGGTGCTGGAGTACTTCATCTCCACCCACGGTGGCCGTAAAGGACAGGCCGACACCGCGTTGCGGACTGCCGACTCGGGGTACCTCACCCGGCGCTTGGTGGATGTCTCGCAGGACGTCATCATCCGCGAGGAGGACTGCCAGACCGAACGTGGGCTGGTCAAGACCATCGCTCGCTGGACCAAGATCGTCACGGACGAGGACGGCCGGAAGACCCAGATCGCGGCGGAACCGCTGGAGGAGGGAGCTTCCGTCTCTATCGTTCCTGACGTGGAGACCGCCGTCTATGCCCGCACCGCGGCAACCGACATCACTGACTCCCAGGGCAACGTGCTCGTCGTAGCAGGAACCGATCTCGGTGACGCCGAGATCGAGCGGCTTGCCTCCGTCGGCGTCACCCAGGTCAAGGTTCGTTCCGTGCTGACCTGCGAGGCCGCCACCGGTACCTGCGCCATGTGCTATGGCCGGTCGCTGGCTTCCGGAAAGACCGTAGACGTCGGTGAGGCTGTCGGTATCGTGGCTGCCCAGTCCATTGGCGAGCCCGGAACCCAGCTGACGATGCGCACCTTCCACACCGGTGGTGTGGCTGGTGACGACATCACGCAGGGTCTGCCGCGCGTCGTGGAACTGTTCGAGGCTCGGCAGCCGAAGGGTAAAGCACCCATCGCCGAGGCTGACGGTGTCATCCGCATCGAGGACGGTGACCGCAGCCGCAAGATCATCATCGTGCGTGACGACGGCGGCGATGACCTCGAGTACCCGGTGGCGCGCCGCACTCGGTTGGAGTTTGAGGATGCCAACGGGGCGCGCGTGGCAATCCGCGACGGGGTGCACGTGAGCATCGGTCAGCAGCTCACCGCCGGTCAGGTGGATCCGCAGGACGTGTTGCGCGTCCGTGGTCTGCGCAAGGTCCAGGAGCATCTGGTTGAGGAGGTGCAGCGCGTGTACCGCACGCAGGGCGCTCCCATCCACGACAAGCACATCGAGATCATTATCCGTCAGATGCTGCGTCGCGTGACCGTCATCGATTCGGGTGACACCTCGATGATGCCGGGTGAGCTGGTGGACCGGCAGGTCTACGAGGCGGCGAACCGCAAGGCTCTGACTGAGGGAGGGCGGCCCGCGGAGGGACGTCCGGTGCTGATGGGCATCACCAAAGCATCCCTCGCCACGGATTCGTGGTTGTCGGCCGCGTCCTTCCAGGAGACGACGAAGGTGCTCACCGATGCCGCCATCCAGGGCAAGTCGGACACCCTCGTCGGCCTGAAGGAGAATGTGATCCTCGGTAAGCTGATTCCGGCTGGTACCGGCCTGGAGCGTTATCGCAACATCCGAGTGGAGCCCACTGCGGATGCGAAGTCGCAGGCCTACACGGTCAGCTACGATCCGTACGATTACTCGTTCGGTTCTGATCTGGATGTCCCCGGTGTTCCACTGGATGACATCGATTTTGGAGATATCCGCTGAGACTCCTAGAACGGGGCGGGCATCATGATGATGCCCGCCCCGTTGTGTTCTCTGCCTTCGCCGCGCGAGTGCAAGGTGCGAGAGAGCGACGGTTCCGTGGCGTAGGGACTTTCCAATCTTTCTGGCGAGCCTTCGAAGAAGCAGGAATGGCGGTGTCTCGACACGAGCCCTTAGAAGGACGAGAGTGATGTCCTGCCATCGGGGCTGAGTGAAAAGTTCTTGACTGTGTCGGCCAACAGTTCATTCGTCGTTTCGCTGGCGGTGGGGTACACGATCCGGGACGTTCGTCTGCTTCGGGTTCCGTTGAGGCCGAGTTTTCGCATGGCGCGGTCCACCGCGCCGGGGGTGGCCTCCAGCCCGGTCTGGCGCAGTGCCTCCAACATTTTCCGACGCCCGTAGAGACCTTTAAGGGTCAGGCGCTCGTGACCGTGGGTATCGGTCGTCCAGGCCAGGCTCTTGATGGCCTCTAGGACCTTCTGATCGCTGATTGCGCGGGCTGACGGCTTGCGGGTCTTCCAGGCCCGGTAGGTTCTTGCGGCGATCCCGTAACCCTGCTCTCGCAGGACCCTGCAGACCGACTCGACCGCGATTCCCTTGCCGCGCAAGTCATCGATGAAGGCGATGATCAGGGATTGCGGGGGTCGAGTTCCCCCGCGAAAAAAGTTGTTGCCGTCTTCAGGATCGCGACATCCTCCCGCAGGCGAGAGTTCTCTGCTTTCAAGCGCTGGATCTCTTCACGTGCCTGCGTGGTAATCCCCTCGCGAGTGCCTGCGTCAATCTCGGCCTGGACCATCCAACGGCGCAGGGTTTCGGCCCCGATCCGTTCCTGGCGGGCTACAGCGGCGCAGGCAGCAGTCAGCGACGGGTACTGATCACGGTACTCGCGCAGCAGTCGTAACGCCCGCTTCTTCACAGCGGGATCGAGTCGTTTGGGCATGACGCCATCCTTCCTTGCTCGAAAGGAACCGGCACACAACTTGAGGCGGTTCGCACCTTGAGGCGTGTTCGCGGGCCGTGGACCACCCAGCAGAGTCTCTGTCAAGGTGAGTTGGGGTGGCTGGAACAAGCCTTCAGGCACTCACGTTACTGCAAAAGTCTTCTGAGGAATCGAAACTCAAAAAAATGTGGCATGAAACCTTGGATAGTATGCCTTTGGGGCGGATTCTTGCCTCTGTCTTCTGGGGTTTTGGTTTCGGTGGATACGGTTGGTCAAAAGAGTCTGTGAGGCGTATTCTGTGGGGAGAAGAGTGGGCTCGGAAGAGATATTTTGAAGGGTGAAAATCTTTCGTCCGTCAGCCGTAAATACGACACGATCAAAGTTTTATCGGTGGTGCATCTTCAATAACCCAGAAAGTGGACGACTCTCCAATCACAAGACAAGATGAAATGTTAATTATGGGTGGGCGCCACAAGGGTGGGCCATGCAATTTGGAGCTGGATCATGAGGATTGTGTAGTGCTGGTGTCGGAGGGTTGACATGACTCGCGAAGTGTGTTTTCCTATGGGTGGAGTTGAAGTAAGGAACTCTCCCGAGTTCCAAGTTATTCTGGTAACCGCCGTGAATGTTGGCTGGCTTGAGGTTCTGCCGACAGGGTTTCGTGTCGCAATGGTGGAACAAGCTGAATTGTCAACCATGAAAGTAGATGAAGAATTAAAGATGAATCGGGTTACGTTGAACTATCGTGGCGCGATATGTGTCATGTGCTGAGACTCTTGGGTTGGTTATTCCCATAGCGTTCCATGGGAAAATGGTGTGTGAGTTTTGTGCTTCAAGTTGCGTGGCTGAAATGTGTGTGAATTCGGGTGCGGTTATTCCCTGTTGCTACGAAAGGATGGTGGCGCAGGAAGTCTCTTGATTTCTTGGGATTTCTCTGGCGATCACCTTTGCTCGCGTAGGCTTATTGCTGGGTGTACTGTGACCCCGGATGGGATTTTTGTGATGAGGCTTAAAGAATGATGGAGCGCGGCAAGTCGTTGTTTTTGTTGACTTTAGAAACTTTGGATGCGGCTGAATTTCATGTTCGTCTTCCAAATGTTCTCATGACGAGCTGGATGGTGTGATATCCCGTTCGATACGAAAAACTTTGACCAGTAGTGCTATGGGGATGTGCTAAGGGAGGAAGATCTGTGGCTGTGCGTGTTGAGTATTTTC
This sequence comes from Propionibacterium sp., assembly GCA_013333945.2. Classification (GTDB taxonomy): domain Bacteria; phylum Actinomycetota; class Actinomycetes; order Propionibacteriales; family Propionibacteriaceae; genus Arachnia. Next base: position 6,132 of record JABCNW020000110.1, read on the forward strand.
AGGGGGCGGTGAAGGGGTCGCCTTTTTATGGTCGTCCGAGGCCGCTTGCTGAGATGCAGGGTGGTTTGTTGGAGCGGCGGTTGCAGTCGGTGGAGTTGCCGGCTGGGTGGTTGGTGCTGTGCTGGGATGGCTGGGAGGGGTGGTCGCCTCGGGATTGGGAGCCTCGGTTGCAGGGGTGGAAGGTTCATGTGTCGGCGACTCCTGACTGTGCTGTGGAGACGTTGGCGCGGACCACGAGGGTGTGTGTGGATGCTGGGGTTTCGTTCAAGTTCTTGCCAACGTTGGCTGGGTTGACGGAGTCGTCGTCGAAGAATCAGGCTCGTGGTGCGGCGGGTAAGTTCATTACGATTTATCCGGATGATGATGGCCAGTTGGGTGAGTTGCTGAGTGTTTTGGCCAGTGTGTTGAAGGGGCAGGAGGGGCCCTATATCCTGTCTGATCTTCGGTATGTCCCGGATGCTCCTGTGTTCGTTCGGTATGGAGCGTTCCTGGGGGTGCGGGTTCCTGATGTGGATGATGAACCGGTTGAGTCGATTGTTGATCCTCGTGATATGCGATTGATCCCGGATCATCGTGATCCGCTTGTTGTGATTCCTGATGGGGTGGAGGTTCCGGAGTTCCTTCGGCCTGCGTATGAGGCGTCGCAACAGTCGTGTGTGTCTCGGTTGGATGATTTCGTGAGTATCAAGCCTTTGAGTTTCAGTAATGCGGGTGGGGTGTATCGTGCGGAGTTGCCTGACGGTGAGGTCAGGATTCTGCGGGAGGCCAGGCCGCATGCCGGGTTGGATGGCCGAAACCGGTGCGCGTTGCAGCGTCAATTAGTTGAAGAGGAGGTGCTGCGAGATCTTGTCGGTGTGAAGGGTGTGCAGCAGCTTCGAGGAGTTTTCACCGCGTGGGAACACCGCTATTTGGAGGTGGACTACATCCCCGGTGTGACGTTGTCATCGTGGATGGTGCAGAACACTCATCTGCAGGAGAAAGATCCCGTAGAGTATGCCCGTCAGGTGGTGGCCATTGTGGACCAAATCATCACGACTGTTGAAGCAATTCATCAGCGTGGGTGGGCGTTTGGTGATCTTCATCCTGGGAATGTGCTGGTCTCCGATGACGGGACGGTGACGATGCTTGATCTGGAGGATGCCAGCAGGTTGGATTCCAAACGCGAGCTTGGCGTCAGGGTTTTTGAGTATTGTGCCGATGAAACAGCGAATGCTGTGCAGGCTGATTGGTTTGCGGTGGCGCGTTGTATCATGATGCTCTATTGCTCTGATTTTGAGATCGAGGCGGTGTCGCCGGCATTTTGGGAGCGGTGTCGCCACAGGGTTCGTGAGGTGTATGGCGAACGGGCGGCTGCGCAGTTGGCGTTGGTGGAGGGTCGTTACGGCGCTGGTATTCGTCCGGTGACGGCCAGTGACGTCACTGTGGGTGTGCCATCACAGCGGCTGAGTGTGGATTCTGGGATTTCCGGGTTGTTGAGTGGGATTGAATGGTCGCGACAATTCGGTCCCGATGGGGCTTTTCCTGGTGATATCACCCAGCTTACGGCGGGTGTTCATGAGGTGATCACGACCGGGCGTGCTGGTGTGGTGCTGGCTCAGCAGCGTATCGGTGTCCAACCTGCCGATGGTGATGTGGATGCGTTGCGTAAGACCGCTCGGGAGTGGCCGGGCCAGGAGGCTCCGGGGTTGTTGAATGGTGTGGCTGGTGTTGCGTTGACGCTCAGTGAGGTGGGTGCCCAGCGGGATGATGTTCAGCGGGATGCTGTGGCTGCTGCCGGGAAGGCACTTGAGTCGGCTTTAGGGCGTCGTAGGTTGGATCTGGCCGCGGGGCAGGCGGGAGTGATCCTGGCCGCGTTGGAGGTCGCGAAAACCGCCGGGGACTCGGGGTTGATGGATCGTGCGGTTGCGGCGTATCGCAGGTTGGATGCCTGCCTCACGCCGGATGGATCAGCGTGGACTTCGTTGTGTCGTCGTCGGGGCTTGTTCTGGGGATTGACCGGGGTCGCGTTGATGGACCTGGTTGCCCATGCCGTCACCGGCGCTGAGGAACCTCTTGCCAGGGCAAGGGTCCGGGTGCGTGCGGATCTAGATGCGTGCGTGACTGTCCCTTCTACTGGTGAGGTGATGATCGATGATCGAGGAGCGAACCGGAACCGGGTGCTTCCCTATACCGAGTGGGGATCTGCAGGTGTGCTGCTGATCGCTTCAGCGCTTGAACGGATCACGGGTGAGCCGGTGCTGGCCCCGCAGGAACGTGACGGGATCATCAAAGCCTGTTCTTCGGAGTTTTACATCTACCCTGGTTTGGATCACGGTCGCGCTGGCATCCTGGTCACGCTGACAGCCGCCGGAGAACACTATCGGGCAGAGGCCGATCGGCAGGCGGGTTTGTTGCTCGACAGCCTCCTGACCCGCGACGAGCACGCTCTGGTGATCGGTGACGGGCTGATCCGTCTCAGTTCTGATCTGGGTACCGGTGTTGCTGGAGTCGCGTTGGCTCTGCACGCCTACCGATCCCGGCAGCCATATCTGGGTTTGCCGATCAGTGCCCGCACGGCCGGGCTGTTACAGCAGCCGGCGATTTCAAAACCTGGCTCGGAAACACGCGACCTCATCGGGGTCGTACCGAGTCACTAGCTCCCCACCCCCTCAACAACAAAGGACGGTGGGTGAGCTACCCAAATCCAAACACTAAAACCCTGTGAGAGGAGGTGAAAACCATGGC
>JABCNW020000111.1 GCA_013333945.2 Propionibacterium sp.
AACTCATACAACGTACAATCAGAACCACCATCACGAACCCGACCCCGACCCCACACCTGCGTAACCAAACCCCGCTCAACATCAGTAAGCACATCAATGTCGAGCACGCGGGTCTCGGGGTCGGCCACGACGCGGGTGAGTAGCAGCTCCAGCCGGGCAGCCAGGGTCTCGATCCCGGTTTGGTCGAACAGGTCAGTGCGATATGTCATGGACGCCACATAGCAGCCGTCGTGGTCTCGGAAGACGTGCAGTCCGAGATCGAAATGGGTGACATCGGCGGTGGCGCCGATCTCGCTGAACCGGAGCTCACCGGTCTGACCCTCGACGGGTTTCACGGCGGTTGCCAGTTCGTCCACCGCCAGACTGACCTGGAAGAGCGGTGAATTGTTGGGGGCCCACGGCAGGGCGAGCGCCTTGACGATGTCGTTGAGCGGTACGCTCTGGGTGGAGAAAGCTTCCAGTGCGGTTTCACGACTTCGGGAGACCAGTTCCCGGAAGGTTGGGTTATCAACCAGTTCGGAACGCATCGCCACCATGTTCACGAAATTACCGACCACGTCCTCGACCCCACTGGCGTCGCGGTTCGCCACGGATGTGCCGATCACGAAATCACGCTGGGCACTGTGCCTGGCCAGCAGCACCTGATACAGCGCGAGCATGGCCATGTAGAAGGTGGCCCCTTCAGTGGCCGCCAACGCCCTGAGTTGCTCAACGGGTCCCGTCGGGAGCGTGAACTCGTGGGTGTGGCCCCGGCTGGACAGGATTGCCGGGCGCGGCCGAGCAATGTCGAGTTCCAGGTTCCGGGTGCCTGCGAGCCGCTCCACCTGCTGCGCCAATCCCCGCTCGCGCCTGGCGACACGCTCCGCACTGGCTTCGTACACCGCGACGTCCTCGTACTGCAGGGGACGCGCACCGAGATCGATGCTGCCGCTGCGAACGGCCTGCTCGAGTGCTTGCCGCAGGTCTGACTTCAACAGTTCCATGGACCATCCATCGATAATGAGGTGGTGGGCCGTGAAGAGCACCACATGGTCGTCGTCGGCGAGCACCAACGTCTGGATGCGCGCAAGAGGGCCGGCAGCGACGTCGAACGGTGTCGCACGCATGCGCGAGAACTCCGCCTCGGCCGAGGCCAATGGGTCGCCGGCGCCGCGCAGATCCGTGACCGGGATTTCCACTCCGGTGTCCTCGTGAAGTACCACCGTCGGATCCCCTTGGTCATTCGCCGGGTAGCTGGCACGCAGGATGTCGTAGCGGGTCCTCAACGCCAGGTAGGCGTCCCGGTTTGGCTGCGGGTCAGCCGGCCCCTGAATCCTGAGGCCGAAACCCACCACATAGGCGGTGGAACCAGGATCCATGCCGTCCTCGAGCCACAACCCGATCTGGGTGGGCCCCAGCGGGACGACGGCGTCGGCTGAACGAGATCTCGGACCGGGCTGGTGCTGTTGCGCTTTGCGCAACCGCTCGGCCAGCAGTTGCTTCTTGTGTTCTTGTGGAAAAGTCATGGTGTTTAAACCTCACTTCCGGTCAAGGAAATTGGGGACGTGTGTACTGGTCGTACCGGCTCGTCCTCCAGCTCGGCGAGCAGAATGGCTTCCAGGACTGCCGCCTGGTCGCGCAGCACAGGTGCCTCGAAGATGGTGCGCAACGGCAGGTCGACAGCCAGCCGATCGTTGACGCGTGCCGCCACCTTGGCCGCCAGCAGTGAGTTTCCGCCGGAGCCAAAGAAGTTGTCCAGGGCTCCAACCTGGCGACCATCCGCGAAAGCCTCCGTCCAGATCTCGGCCAGCAGCGCCTCGACCCCATCCTCCGGGTCAACATGGTCACGTTGATTTCCCCAGTCCGGAACGGGCAACCGGGCACCGTCGAGTTTGCCGTGTGCTGTGGCGGGGAACGCATCCATCGCGACGATGGACGCTGGCATCGCGTGTGCGGGCAGGACATCCGCGAGAGCCAGACGGCATGCCTCGGTGTCGAAGGTGTCCGCGGGTGGTGCAGCGATCCACGCGACGAGTCGCTGCTCATCACCGCCGACGTGCAGCGCCCCGACGTGTGCGGCGAGAACCCCGTCGACGGCCAACAACGCCTGCTCAACCTCACCGGGCTCCACGCGGAAGCCCCTGATCTTGATCTGCCGGTCGGTGCGACCAATGAAGTCGTAGTGCCCGTCGGGGCGCAGCCGCACCAGATCACCGGTGCGGTACATGACCGCCCCGGGTTCACCCCAGGTCGCAGCGACGAAACGCGACGCGGTCAGCCCGGGACGACGGTGGTATCCACGGGCGATCCCGACCCCGCTCACATACAGCTCACCCATGGAACCGGGTGGAACGGGTTGCAGGTACTCGTCGAGGACGGCGCCGGACAGGCCGTGCACCACCCCGCCAATCGGGATCATTCCGGTTTCGGAGCCGTCCAAGCGGTACCTGGTGACATCTATCGTCGTCTCGGTCGGGCCGTACAGGTTGAGCACCGGACGTCGTCCCACCTCATCGGCGACCGTAGCCGCGGACAGCGCCTCTCCGGCGACCATGAGGGCAAGTCCGGGGGGCAGGCAGTCCTTCGGCAGCGCCCTCAGGGTGGTGGGGACGAAAATGGCTCGACGGACGTCATGACGTCGCAGATAGTCGCCGAGCGCAGCGTCCGGGGCACGCAGTTCATCGGGCACGAGAACCAGGCAGGCACCGTGGAACAGCGCCATCGTGAGTTCGGAAACCGAGGCGTCGAAACTGAACGAGGCGAACAGCAGCATCGTCTCCTCGGGGCATGCGCCCTGTCCAGCGCGTTGTGACGCGGCCAGGGCAGCAAGGCCGCGGTGCGTGACAACGACACCCTTCGGCCTGCCTGTGGAACCCGAGGTGTAGATGAGATAGCACGGATGATCCGTGGAGGGCGGCACGCGCAGCTCATCGGCTCGGATCGGCCCGTCATCGTAGGCACCGATGGCGGCAACGGTGTCCGGAGCGTCCAGCAGCACCGCGACGTCGAAACGATTCGCATCAGCAGCGGTGGTGATCACCAGGTCCGCCCCGGAGTCGTTGAGCAGGTAGGAGATACGCTCGACGGGCTGGTCGGGGTCGATGGGTACGTAGGCAGCACCCGCTTTTTCGACACCGACGATGGCGACGACCGCCCGGACGGACTTGCGCAGCGACAGCGCAACGATGTCCTCGGCACCGATGCCCCGCTGAATCAGCCAGCGGGCGAACTGGTTCGAGGCAGCGTCGAGTTCCGCATAGGTCAGAACATCGTCGCCGCAGCGCACGGCATCGTGATCGGGGTCGATCTGAACCGCATCAGCGAACAGTTCCGAGAACGTACGTGGTTGCCCGGCGACCGGTCCGGTTTGGACCGCGGCGTCGCGTTCCTCGTCGCTGAGGATGTCGATGGCACCGATCCGCCTGTTCGCATCGGCGCCGAAGGCCTCCAGGACCCTGAGGAACCGGGTGACGATGTCCTCGGCGGCCCCGGCGTCGAGGCGATCCGTCACGTAGTCCAGTTGGATGCTGAGTTCCATGCCGTCGGGCCCGGGTACCTCACCGATGCTGAAGCCGAGGTCGAACTTAGCGCCCAGCGGTCCGGGATGCAGATCCTCGGTCCCCACCCCAGGCAACGTCAGCCTCACGGTGTTGCCCCGCTCTCAGACAGGTGATTCACCATGACCTGGAACAGCGGGTGGCGTCCCGGGACACGGGCCGGAGCGAGAGCATCCACGACCATGTCGAAGGGCACCCGGGAGTGTTCGACCGCCCCCAGGATCGCTTCCCGGGAGGCCTCGACGGTCGCCGCGATCGTCGGATTACCGGTGAGGTCGTGCCGGATCGCCAGTGTGTTGACGAAAAAACCAACCAGCGGTTCCAGGGCGGGATCGTCGCGTCCCGTCGTCACCGTGCCAAGCGCCATGTCCTCCCCTGCTCCGAGACGATTCAGCAGCACGGCCACAGCGGCATGGCACACCATGAACACCGACGCACCGTGCTCGGAGGCCAGACGCTGCAGCCGGGACAGGGCCTCGGCTGGCAGCGCACCCTCCACGGTGCCGCTGGGACGCGCACCCGAGGGTGTGCCCGGTTTTTCTCCCGGCAACCGGATCTCCTCGGGCAGCCCTGCCAGGGTGGCGCGCCACCACTCGATCTCCTCGCTCTGCTCAGCTGAGCGTTCACGCTGCCAGAGTGTGTGATCAGCGTAGGTGACGGGAAGTGGAGCCCACCCGGGGGCCCGGCCGAAGCGCCGGGCAACATAGGCCTCCTCCAGGTCGCGCAGCAGGGGTGCCAGGGACAGGCCATCGCTGGCGATGTGATGCATGACCAGGACGACGATGTGGCTGTCAACGGACTCCCGGAGAATCCAGAGGCGGATCGGCAGGTCGCGTTCCAGGTCGAAGGAGCGTGCGCTGCTCTCCTGCACCAACGCCATGCGTTCCTGTTCGTCGAGAGCGGACACGTCGAGCACGGTGCACAGATCGGAGACCTCGGGAACCGCCATCAAGCGCTGGAAGGGTTCGCCGTCGACGGAGATCATGACGGTGCGCAGGCTTTCCTGACGTTCGACGACGTCACACAACGCCTGCTGCAGCGCGGGAACGTCAAGGACACCCCGCAGCCGGGCGACCAGGGGGAGATTGTAGGCGGAGGATGCACCCTCCAGGCGTGTGACGGTCCACAGCCGGCGCTGCGCGAACGATGCCGGCAGCTGCTCAGGCCGGGGATGGTGGACGATGCGTTCGCCCCCGCTCTGGGCGTCCAGCACCGGCTCGGTGGGCAGGTCGTGGGGCTTCACCGTGGCCTCGTGGCGGCTGCTGGTGGAGGGGTGAGGGTCATCTGCCGACTCCAACCGAGCCGCCAGGGCACGGGCAGTCGGCGCCTCGAAGACGTCGCGCAACCGCAGCCGCTTCTCCGGTACCCCGAGTCGCGCCACGATCCGGGCGGCGATCAATGAGTGCCCCCCCAGGAGGAAGAAATTGTCCTCCGGGCCGACCGCATCCACCCCCAGTTCCTCCGCGAAGACCGCGCACACCCGTGCCTCCAGGGCAGTGGCGGGTTCCTGCAGGCTGGGTGTCACCGTCGCCGGCGGGAGGGCCCGTCGGTCCAGCTTGCCGTTCGGCGTCCTCGGGAAGGAGTCCAGTCCCATGATGACCGCCGGGACCATGTACGGAGGT
>JABCNW020000112.1 GCA_013333945.2 Propionibacterium sp.
AAATCATGACAGTGAAGGCAGCACCAGACGGGCACAGGCCCCGGGTTCATCTTCCCGGTTCCCGATCTCCAGAGTCCCGCCCAGATCCCCGACAAGTGTCGAGATGATTTCCAGGCCAAGGCTGGTCTGATGTCCGAGGACGAACCCTTCGGGTAGACCTGCTCCATCATCGACCACGTCGATGACCAGTTCGTGCTCGGATACCTTGGGCCTCACCTCGATGCGACCCTCCCCACCATCCATGCCGTGTTCGACAGCGTTTTGGCAGAGTTCTGTGATGATCATGGCCAAGGACGTCGCGGTTTCGGCCCTAATCTCCCCGAAGCTGCCCACGCGAACTGCTTCAACGGCTCCCGAAGTGGCCGCAAGATCGCCGACCATACGAAGAATGCGGTCACACACACCGTCGAAGATCACGTCCTCGTCCAGGTTGTGGCTCAGCATGTCATGAACGACGGCTATGGATGACACCCTGCGCATCGCATCCTGCAATGCCTCCCGACCCTCCTCAGACTTGATCCGTCGGGCCTGCATCCTCAGCAGAGCCGCCACTGTCTGGAGGTTGTTCTTGACCCGGTGGTGAATCTCCCGAATGGTGGCATCCTTGGTCACGAGCATGCGATCGCGGCTCCGCAGGTCCGTGGTGTCACGGCATAGGATCAACGAGCCCATCGGCTCGTCCTGCACTACGAGTGGAAGCACCACAACACGCATGGATGCGCGTGGCTGCTCCACGTCGAAAACGACGCTGCGCTGCTCCGCCAGATCAGCCTGTACGGTCTGCCCCATGGATTCAACCCCACGCATGACGCTTCGGATCAAGGCGGTGAAATCTTCATCCGCGATGTCGCCCTGAGCACCGAGCCGCCGGAAGGCGGTGATCGCGTTCGGTGAGGCGTAGCTGATCCGACCGCCGGGCTGAACCCGGAGAACCCCATCACACACACGGGGAGCAAAGGCCTTGTCAGAAACCGGAGCCAAAGGAAAGTCCCCTTCACGGATCATGCTGGTCAGGATGTCCGCGGCCTCGAGGTAGTTCTCCTCCAGGAGACCGGTGGCACGCATACCCATCTGGTTGGTATGACGCTCCAGCACCGCGATGCAACGGCCCCCTCGGAGAACTGGTATGGCCCATACGTCAACGGGTATACCGGCAGACAGCGCGTTGTCGCTGGTTTCGCTGATCTCATGGCTCATGTAGGCCACCACTACCTGGTGGTCAAGTTCATAGGCGATCTGTTCCCCTATTACGTCGTCTTCCAACGCCGTCGGTCCGGTCACCGGACGAATCTGGGCAATGCATGTGAACACCACACACCCAGGGCTATCGTCCTCAGGAACCCACAACAAAAGGTCCGAGAACGACAGATCGCTCAAAAGGTGCCACTGTCCCTGGAAGGCCAGAAGCCATTCAGAATCGGATAGCTCGTCGGGGGGATGTTTCCTCGCCATGGCCCTACTCTGCCATCGTCTTGACTGGTGACGCCACGAAGCATCTGGCACAATGGGCCGTCGCAACTGGAAGAAGGAGACCCCGATGGGCAAGACCGGTCGTAAGCGTCGCGCACGTCGCAAGAGCAAGGCCAATCACGGCAAGCGCCCCAACGCCTGACGCGTGAAGCGATCCGCCCCCGTTCTCGATCACAGGAGCGGGGGCATCGTTGTGCGCAGGAGACCTCAGTGGGAGAGGCAGAGAGCCATGAGTTTGTCGCGCAGCGCTGCCGGAGCGACGGTGGCCGGCTGGCTTCGGCGAATCATCTCGGTGATGACGGATTCAATCTCGAAGCTCTCCATACATCGCTCACAGGCATGTAGATGGTGTCGCACGTGATCGGCATCCGATTCGGGTAGTTCTCCGTGGAGGAAAGCGTGCAACGCATCCAGAGCCTGCAGGCATTCATCCATTCCCTCGTGTTCGTGTCTCGACATGTCAGGATCGGTCATGCCCTGACCCCTCCGATACCACGTTCAGCAGCATAAGCTGCAAGGACTTTACGTAGCTGTGCGCGGCCACGGTTCAGGCGTGACATGACAGTACCTATCGGGGTTCCCATGATGGCGGCTATCTCCTTGTAACTGAATCCCTCAACATCGGAGAGGTACACCGCCAACCGGTAATTCTCGGCAAGCCCGGCCATCGCATCTGCCACGACAGTGTCGGGAGTGTTGTCGAGGGCCTCCATCTCGGCCGACCGCAATCCTTGGGAATCATGGGAGGCGGCTTTCGCCAGTTGCCAGTCTGTGACCTCCTCGTCCCCGCTCGTCTGCGGTGAGCGGGCGGCCTTCCGGTAGGAGTTGATATAGGTGTTAGTGAGGATCCGGTACAGCCAGGCCTTCATGTTTGTACCTGGCCTGAACGAGTCGCGGCCTCTCAGAGCCTTCACATAGGTCTCTTGCACCAGATCTTCGGCATCAGCAGGGTTTCGAGTCATGCGCAGGGCAGCAGAATAGAGGCGGTCGAGATGCGTCAAGGCCTCGTTCTCGAACGCCAACCCGAACTCTGCTGCATCCAGGAGGGTGGTGTCGCTTTCTTCCATCACGAAAGAACATACCGGGGGCCGGCTCCGCATCGAAGGAGGAGCCCCCGACAGGACAGCAGATGTCATGAAGAGTGAACACACCGGAACCGGGGAAATATTCCCGCCCCGTCGATGTCCATGACATCACCCCCCAGTCGTTCCAACCAGACGTTGACATGGGTAAGTTTGACTACATGAGTCTGTTGCGTTTCCTAGCCCGTAGCCTTTTCGCCAGCGCCTTCGTCGCTGATGGCGTGCGCAAGGTCACCTCACCGGCCGAGTTGGCCCCAGAAGCCGAGGCGTTCACATCCCGCGTCACTCCCATCGTTCAGCGGGTTGTCCCCTCCAGCTATTCCTCGCACGTGCCCGACCGAGCAGAATCCTGGGTGCGCATCTGCGGTGCCGTCGAGGTCGCCGGCGGCGTGATGTTTGCCACCGGAATCGGTCGCCGCATCGGGGCGTGCCTGCTGGCCAAGGCGAGCATCTTGAACATCGCCGTAGCCCTCCCCGAGAAGGACTCCGATCCCGATGAAAAACAGGCACGACGCCCCGAAGTACTGAAGAACGTGGCACTCCTCGGCGCATCCCTGCTCGCACCCCAGGATCTTCAAGGCCGTCCTAGTGCCTCGTGGCGCCGTAAGAATGCTTCCCGCACACTTTGCCGCCGGATGAAGGCTCGGGCCGCCAAGAGGGCACGGCAGGCGGTGACCTCCTGACTGCCGACTTCCTCGCGACAGCTGCAACAGCGGTCCGGGGAAATGTCGAGGTGCCCGGTTCCAAATCGGAGACGAACCGGGCACTGGTGCTGTCCGCACTCGCGAGCGGTCCGTCGATACTGACTGGAGCACTGAAGTCGCGAGACTGCACCCTCATGGTCGATGCGTTGCGTGCGCTTGGAACAGTCATCGAGGAGCTCAGCCCTGGTGAGTTGCACATCACTCCTCCGGAACAATTTCACGGGGCTCCAGACGGCATCAATTGTGGTCTTGCCGGTACAGTGATGCGTTTCGTCCCCCCAATGGCGGCCTTAGCAGCTACCCCCACCCTTTTCTTCGGCGACCCACAGGCCACGACCCGCCCGATGTCCGGGCTTCTGGATGGTCTGCGTCAGTTGGGCGCAAGAATCGAGACCGATTCACTACCCTTCGTTCTGTCCCCGGGACCGCTTGTGAGTAACCCCGAAGTCACGGTTGATTCGTCTGCATCCAGCCAGTTCCTCTCCGGGCTATTGCTGGTCGGAGCACGTCTACCATCAGGTCTCAGACTGCATCACATCGGAGAATCCGTGCCTTCCCGACCCCACATAGAGATGACCTTGGCGATGCTGCGCAGCCGCGGTGTGATCGTCGATGAAGATGAAACGAATGCTTTCTCGTGGCGAGTCCATGCCGGCCCAATCATGCCACTCGATCTGCGTATTGAACCCGACCTGACCAATGCCGCGGTCTTCCTCGCTGCTGGCGCCACCACAGGCGGCTCCGTCACGGTGTCAGGCTGGCCTGAATCCACCCTTCAGCCAGGAGAACAATTTTTGAATGTAGTGGAACGGATGGGCTGCACCACAGCCCGTGGCCCGGAAGGTGTGACCGTCACCGGGCCCAATCGATTGCAGGCGATTGACATCGACCTGCACAGCGCCTCAGAGCTGACCCCTGTTGTAGCGGCCCTTGCTGCGCAGGCGGAGGGAACCACCCGGATAATGGGTGTCGCACACATCCGCGGCCATGAGACCGACCGCCTGACCGCGCTCAGGACCGAGCTCCAGAAGATGGATGTCGCAGTCATCGAGCATGATGATGGCTTGGAGATCGTGGGCAGGCCAGAGGCACGAACTCCTGTCGCGTTGTCCTCCTATGCCGACCACCGCATGGTGCACTTCGCAGCGATCATCGCATTGACCAGGCCGGGCACAACCGTTGATGACGTCTCTTGTGTCTCGAAGACCATGCCGGATTTTCCGAAACTCTGGAACTGCTTGGTGGCCGCCTGATGGCACGCTGGCAGGACGACCATGCGTCCTTCGAACGTCCCCGAAAACGCAGCCGCCCACGCACCAAGGATCGCCCCGATTACTCGAGTGCCCCGGATGCTTTGGTTGTTTCCATCGATCGGGGCCGGTACCGCTGTTTCCTCGACAACGGTACCGCAGTCACTGCGACCAAAGCACGCATCCTGGGACGCAAGGGCGTCATCGTCGGGGACCGGGTCAAGTTGGACGGTGACGTCTCTGGCACCGCCGGTTCCCTTGCCCGCATCGTCGAGGTCGAAGAGCGTCGCACATGGTTGCGTCGTTCTGCCGATGACATGGACACGTTTGAACGTCCCATCGTCGCCAATGCTGATCAACTGATGATCGTTACCGCTCTAGCGGATCCGGAACCGAAAACGGGAATGATCGACCGCATCCTGGTCGCCGCCTACGACGCCCAGGTCTCTCCGATTCTGTGCTTGACCAAAGCTGATCTTGCGTCCCCCGATGCGCTCCGTGCTGCGTATGCCCCTTTGGAAATCCCCGTCGTCGTGACCCACCCCGGCAGTGATCTTTCTCCTGTCAGAAGCCTCCTCGAGCACCATATGACGGTACTGATCGGACATTCCGGAGTGGGAAAGTCGACGCTTGTCAATGCGCTAGTTCCCGGAACCGGCAGAGCCACTGGAGCGGTCAGCGACGTGACCGGCAAGGGACGCCACACCTCCACATCCGCGGCCGCCATCTCTCTGCCCGGCGGCGGCTGGATCATCGACACCCCCGGTGTACGTTCCTTCGGGATCAGTCATGTTCGCGCCGAGGCCTTCATCGGAGCGTTCCCCGATCTCGAGGACATCGTCACTACCTGTCCACGTGGCTGCCGACATGACTCTTCTGCTCCAGAATGTGCTTTGGACGAAGCTGTTCGCCATGGCAGGCTCAGCACAGAAAGATTGCTCTCCTTCCGGAGGATGGAGCGGGCCTTCGCCTGACAGTTGAGGTCTCGGCTACCTTAGGAACATGGTCGCCAGCAAAGAACTCACCGACGATGTCCGCCTGGCTCATGTGATGGCCGACGATGCCGACTCCATCTCCATGAGCCGTTTCAAGGCCCAAGACCTGATGATCAAGACCAAACCGGATTCCACCCCGGTCACGGAGGCCGACACCGCAGTTGAGGAGTCGATCCGACGCACTCTGTCTCGAACCCGGCCCCGTGACGCAGTCCACGGCGAGGAGATGCAGGACACCGGAGAATCCAATCGTCGCTGGATAATCGACCCCATCGACGGAACCGCGAACTACCTGCGTGGGGTTCCAGTATGGGCGACACTCATTGCCCTCGAGCTCGAAGGACAGATCGTCGCCTCCGTGGTTTCCGCTCCCGCGCTCGGACGTCGTTGGTGGGCCAGCATGGGCGGTGGCGCCTACACGGGTCGTTCAATCTTGAGCGCCACCCCGATCCACACCAGTAAGGTGTCACAGCTTTCTGACGCGTCTTTGTCCTATGCGAGCTTCAATGGCTGGGTGGAGTCGGGACGTGGCCAGGGTTTCGTGGACCTGATGCGTGAATGCTGGCGTTCCCGTGGATATGGTGACTTCTGGAGCTACATGCTGGTGGCCGAGGGAGCCGTGGACATCGCCTGCGAGCCGGAACTCGCACTCTACGACATGGCTGCTCTCGACATCATCGTCCGCGAGGCCGGTGGCCGTTTCACCAGCATCGATGGCAAACCAGGTCCATATCACGGAAACGCTTTGGCGACCAACGGCCTGCTCCACGACGTCGTTCTCGAAAGGTTGCGCCCCTCCGAGGCAGGATGATGCGGGACGTCTCCTAGACCATCCGAACCCGGATGCTCTCCTCGAGGTCTTGGAGTTCGGCCACTAGACCCTCGTAGCGCTCTCCGGAAACGTCTGTGACAACGTAGCCGTACTCTCCAGAGGTAGCCAAGGTCTGGAAACCAATGTTCATGTTGTGGGATGCGAGCGCGTGATTGAGTCGAGCCAATACCCCCGGAACATTCCGGTGAAGATGCAAGATACGCTCCGCGCTCGCTGCTGAGACGGAGACCTCAGGAAGGTTTACCGCCATGGATGTGTTCCCATAGGCCTCGTAATCCGAAAGTTTGCCGGCCACGTAGCGACCAATATCGACCTGTGCCTCCTGGGTTGATCCGCCAACATGCGGGGTGAGGATGACATTCGGGATTCCCTGCAGAGGTGACACGAAAGGCTCGTCCTTGCTCGCAGGCTCTCCCGGGAACACATCGACCGCTGCGCCCGCGATGTGCCCTGATCTAAGGGCTGCCGCCAAGGCGTCGACATCCACGACGTTACCTCTGCACAGGTTCAGGAAAAGGGTTCGTGGCCGCATCTGGGAGAATTCCTTCTCCCCGATCATGTGTGCATTGGAGGCTCTGCCATCCACGTGCAGCGTGATGGTTTCACAACGTTCGAACAACTCTTGCAGAGAGTACACACGCGTAGCGTTTCCCAGCGCCAAGCGATCCACGATGTCGTAGAAGTAGACCCGCATCCCAAGACCTTCGGCCAGCACCGACAGCTGAGAGCC
>JABCNW020000113.1 GCA_013333945.2 Propionibacterium sp.
CGAGACGTCGAGGGTATGCAGAGCCCGAGGGACGGTGGCTATTGGCTTCATTGCGGCACGTACCCGGAGCACCTCCCCGGTGGACATACCGCCCTCCACACCTCCCGAGTTGTGGGTGGCGCGGGTGATGCCCTCATCGGTGGGGAAGATTTCGTCGTGGGCGGCGGAACCGCGGCGCCTGGCCAGTTCGAAGCCATCACCGAACTCCACCCCCTTGATGGCTTGGATCCCCATCAGGGCCCCGGCGAGCCGGGAATCGAGTCGACGATCCCCCTGGATGTGGGAACCGAGACCGGGGGGCAAGCCCCACACGACCACCTCGACCACCCCGCCGAGGGTGTCGCCCGCCTTGCGGCACTCCTCGACCTCCGCTGCCATGGCCGCTGCTGCCTCTGCATCGAAGCAGCGGGTGGGGGCGGCGTCGATTGCCGTGCGGTCCGTGACACGGGGCAGATCGGTACGGGTTGCTCGAACCCCGCCAAGTTCTACGACGTGACTGACGATGCCGATTTCCAGTGCTTGGTCGAGAAAAGCCGCAGCCACGGCGCCAAGTGCCACCCGCGCCGCGGTTTCACGGGCCGAGGCGCGTTCCAGGATGGGGCGGGCCTCGGGGAAATCGTATTTCTGCATCCCGGCCAGGTCGGCGTGACCGGGCCTGGGTCGGGTGAGCGGGGTGTTGCGTGCCTGGGTGGCGAGCTGTTCTTCATCCACCTCACCGGGGGCCATCACGGTCTCCCACCTGGGCCACTCTGTGTTTCCAATCATGATGGCGATCGGCGAGCCAAGGGTTTCGCCGTGTCGGAAACCGCCCAGCAGGGTCAGCGTGTCTGCCTCGAATTTCATGCGCGCCCCTCGCCCGACCCCGAGACGTCGTCTGGACAGGGCAACAGAGATCTCCGGTTCTCCCACGCGGACATGGGCCGGGATGCCTTCCATGGTGGCGATCAGAGCCTGGCCGTGTGACTCCCCGGCCGTGAGGTAACGCAGCATGGTGGCAATTGTGTCAGCTGCACCGACGGGCTTCGAGTTCGACCGTGGCGGCGGACAGAGCTTCCTGGAAGCTCAGCTCGCATTTCGTCAGGAGCCGGAACTGGTCCACGGCCTGCCCGGCCAGCAGCTCCAGCCCCGTAATCACCGGCTGATCAGGATCGGCGGCACTGGCCAGGGGGGTCGGCCAGGGATCGTAGCCGGCGTCGAACATCACCGCGGCCCGTTCGGCCCAGACGCCGGCCCATTTCTCCGTCGCGGAGGTCGGAATGGTGCTGGCCAGCAGATCGACGTCCCGGAACGAAGCGTCCATCGGCTGCGCGGTGATGTCGATCCCGAGGGCGATTCCCAGCTCACACAGCGCCGCAGCCCGGGATGGCACACGGGCCAGCACCGTCACTTCCCGAACCGACAGGCCCGACAGCGCGACCAGCAGGGAACGTGCGGTGGCGCCGCTGCCGACGATGACCGCCGTGGAAATGCCTTCCAGGCCACGACTCCGCCAGGCCTTGAGGAACCCTGGCACGTCGGTGTTGTACACGCGGGGTTCCTCACCCAGGAGAATCGTGTTGCCCCCTTGGACCATGAGGGAGATCGAATCCGGCTCGCCCAGCCCGAGCAGATCCTTCTTATGGGGTGCCGTGACGCTCAGTCCGACCCATCCAGGAACGGTCAGGGAATCGATGAATTTCGGCAGCGTTCCGGGGGCAACTCGAATCGCCTCATAGCTCCAGTCGAGACCATTGATACGGTAGCCCGCGCGATGGATCGCTGGGGACAACGAATGCTCGACAGGATCTCCGATGACGGCGCAGCGCATCAGACGCAGCGGCCTTGATGTGACTGGCACCATTGCTGAAACAGTTTCACGTTCTCCGCGTGACCCGCCTCGTCCTTCGAGTATCTGGTTTCACCAGTGTCGAGGTCGACAGTGGTGAAGTACAGGAAATCGTCACCACTCGGATTCAGAGCGGCTTCGATGGCGGCTTGCCCCGGGTTCGATATCGGTGTGGGTGGCAGGCCCTTGACCTTGTACGTGCTGTAGGGCGAGTCTGTAGCCCGGTCTTCCGGGGTTGTCGTGACATGGCTGAACTCCCCGATCGCGTAGTGCACCGTCGAGTCGAACTGCAGCGGCATGTCCTTCCCCAAACGGTTGTAAAGGACCTGGGCGATTTTCGGTCTGTCCTCCGGACGTGCAGCTTCTTTCTCCACGATGGATGCAGCGATCAGGACCTCGTACGGGGTTTTTTCGAGTTTCTTAGCCCCTTCTTCCAATTTGATGGTGTTTGCAACCTTGTTGAACTGGTTCACCTGCTGTTTCAGGACCCCAGAGGCATTCACGGGTTCTTCCACCTCATAGGTTTCGGGGAAGAGGAAACCTTCCAGATTGCCGTCACCACCTGCCCACTCTGGCAAACCCATTTCCTTGTGATCCGAAGCAGCCGCGGTCAGTTGCTCCTCCGTGAGCCCGAGCTCCTTGGCCAAGATCTCCCACTGTTGCGTCCGGACCCGTCCCTCGGGAATCGTCACCTTCAGCGCAACCCTGTTGGCCGGCTCAACCAGCATCGCCAGTGCGGTCTCGGCCGGAAGCTCTGTACGCAGCCGGAAACGTCCCGCCTGAAGCTTGGATCCCATCCCGGGCTGGCGTCCCACCACCGACTGAAAAGTGCGGGTGGATTTGATGACGCCATTCTCTACGAGCACATCACCGATCTGCGTGACGGTGGCGTCCTTCGGGATCACCACGACCACTTCTTCCTTGCCCTCACCGATGTAGTCGCTCTCAGTGCGCCACGCGATCCAGGCCTCGTGAACCTTGTGAACGACGAACCAGCCGCCGCCGAACAACACCACGACTGAGAGCAGAACCGCGAAAGCACTGCGGGCGTGATAGCCGATTTTGCGCCAGTCCGGTTGGCCGTCGTTGTCGACGAAGGTGGGGCTCACAGATCCTCCTGTTCCAGTGGCTCTCCGGCCAGTCGGCCGGAGGCCATCTCCAGATCCAATGCGCGCTGCAGGATCTCGACCGCGGCGGCCTGGTCTATGATCCGCCTTTGCTGCCGGGAACTGCGGCCCGCTCCCCCAAGACTACGTGACGCCCCGGCCGTGCTCATCCGCTCATCAACAAGCCTGATCGACACGCCTGGTACCGCCGCGGCAAGCAGGGAGGCCTTCTCCACCACGAATTGAGCGGCGAAGGAACGCTGCCCCGACAGAGTCAGGGGAAGCCCCACGTAGATCAGTTCGGGTTCGTACTCCCCAACCAGCTCTTTGAGCCGTTTCAATTCCGAACCGTTTGCGCGAACCGTTTCCACTGGATAGGCGAACGAGGTGCGCGGATTGCTGGCCGCAACGCCTATCCTCGCCTTGCCCCAATCGATCCCGAGACGCCCCAGCTCAGCCACGATCAGCCAGCATCTCCTCAACCGCGGCGATCGCTTTCGGAGCCGCCGCCGGATCAGAACCGCCTCCTTGGGCGAGGTCGTCCTTGCCACCGCCCTTGCCGCCCATGGCGCGGCAGGCAGCAGAAATCAGCTGGCCAGCGTGAACGCCCACGTCACGGGCTGCTGCATTGGTGGCCACTACACCGACCGCTTTTGCTTCCCCACCGCCGAACAAAGCTACGACTGCGGGTTCCGCACCCAGTCGTTCCCGGATGTCAAGGGCGAGGGTCCGCAAGTCACCGCCGGCGATGCCGGGGAGAAACTCAGCCACCAACCTGACCTCGCCGACCGTTCGGGCTGCTCCTGCGAGCTCCCCGGAGCGGGCCAGCAGTTTCTCCGCCTGGAGGGAAGCGATCTGTTTCTCCGCTGCCTTCAACTGGCCGAGCAGTTTGTCAACCCGCTCCACGAGCTGCTCCGGTTGGACCCGGAGGTTGTCTGTGAGGGTGGCCACGAGGGCCCGTTCCGCTGCGAACCGTTCGAACGCGTCCTGCGCGACGAGGGCCTCGACGCGGCGCACCCCGGAACCGATGGAGGATTCACTGAGCAGGTTCAGCACCCCGATCTGGGCGGTGTTTGCGACATGCGTTCCGCCGCACAGTTCCCGCGACCACGGGCCTGCGAACTCCACCACGCGCACAACCGATGGATATTTCTCGCCGAACATAGCCATTGCTCCGAGGGCCTTGGCCTCCTCCAGTTTCATCTGGCTGGCGGTCACCTCGAAGGAATCACGGATGGCCTGGTTGGCGCGCTGCTCGACTTCCAACCGCAGGGCCTCGCTCATGGCGTGGGTCGCCGAATAGTCGAAGCGCAGGTAGCCCGGCTTGTTGTAGGAACCGGCCTGGGTTGCGGTCTGTCCCACCAGTTCCCGCAGCGCGGCGTGAACGATGTGGGTGGCGGTGTGTGCCTGAGACGCGGCGTGCCTGGCCGCCGGGTCCACGGCGGCGTGCGCCACCGCCCCCTCACCGAGATCACCGAACAACTGGACCCGATGCACGACCAGGCCTGGAACAGGACGCTGGACATCAAGCACCTCAGCAGACCAGCCGTCACCGGTGATCCGTCCCGCGTCAGAGTCCTGGCCGCCGGACTCGGCGTAGAAGGGGGTTTCAGCCAGTACGAGTTCGACGACCTGCCCGTCGCCAGCGGAAGTGACCACCTGGTCTCCGGAGACGATACCGATCACCTTCGTCTCGTGTTCGAGTTCCCGGTATCCGACGAAGGGGGTTTCGTGGCCCTCCCGAATCTTCTTGTAGGCCTCAAGGCTGGTGGCCCCGCCCTTTTTTGCCTTCGCGTCGGCGCGGGCCCGTTCCTTCTGCTGGCGCATCAGCTCGCTGAAACGGGCACGATCCACCCCGAGCCCCGCCTCGGCAGCCATCTCGAGAGTCAGGTCGATCGGGAAACCGTAGGTGTCGTGCAGCTGGAACGCCTCATCACCGGGAAGCTCTTTCGCGCCGGCCTGCTTGACGCGTCCCACCGCGAGATCGAAGATCTGTGTTCCGGCGGACAGCGTGCGCCGGAACGAGGTCTCCTCGTGTTCGCTGATCTCGGAGATCCTTGCCCAGGAGTCGTTGATCTCCGGGTAGGAGACACTCATCACGTCCCGGCTGACGGGCAGCAACTCACTGAGCACCGGGGCGTCGACGCCCAGCAGCCGCATGGCCCGAATGGAGCGGCGCAGCAGACGACGTAGGACGTAGCCGCGGGCCTCGTTGCCGGGAGTGACGCCGTCGGTCATCAGCATCAGCGAGGAACGTATGTGGTCCGCCACCACCCGGAACCGCACGTCGTCTTCCGGGTCTGCCCCGTAGGTGCGTCCCGAGAGTTCCGTCACCTTCGCGATGACCGGGTAGACCTCGTCCGTCTCGTACATGTTCGCCACGCCTTGGAGCAGGTAGGCGATGCGTTCCAGGCCGCTGCCGGTATCGATGTTCTGCGTGGCCAAGGGCTTGACCACATCAAATTTATCCTTGGCGGTGACGTTGGTGATCTCCTCCTGCTGGAAAACTAGGTTCCAGATCTCCAGGAAACGGTCCTCGTCTGCCTCCGGCCCGCCGTCGGGACCAAACTCGGGTCCGCGGTCGATGTAGATCTCGGAGCAGGGGCCACCCGGACCAGGCACCCCCATGTGCCAGTAGTTGTCCTTGAAGCCACGCTCCTGAATGCGATCACGCGGAATTCCGGCCTTCCGCCACAGGGCGATGGTCTCCTCATCGCCCTGCAAGGCGGTCACCCAGACCTGGTCGGGCCGAAAGCCGAGACCACCGTTGGGGACCTCTGTGGTGATCAGTTCCCAGGCGTAGTTGATGGCGCCTTCCTTGAAGTAATCACCGAACGCGAAATTCCCCATCATCTGGAAGAACGTGCCGTGCCGGGTGGTCTTGCCCACGTCGTCTATGTCCAAGGTGCGAGCACACTTCTGAACCGAGGCTGCTCGGCTGTAGGGGGTGGGCTCCTCCCCCATGAAATAGGGTTTGAAGGGAACCAACCCGGCATTGACGAACAACAATGTGGGGTCGTTGTAAAGGAGCGACGCGCTCGGCACGACGGTGTGGTCGTGGCGCGCGAAGAAATCGATGAATCGGCTCCGGATTTCGGAGGTTTTCATTGGAGGTTTTTCCTTGAGGTCGATGTTTCTCAGGGCTTCTGGGGCATGTCGAGCTCCGCGCGAAGCTCTGCTTCCTTCTCTCGCATGGCTGCTGTGAAGGTGGCGCGGAAATCGCCGAACCTGTTGACGGCCTGCTGTCCGGATGCCTCGACACGTTCGGCCACTCCCTTTGGAGTGAACTGATACAGCCACTTGCGGCCTCGGAGCACAAGCACAACGGCCACGGTGGCGCCGACCAAGATCCAGAACAGGCGCCTCACTTCTTTCGTCCCTTCAAAGCAGTTCGCAGACCGTGAGCGATCGCAGCGCCACGAATCAGGGGGCCGCCCAGGGTGGCTGCGAACAGCTGAGACATGTTGGCAGCATGTTCGCTGACCACGCTGGCATGACCGGAGACACGAGCCACGTCATCGGTGACCAAGGACAACTTCGCCAGCTCGTCGTTGGTGCTCTCGACGGTGCTCTTCAGCTCAACCAGGACGGGAACTGAATGGTGACCGAGGTCACGCACCGCGATGCGGACCTCATCGAGAGCTCGACCGGCCTTGATCAGGGGAACAGCCGCTAGGGCCACGAGAACGCAGAGGGCAATGGCAGCGAGCAGACCTGCCAGCTCACCGACGGACATGTGAGGTCGCCTCCTTGAATCGAAGTATCGCCGTAACTCTAGCCGACCTGCGTCCTCAGCGGCCCAACAACTTCCGAACCGCCGTCATGCGTTCAGAGATGGCCGCCTCCGCCCCGTGACCGGTCGGCTGGTAGTAGCTGATCCCCGCGAGATCATCGGGAAGGTATTGCTGGGCCGCCACCCCGGTGGATAGGTCATGGGGATAGATGTACCCCTCGCCGTGCCCAAGAGTCGCGGCACTGGCGTAGTGGGCGTCCCTGAGGTGTACCGGAACCGCTCCTCCTCTGCCCGCACGCACATCAGCGACTGCTCTCTCCAAAGCCATGTAGGCGGCGTTGGACTTCGGAGCGGTGGCTGCTGCCACTGTGGCGTGGGAGAGGGTGATGCGGGCCTCCGGCATCCCCAGCAGCTGCACTGCCTGCGCTGCTGCGACACAGGTACCGAGCACGCCGGACGCAGCCATTCCGATGTCCTCGCTGGCCAAGATCATCAACCGACGTGCGATGAACCGCGGATCCTCCCCCGCCTCCAGCATTCGCGCCAGGTAGTGCAGGGCCGCATCAACATCGGAGCCCCGCACGGATTTGATGAAAGCGGAGATCACATCGTAGTGCTGGTCACCATCTCTGTCGTAGCGCACAGCAGCCCGATCCACCGCATGGGCGAGCACCTCGGGGGTGATCTCCACAAGCCCGAGTGCCTCGGCAGAAGCAGCAGCCTCCTCGAGGTAGGTCAGCGCACGGCGAGCATCCCCGCCGGCCAGGCGCACCAAGTCGTCTCGGGTCGCATCGGTCAGGGCAACGACGCCTGCCAGGCCTTTTTCATCGACTAGCGCGCGGGATACTAGGGCTGCGATGTCAGTGTCGGTCAGGGGTTTGAGGCGCAGCAGCAGCGAACGCGACAGCAGTGGGGAGATCACGGAAAAACTGGGGTTCTCCGTGGTTGCGGCAATCAGTGTGACGATCCGGTTCTCCACCGCGGGCAGCAGCGCATCCTGCTGGGTCTTGGAAAAACGGTGCACCTCGTCGATGAACAGCACCGTCGAGACGCCCCGCTCCAGTTCCCGCTTGGCCGCGTCGAGTTCGGCACGCAGCTCCCTGACTCCCGCGGTCACCGCCGAGAGCTCGACGAACCGGGCCCCGGATGCGTTGGAAACGATGGACGCCAAAGTGGTCTTGCCGACGCCCGGGGGGCCCCACAGGAAGACACTCATCGGTTGCCCTGCGACCAACCGGCGCAGCGGCGCACCCGGGCCGAGCAGGTGCTGCTGTCCGACGAGCTCCTCCAGGTTTTCGGGACGCATCCTGACCGCCAGTGGTGCCCCCTCGCCGCGGGTATTCCCCAAGGAACCACCCGTCCCGGTAGGAATGGAATCGGGATTGCCGAAAAGGTCAGGACTCACGCGAATTACAGTAGCGGGAGATCCAGGGTGTCTGCCGTATCATTTGTTTGCTCTTGACGTCCCTGCATCCGCGGAGTTCGAATGCCACAACCACTGGGGGACCAGTTCAGCACGCGCCGGAGGGTGGCGACCATCATCGCCCTCGGCCTGTTGGCCGGTCTCGGTCCATTCACCATAGACCTGTACCTGCCCACTTTTCCTACTCTCAAGGCCGACCTGGGAATCACTGACTCCCAGGTCCAGGTGACCCTCTCGGCCACCACCTTGGGATTCGCTGTTGGGCAGCTCGTCGTGGGTCCTCTGAGCGATCGTCTGGGACGCAGGATTCCGCTAGTGGCAGCTGCTTTCCTGCACATCGTCTCCTCGGTTCTCGTGGCGATTGCCCCCAATGCCGTTTTCCTCACCACCATGCGTGTCCTCCAAGGCATCGGAGCTGCGGGCGGGGCCGTGGTGTCGATGGCAATGGCCCGGGACCTGTTCTCTGGGAGGCGATTGGTCGTGATGCTTTCCCGGCTGGCGCTCATCAACGGCCTGGCGCCCATCATCGCTCCTCTGGTGGGTTCGTGGATGGTCACGGTCATGAACTGGCGTGGGGTTTTCTGGGCACTGGCCAGCTATGGTGCGATCCTGTTGTTGCTGATCCTGCTCCTGATCGTGGAGACCCGCCCGCCCGGCGAACGCACCGCGGGTGGCCTCGCTCCGCTCCTGGAGGCCTACCGCCGGGTGCTGGGCGACAGGGTGTTCGTCGGCATTTGGCTGACCGCTTCCTGCTGCTTCGCAGGTTTGTTCTCCTACATCTCCACCTCGTCACTGCTGTTGCAGGAAACTTTCGGGCTGCGCGAAACCGAGTTTGGTGTCGTGTTCGCCATCTGTTCTGTAGGCGTCTTCGTCGGAGTTCAGCTGGGAAGCCGTCTGTCTGCGCATCTCGGGCCACAGAAGGTGCTCATCGCCGGTACCGCGGGAATGATCGTGGCGGCCTCATTGCTGCTGGGGCTCGACGCGATGCGTAGCGGTCACATCCCCTTGATTCCCGCGATGTTTGCCTACACCCTGACCTTCGGGGCATGCAATCCTGCCGCCCAGGTGCTGGCGTTGCAGAACCATCGGAAAGATTCGGGAGTGGCCGCATCCCTCATGGGGGCCCTCAATATGACGCTCGCCGCCGTAGTGGGACCCGTCATCGGCCAGTTCGAACTGGCCTCGGCTGCCCCGATGGCGATCTCGATGCTCTGCTGCGCCGCCGCAGCTGCGCTGTGCCTGTGGCTGATCGCCCGGCCGAGACGGATCGAGTTCACGCTGTGAGGCGGGGAATTCCGCCGGTTCTGCTGGTGTTGATGGCAACCACCTCGGTACAGATCGGTTCCTCTCTGGCCAAAGGATTGTTCGTCGCGACCCCGCCACAGGTGGCGGCCTGGTTGCGTATTCTGTTCGCTGCTTTGTTCCTGAGCGCCGTGTTCCGTCCCACCCTACGCGGTCGCAGCCGGGAGCAGTGGCTCTCGGCCGTGGGATATGGGGTTGCGCTCACGGGTATGAGCACAATCTTCTACCTGTCGATCCAGCGCATTCCCGTCGGCATGGCGGTGACCTTCGAGTTCCTGGGACCGTTGACCGTCGCCGCGTTCGGTTCCAAACGCAGGCGTGACCTGATCTGGGTGGCCCTCGCCGCTCTGGGGGTGGTTCTTCTTGGGATCAGCCCGGCCCCGTTGGAACCCGTGGGCGTGGTCTTGGCTCTGCTGGCCGGGACCTGCTGGGGCGCCTACATCCTACTCACCCCCACCCTCGGTGCCCGTTGGGAGGGCTTCTCTGGATTGACCGTGGGTTTCTGGATCGCAGCCATCCTGCTGCTTCCTGTGACCTTGGCCACAGCCATCTCGGGCGAGTATTCCTGGGCCCTGGACCCGGGTGTTTGGGGCATGGGGCTGGCCCTCGGCCTGCTCAGCTCCGCCATCCCCTTCCCTCTTGAGATGCGAGCCCTGCAACGCATGTCCCGAGCCACGTTTGGCGTCCTGACGAGCCTTGAACCAGCGGCAGCCGCACTCGTCGCCTTCCTGCTGCTGGGCGAACAGCTCGGAGCCCTGGAACTGACCGCCATGGCGCTGGTGATCCTCGCAAGCGTCGGATCTATCCGAAGCTCCTCGAATGGCGAAAACCCTGACACATCCTGAGTCGGCTGATCGGTGTCCATACCACCCCACGCCGGTCGGCATGGACACCGCGAATCACGACCTCGCGTTCTTTTCACTCGGCTTGGAATCGACCCCGGCTTCCCTGCGCTGTTGGGCGGTGATCGGGGCCGGTGCCGCAGTCAGCGGATCGTAGCCTCCTCCCGACTTCGGGAAAGCGATGACCTCGCGGATCGACTCTGCACCGCTGAGTAGAGCGACGATCCTGTCCCACCCGAAGGCGATGCCGCCGTGCGGCGGGGCGCCGAAGGCGAACGCATCCAGCAGGAAACCGAATTTCTCCTGCGCCTGTTCCTGCGTGATGCCCATCACTTTGAACACTCGCTCCTGCACGTCACGGCGGTGGATGCGGATGGATCCGCCGCCGATCTCGTTGCCGTTGCAGACCATGTCGTAGGCGTAGGCGGTGGCTTCTCCCGGGTGTTCGTCGAAGCTTTCGAGCCACTCAGGTTTGGGCGAGGTGAAGGCGTGGTGCACGGCGGTCCAGGCCCCCTCACCAACAGCGACATCTCCCTCAGCCTTCGCCTCGGATGCGGGTTTGAACAGGGGCGCGTCAACCACCCACACAAAACTCCAGGAGTTTTCGTCAACCAGCCCGCAGCGACGGGCGATCTCGTCGCGGGCCGCACCCAGGAGGTTCTGGGATGCGGTACGTTCCCCGGCGGCGAAGAAGATACAGTCGCCGGGTTTCGCCCCGGTGCGTTCCGGCAGCGCGGTCAGTTCTGTATCGGAGAGGTTCTTAGCGACCGGGCCACCCAGTTCCCCGGCATCGGAGACGGTGACGTACGCCAGGCCTTTCGCGCCGCGCTGTTTCGCCCACTCCTGCCAGGCATCGAACTGGCGTCGCGGTTGCGACGCACCGCCGGGCATGACCACAGCCCCCACGTATGGAGTCTGGAACACGCGGAACCGGGTCTCGGAGAAGACATCGTTCAGTTCCGTCAGCTCCACGTCGAAACGCAGGTCCGGTTTATCCGAGCCGTAGCGGTTCATGGCGTCAGCGAAACTCAGGCGCGGGAAGGGGGTTTGCAGTTCGATCCCCTTGATGGCCCAGATCTCCTTGACAATGGCCTCCCCCAGCTCAATCACGTCTTCCTGATCGACGAAACTCATCTCGATGTCGAGCTGGGTGAATTCCGGTTGCCGATCGGCGCGGAAGTCCTCGTCGCGGTAGCAGCGGGCGATCTGGTAGTAGCGTTCCATTCCCGCCACCATCAGAAGCTGCTTGAACAGCTGTGGGCTCTGTGGCAGCGCATACCAGGAGCCGGGGTTGAGCCGGGCCGGCACCAGGAAGTCGCGGGCCCCCTCCGGGGTGGAGCGGGTCAGGGTGGGGGTCTCAATCTCGACGAAGTCGCGTTCCCCCAGCACCTTCCGAGCTGCCTGGTTCACCTTGGAACGCAGCCGGAGCGCAGCGGCAGGTGCTGGTCGCCTCAGATCCAGATAGCGGTGTTTCAGACGCGCTTCCTCGCCGACAGTGACGCGTTCGTCGATCTGGAAGGGCAACGGAGCCGACGGGTTAAGCACCTCCAGCTCGGAAATCGCGACCTCGATATCCCCGGTCGGCAGATCTGGGTTGGCGTTACCCTCGGGGCGGGTCTCGACCACGCCGGCGACCTTGATGCAGAACTCGTTGCGCAGATCGTGCGCGCCGGAGGAGGCCAGTACCTCGTCCCGGACCACCACCTGGGCGACACCGGAGGCGTCCCTCAGGTCGATGAACGCCACGCCGCCGTGGTCGCGTCGCTTCGCCATCCAGCCGGCGAGCACCACCTCTTGACCCACGTTCGCGGCCCTCAGCTCACCCGCGTGGTGTGTGCGCAACATGCAGTTTCCTCTCTTCTCCGGCTGCGTGGACGGTACAGCCAGCCAGCGACGAATCCTACCCGGGCACGTCGTCTTGATGTGATTGCCTTTCCGGCACGAAATGTTCAGCCTCGGACGACCCGCGGGGCAGTGTCCTCGATCGGTGGCAACCAGGCATCCGGATCTGCCGGTAGCTGCTTCCCCGAGCGGATGTCCTTGACCGAATCCTCAAGACCGGCTCCGAACCAGACGAACGGAATTCCTCTGCGTTCGGCGAACCGGATCTGGCGCCCGAATTTGTCGGCCTTAGGGGCGACCTCACACGCGATGCCGCGTTGTCTCAGCCTGCGTGCCACGGATATCGCCCGATCTCGGGTCTCTTCCGCATCGACCGCCACCAGGACCGCCGACGGGACGCTGCGGGTGACACTCAGGACACCCTTGCCGATCAAAGGGGCAAGTATCCGGGTGCCACCGAAGGAATACCCGACTCCGGGGAAGGTCGTCCTCCCGTCGCTGGCCAAGGAGTCGTAGCGACCGCCCGAGGCCACGGAACCGAGTTTCTCCGAGCCCAGCAGCAAAGTTTCGTAGACGGTACCCGTGTAGTAGTCGAGTCCCCGCGCGATCCTGAGATCCGCCACCACCCGGCCCGTTTCGGTACCGTGTGCGATCCTGATGAGCGAGGCAAGATCCGCCAGGCCCTCCTCCAGCATCTCGTGGGTGACGCCCAGGGCCTGCACTTGATCGACGAAGGATTCGTCCTCGGAGCTGATACCCGCCAGAGCGACGCAGGCACGAGCCTGGGATTGACCCAGCCCCACCTGCTCGGTCAGCAGCTCAGCCACCACATCCGGCCCCACTTTGTCGTACTTATCGACGCGCTGAAGCACGGCTGCGGTGTCTTCGATCCCGAGTCCCCGGTAAAAGCCCTCCGAGAGTTTCCGGTTGTTGACCCGGATGTTTACCGGAGGCAGCCCCATGTCCCGATGCAGTTTGCCGAAGACGTCCAAGGCCACCAGGGGGATCTCGACGTCGTGGTGGTCGGCCAGCTGGTCGCGTCCGACGATGTCGATGTCGGCTTGGGTGAACTCCCGATAGCGTCCTTCTTGCGGACGCTCACCACGCCAGACCTTCTGCACCTGGTAGCGACGGAAGGGAAAGTTCAGGTGCCCGGAGTGCTCCAGCACGTAGCGGGCGAAAGGAACCGTCAGGTCGAAGTGGAGGCCGAGTTCATCCGCATCCCCTTCCTGTGCATGCAGGCGCCTGACGACGTAGATCTCCTTGTCGATCTCCCCCTTGCGGGCCATTTGGTCGAGGGGTTCGACGGCCCGGGTCTCAATGGGAGCAAAGCCATGGAGTTCGAAGGTGGATGTGATGGCTGCGAGTACCTGGTTCTCCACCAGGCGCCCAGCTGGAAGGAACTCGGGGAAACCGGAGATCGGTTTAGGGCGTGCCATGGCTCAGTCCTTCAGGAAATCAGCTTGCAGGTAGGGATTGTGAAGTTTTTCGGCCCCGACGGTGGTGGGTTCCCCGTGCCCGGGCAACAGTACGGTTTCGTCGGGGAAGGTCTCGACGATTCGGCGCAGGGTGATACGCATCTGCTCCAGATCCCCTCCGGGAAGATCGGTACGCCCAATGGTGCCCCGGAAGATCACGTCCCCAGTCAACAACACCTTCCCGGTGTCGTCCCCGACTTCCAGGAGTGTCGATCCGGGGGTATGTCCTGGAGCGATGTGAGGTCTGATTTCAAGCCCGCAGGGAACCTGGAAGACCTCATGGTCCCGCAAGTCGGCAGGACGCTCCAGCAGATCCTCGCCGAGAAGCTGCCGTATCAGGGGCACCAACCGGGTTCCCAATCCTGCGGAAGGCCGGGTGAGCATCTCCTGGTCGGCTTTCGCGCATCGAACAGGAACATCCCATACGGCCGCCAGGGTCGCAGCATCACCGACATGATCGAGATGTCCGTGTGTGCACAAGATGACCTCCGGATGCCAACCGAGACGATTCAGGGCGGCAGAGACCAGCTCGGATCCCTTCACGCCCGGATCGACGACAAGACAGCCGTTCTCATCCGGATCAGCCGCGATGAGATAGCAGTTCGCGGTCCACGGGGAAACGGGAATGGTCTCGATACGCACGCGCCCAACTGTATGGCAGCGATCCGGGGGTGTGCACAAAAAGGTTTCACGGAACCTTCGCACCCGCCCTGTCCCCTGAAGGATTTGCCCGCTAGATTGTGTGCATGAGTCAACAGCAAGCGCCCGCGGACTTCGGTCGTGTCGATCCGGACGGCACCGTCTATGTTCGCGTCGGTGACACAGAGAGAAGTGTCGGGCAGATCCCCGATTCCACCGCTGAGGAGGCTTTGACGTTCTACACGCGACGCTATGAGAACCTAGCTGCTGAGGTGACTCTGCTCGTCTCCCGCGTGGAAACCCAGGCCATGTCCCCTGAGGATGCGCGCAAGGCCATTGCCACCACTCGCGCCACCGTCACAGAGGCGAATGCCGTTGGTGATCTTGCAGCCCTCGCAGCCCGATTGGACGCTCTCGAGGAGCTGCTCCCGGCTCAGATCGAGGCGCGCAAGGCTGCCCACGCAGAGCAGAACGCGTCCACTATCGCCGCCAAACAGGCGATGGTGGACGAGGCCGAGTCCCTGGCAGGTGGCAACGACTGGCGCCACGGAGTGGATCGATTCCGGGAGCTTCTAGAGGAGTGGAAGGCGCTACCCCGCGTCGACCGCACCACCGACAACGACCTATGGCACCGGTTCAGCTCGGCACGCACCCAATACACGCGCCGACGCAAGGCTCATTTCTCCGAGCTGAACGCACGCCGCGACGAGGCGAAACGCCTCAAGGAAAAAATCATCGAGGAGGCCACTCCCTTGGCCGAATCCACTGATTGGGGGCCGACCTCGGGCGCTTTCCGCGATCTGATGGCTCGTTGGAAGGCAGCCGGATCCGCCCGGAGGGCAGACGACGAATCCCTGTGGGCCAGGTTCCACGCCCTACAGGACACATTCTTCAACGCTCGCTCAGCTGCCCAGCACGCCGCGGATGATGCGCAGGCGGAGAACCTCAGGACAAAAATCGCACTTCTGGAACAGGCAGAACGAGACCTCGAGGGGGTGACGGATGTCGACGCCGCCAAGAGCACCCTTCGTGGATTCTTGTCCAAGTTCTCCGAAATCGGTCACGTACCTCGGGCAGCCATGCGTGACCTTGATTCCCGGGTCAGGAAACTTTCCGACCGGGTCAGCGAATTGGAGGCCGAGCGCTGGCGCCGCACCGATCCCGAAGCCCGCAAACGTGCAGAGGACACCGTTGCCTTGTTCCGGTCGCAGGTGGACAAGCTCACCAAGGATCTTGAGGCGGCGGAGGCCGCAGGTGATGCGCGCAAGGCGAAGGATGTGCGCACATCGCTGGAGACCTATACATCCTGGTTGGACCAGGCCCGGCAAACCCTTCAGGATTTCCAGGACATGTAAGCACACACGATCGGTTCCTC
Source organism: Propionibacterium sp. (assembly GCA_013333945.2). GTDB lineage: Bacteria > Actinomycetota > Actinomycetes > Propionibacteriales > Propionibacteriaceae > Arachnia. The sequence continues at coordinate 15,566 of JABCNW020000113.1, forward strand.
TCCCCCACGTGGCTGAGGGAGAGGAACCGATCTTTGGGGTCTGCCGCGTGGCCGTTCGCATCCACCCTACGCGTGCAAAGCCGAGGATCATGGCCTCTGGAGGAAAAGAACTGGCCCTCCTGATGTCAGGAATTCGTGCGGAAGGCGTCGTAGACCCCGGGAACCCGGCGTACCTGCTTCAGGACGTGGTTCAGGTGTCTGGGATCCGGTGACTCGAAGGTGAGCCTTCCGGAGAATTTCTTGTTGCGCCCCGAGGTCAACGTGGCCTCGAGAATATCGACGTGCAGGTCTGAGATCACTCGGCTGACATCCGCCAACAGCCCCGCTCGGTCAATGCCCTCGACCTGGATCGTGACGGGGAATTGCCCGCCTTCTGTCTTGTCCCAGGCGACCTTTACCAGCCTCTCCGGGGTTTCTTGCAGGGCGGGAACGTTCGTGCAGTCGGCACGGTGCACCGACACCCCATCAGTCCGGGTGACGAAGCCCGTGATCACATCCCCAGGGATCGGGTGGCAACAACGTGCCAGTTTGACGGCCATTGTCGGGTCGTCATCCACCAGCACGCGGGGTTCCGTGGCGCGAGGGCGTCTCCGGGAATTTCGCATCCCCTCGTCCTCGGTGATGGTCTCCACGGCCTCGTCCTCGCCCCCGACGAGTTCTATCAGGTGGGTGACCACGGCCTGGGCGCCGATCTGCCCCTCTCCTATCGCTTTGTAGAGACCGGAGACATCCGCGTGGCGCAGTTCGTTGGCGACCGCGGTGAGGTTCTCCAGGGTGAGGAGACGCTGCATCGGCAAACCAGTACGCCGAAGCCGCCTCGCCAACATCTCCTTGCCATCCTCGATCGCCTCGTCACGACGTTCTCGAGAAAAGTACTGCTTGATCTTCTGACGGGCACGGCTGGTGGCGACAAACCCAAGCCAATCGCGGCTCGGCCCGGCATTCGGGGATTTCGAGGTGAGAATCTCCACTTTGTCGCCCTGAGCAAGTTTCGTCGACAGCGCCACCAGGCGACCGTTCACCCGGGCACCGATACAGCGATACCCGACCTCTGTGTGCACCGAGAAGGCGAAATCTACAGGAGTCGCACCCACCGGCAGGGCGTTCACCTCACCTTTCGGAGTGAACACGTAGATCTCGTCGGAGTTGATCTCGAACAGTACCGAGTCGAGGAATTCCGTCGGGTCCTCGGTTTCCTTGCTCATCACGCCGAGCTGGTGCATGGCGCGCAGCCCGGCTTCCTCGGGAGTGACCCCGTTGCGCAGGTTTTCCTTGTACTTCCAGTGCGCCGCGACGCCGTACTCGGCCCGACGGTGCATTTCGTGGGTGCGGATCTGCAGCTCAACAGGTTCGCCTCGATCTCCGAGCACTGTGGTATGCAGGGACTGGTACATATTGAATTTCGGGTTCGCGATGTAATCCTTGAACCTGCCCGGGATCGGTTTCCACTTGGAATGAGCAACCCCGAGCACGCCGTAGCAGTCTCGCACGTCGTCGACCAGCACCCGCAACCCGATGAGGTCGTAGATATCGGCGAAATCACGACCCCGAACCATCATCTTCTGATAAATCGAGTAGAAGTGTTTGGGTCGACCGTAGATGGTCGCCTTGATCTTGTTGTCCGCCATTAGCTGTTTGAACTGCGCAATCAAATCCCGCAGATAGCGTTCCCGTCCCGGTGCCTGCTGAGCCACAAGGTCCGCGATCTCTGAGTACACCTTGGGCTCGATGGCTTGGAAGGATAAATCCTCCAACTCCCATTTGACGGTGTTCATGCCTAGCCGGTGGGCCAGTGGGGCGAAAATATTGAGGGTTTCCGTGGCGATCCTGACTTGTTTGTCGGGACGGAGAAAACCGATGGTTCGCATGTTGTGGAGACGATCAGCAAGTTTGATCACAAGGACCCGCACCTCTTCGGAGGTGGCCATGATCATCTTCCGGATTGTTTCGGCTTTGGCAGTTTCGCCATAGGTCACCTTGTCCAGTTTCGTGACCCCGTCCACCATCCGGGCAACCTCGTCGGTGAACTCTTCGCGCAACTGGTCGAGCGTGTACTCGGTGTCTTCGACCGTGTCGTGCAGCAGAGCAGCGACCAGCACGGGTTCAGTCATGCCCAGCTCAGCGAGGATGGTGGCTACTGCCAGCGGATGGGTGATGTAGGGAGCCCCAGACTTGCGTTGCTGCCCCCGGTGGAGCTGTGCCGCAGTGCGATAGGCATGCTCGATCAACGACAGATCAGCCTTGGGATGACTTGCCTTGATGATCTTGAAAAGAGGATCGAGCACGGCGGAACGAGGTCTGACGGCCCCCAGCCTGGCCAAACGGTGCCGCATTCGCAGCCGCGGCTGTTCCGGTCCGCTGGTCAGGCGTCGCAATGCTCCTTGGTGCGTCACCTGCTCAGCCATGGTGAAAGTTTAGTGCGATCGACACAGATGTCTGGCTCAGTCATCGGTGTCTCGCAGGTTGGGTCGTTCCGCACGACGCACGACGATCAGCTGATCACCGGTCTGGATACTAGACGCCGTGGAATCGTAAAAACGCCGCAGAGTTCCGTTGCGGATAATTCCGATGACCTGCTCCCCCTTGACATCGTTCGGGGACCGTCCTACCTCACTGGGTATCGCCTGTCGTTGCTGAACCTCCAGGCCTGTTCCTGCGGTCAGCAGATCCTGGATGATGGCTCCGAGCTCAGGACCAACCGCCGACAGGCCGAGCAGCCGTCCAACCGTGTCCGAGGAGGTCACCACAGACGTGGCACCCGACTGGCGGACCAAGGCAACGTTGTCCTTCTCACGAACGCTGACGATGATGCTGGCCCCGGGGTTGAGCTGCCTGGCGGTGAGCGTGGTGAGGATGGCGGCATCGTCGCGAGACAAACAAATGATGATCTTCCGGGCTTTGGACACCTCGGCCCGCCGCAGCAGATCACGACGTGTCGCATCCCCCAGAAAGGAGGCCAACCCGTCGAGGTTGGCGTCATTCACCGCGACGTCACTGCTGTCAATGACGACGATCCGGGCGTCCGGTTCCCCGTGACGACGAAGAGTGTTGATTGCGCTGCGGCCCTTCGTGCCGTAGCCGATCACGACAACGTGATTGCGCATTTTCTGCCTCCACTGCAGGTCACGGATGGCGCGGCTGCCCTCATCGGCCAGCACAGCGATGGTGGTACCGACCAACAGCACCAGGAAGCCGACACGCATCGGGGTGATGAGGATCGCATTCAGGAGCCGGGCGTGCGGGGCAAGAGGGGTGATGTCGCCGTAGCCCGTGGTGGTCATTGTGACCGTTGAGTAGTACAGAGCATCGATGAAACTAACCCCGTCGTGGCGGCTGTTGTCGATGTAGGAGTCGCGGTCCAGCCACACAACAAAGGTGCTGATCATCAACAGCAGGAGCGCCAGCACACCTCGTTTGCCAAGCTCACGCAGCGGCTGCACCTGCGGACGAGGCATGCTCACCATTGAGGTGGCATACCCCTTGGGAACCCGTTTCCTCAGTCTGCCCACGGCCCTAGCTCGTCAAAACCGCCGAACAACTGCTGATTCCCTGCTCAGCAAGCTTTTCCCTGCCACCGAGGGCTGTGAGCTCGAGAAGCACGCTCACGTGCACAAGCTCTGCTCCGAGTCGTTTCAGCAATGCTGCCGTGGCGGCGATGGTTCCTCCGGTGGCGAGCACGTCACCTACGACGAGTACACGTGCCCCTGCGACGAGGGCATCCGCGTGCATGGTGAGGGTCGCAGTGCCGTATTCGAGATCGAAGGATTCGCTTAGCACGGGACGCGGCAACTTTCCCGGTTTCCGGACCGGTACGAACCCGGCTCCGAGGGCCAGGGCGACAGGGGTGGCAAAGATGAATCCCCGAGCTTCCATACCAACCACCACGTCAATGGCCTCGGGGGCTGACGTCACAATTGCGTCAACCGCTTGCCGGAGACCCTCGGGGGAGGCCAGCAACGGGGTGATGTCTTTGAAGACCACTCCGGGTTTGGGCCAGTCCGGTACGTCCGCGATCAGGGAGGAAACCAGGCTCATCGCTTCTGGCGCTTCCTCTGCTCGCGCGACAGGTTGCTGCGCTGTTGTCTGCGTGTTCCCGAGGCAACGACGGCTTCGCTCCCCGAGACGTCCTCCTTGTCGTCGTCGGTTGCCTCCCTGGACAGTTTGCGTTCGGCCTTGGCGGTCGCACGTTCGGCCTTGCGCACCAGTGATGCACGGTGGGCGATCTGGTCAGGTTCCCGCTCCTTCATCTGCACCAGCAGCGGAGTGGCGATGAAGATAGAAGAGTAGGCACCGGCGCTCATGCCGATGAACAGCGCCAGGCCGAGATCGGCGAGAGGACCACTGTGCAACATGGCACCACCGATCAGCAGGGCGGTGACCGGCAGGATACCGATCAGGGTGGTGTTCAGGGACCGGATCAACACCTGGTTGATCGCCAGGTTGGCTGATTCTCCATATGTCCTCCTGCTGTCCTTCAGGTTCCTCGTGTTCTCCGTCACCCGGTCGAAGACCACCACGGTGTCGTAGAGGGAGTATCCGAGAATGGTCAGCACGCCGATGACGGTCGCAGGAGTGACAGTGAAACCGATCAGGGCATAGATGCCGATGGTAACCACCAGATCGTGCGCCAGAGCTATAACGGCTGCCAGGGACATCTTCCAGTTTCGGAACCAGAAACCGATCAGCACCATCACGAGCGCTATGAAAACCGTCAGGGCTATCAGCGCCTGCCGGGAGATCTGTTCACCCCACGAGGCGCCGATCGCCGTGTAGGTGACGTCAGCGGGTTTCACGTTTGCCAGCGCGGCGATGGCGGCACGAACCGAGACGGTCTCCTCGGGATCGAGAGCGCGCGTCTGGATCCGCACGGCACTCTCCCCGAGGGAGAAGACCTGGGCGCCCAGGTCCTTGACCTCGAAACCGGCCACCTTGGCACGCACCTCGTCGACAGTGGTCTCGGTGACCGGCAGCGCCACCTGAAAGTCGGTTCCACCCCGGAAGTCGATTCCGAGAACCAGCCCCTTGAAACCTACCGCCAAGAAGCAAACAGCGAGGATCACGGCTGAAAACGTGTACCAGAACTTCTTATGCCCGACGAAGTCGTAGGAGATCTGGCCCGTATAGAACCGGTGGGCCAGCCCGTGTTTGGTGGACATCAGGCCTCCTTGGCGCGGTGGGTGCGGCGACTGCGACGGCCCAGCAGGGAATCTCGGCTGACACCCATGTGGCTGGCATCAAGACCTGAGAGCCGATGGCCTTCACCAAAGAACTTGGTGTGTCCCAGCAGCTGCACGAGTGGTTTGGTGAAGAAGAAGCAGACCGCCAAGTCAAGCAGGGTGGTCAGGCCGAGGGAGAAGGCGAAACCCTTCACCCCACCAACGGCGAGGATGAATAGGACGATGGCGGACAGAATGGACACCATGTCCGCGACCAGGATCGTGGGCCTGGCCTTGGTCCACCCCGTCATGAGGGCGGACCTGAGACTTCGCCCGTCGCGTATCTCGTCACGAATGCGTTCGAAGTAGATGACGAAGGAGTCCGCCGTCACACCGATTGCCACAATCGCACCGGCGATGGCCGGGAGGTTCAGGGTGAATCCCATCGCCTCGCCGAGAACCACCATGGAGGCATAGGTCGCGAGTGCCGCAACACCGAGGGAACCGATCACCACGAGTCCCAGACCGCGGTAGTAGACGAGACAGTACAGGACCACGAGCGCGAGGCCGATACCGCCTGCGAGCAGGCCGACACGGAGCTGCTCACCGCCGAGTGTGGGAGAGACCGTCTCCACCTGGGAGGGCTCGAAGTTGAGGGGCAGCGCACCGAATTTCAGGATGTTGGCGAGTTCGGCCGCGGACTCTGCGGTGAAGTTGCCTGTGATCTGGGCCTGGCCGTTGGTGATGGCGCTCTGAACGCGCGGCGCGGACTGCACCACGCCATCGAGCACCACCGCGAACTGGTTGGCCGGCGCCTGCTTGGAGACCATTGCTGTGGTCATCTGACTGAAGGTGCTCGTGCCCGCCTCATCGAACTCGAGGGTCACCACATGGGCAATCTGCCCCTGCGGAACCCCGGAGTTGGCCCTGACGACACGTTCGCCGACGATGGCCGCAGGGCCAAGAAGGTATTTCATCTGACCCGTCGGATCGCAACCCACCGTGGCCCTGTCCAGTGGGGCCTCGACCTTGTCGTTGCATTTGAACTCTTTGAATGCCTGGTTGTCCTGCTCTGTTGCGGTGTACGCCAACACCTCATCGACGCTGAGAACGCTCCCCACCTCGCCCGGCTCCGGGGTAGGTGTGGGAAGCCCGGGGAGGTTGGGATCGGTGTTCTCCTGCGCTGCTTGGCCGACGTGAAGCACGGGGCGGAAGGTTAGTTGGGCGGTGCTGCCGATCAGTTTCACCATGTCATCGCGCTGAACGTTGGGAGCGGAGACGACGATGTGTCTATCGCCAGACGTGGTCACCGATGCCTCACCGATTCCCAAGCCATCAACGCGTTTCTGAATGATGTTCTTGGCCAGCTCGAGCGAATCCTTGTCGACCGTTGAATTCGTGGCGGTCAAGGTGATGGTCATGCCCCCCTGAAGGGCGAGACCAAGCTTGGGGGACCAAGCACCGACTGATGCCATGATCCCGAACATCGCGCCGATGGCGACCATGAAGACGAACAGCGTCAAAGCGGGGCGGGGTTTGCGGGATACCGTTGCCATATGGGCTCGATTCAGTGTTTCTCGGAAACGGGCTCTTCGCTCGCGGCGGCGTCCTCCGGCTCGGAGGCGTCACTACCGTCCACGTTCTCCTCGCCCTCGATGGTCTCTTCCACCTCGTCGGTGAATTCGAACTCTTCCTCATCGTTCTTGGCGACGCGTGCAATGGCCTGTTTGAGGATGGTCACCTCGACACCGGGAGCCAGCTCCACGATCGCCTGTGTGTCGGCGATGTGAGAAAGAGTGGCGAAAATACCGGAGGTAAGGATGACCCGCTCACCAGGCTGCAGCGCGTCAATCTGGGACTGGTGTTCACGCATGCGCTTCTGTTGAGGCCGGATCATCAAGAAATATGCAGCGCCCACGAAAATGACGAGCATAAGGAGCATTTCCATCTGTTCATTCCTTAACGAAGCGGTTGGCGGGTTTGCCGTGGGTCAGGATAGCTCACTCGAACAACGAAGGCTCACCGACCGGAGGGCGCAGACCGAGATGTCGCCAACCAGCTGTGGTAGCGATCCTGCCACGCGGGGTGCGCATCATCAGGCCCTCACGGATCAGGAAGGGCTCCGCCACCTCGGAGACGGTCTCGGTTTCCTCTCCTACGCTGAGCGCCAAGGTGGATAGGCCGACGGGGCCTCCGTTGAACAAGGTGCACAGGTTGCGCAGCACTCCCCTGTCGAGTCGGTCCAGGCCGCGTTCATCCACCTCATACAGTTCAAGGGCAGCCCGGGCATGCTCACGTTCCACTTCCCGGTGTCCCCCCACCTGGGCATAGTCACGAACCCGTCGCAGCAGGCGGTTCGCGATCCGGGGAGTACCGCGCGACCGGCCCGCAATCTCTGTGGCGGCTACATCCTTCAGCTGCACCCCCAACTTCACAGCCGACACCGCGACGATGCCTGCCAGATCTGCGGCGTCGTAGAACTCCAGCTGCGCGGTAAAACCGAACCGATCCCGCAACGGCCCCGGCAGCAGGCCCGCCCGGGTTGTTGCTCCAACCAGGGTAAAGGCGGGCAGATCTATTGGGATGGCAGTCGCCCCTGGTCCTTTGCCGACTACAACATCGACACGGAAGTCCTCCATGGCAAGGTAGAGCATCTCCTCGGCGGGGCGGGCGAGTCGGTGGATCTCGTCGAGGAACAGGACATCACCCTCGTCGAGGCCTGAGAGGATCGCTGCCAGATCCCCTGCGTGTTGGATGGCGGGACCTGACGAAATGCGCAGATTCACCCCGAGCTCCGCCGCGATGATCATCGCCAGAGTGGTTTTTCCCAAACCTGGAGGCCCTGAAAGCAGCACGTGATCCGGGCTGCTGCCCCGATGCCTGGCCGCGGCCAGGACCAGACCAAGTTGGTCGCGAACCCGAGGTTGCCCATCGAACTCACTCAGCCGCTTGGGACGCAGAGCCGCCTCAAAGTCCTTCTCCTCAGAACGACCGACGGGATCCACCTCAGAGAAATCCATGATTTCCTCCTCAGCGTTTGGCCAATGCCCCGAGGGCAGCCCTCATCAGTTGAGCCACACCTGCGCCTTCGGCTGCCAGATCTGCAACGGCATCACACGCGGTTCCGGCCTCCTTTGTGGACCAGCCGAGCCCCTGAAGACCCTCCATGACCTGTTCACGCCACGATTCGTTCATCGCACCGGGGTTCGCAGCTTCCGGCTCCGCGTCTTCCAGGGCGAGCAGGCCTGCCTTGTCCTTGAGTTCCAGCACCAGCTTCTGAGCGCTTTTGTTTCCGATCCCGGGCACTCGGCACAGAGCACGCAGATCGCCTGCGAGAATCGCTCGTTTCAAGTCGCCCGGTGACAGCACGGAGCAGATGGCCAAAGCGAGTCTGGGACCCACCCCCGATGCGCTCTGCACCAGCTCGAATGCCTCCCGCTCGGATTCGCCGCCAAAGCCGAACAACGTCAGCGAGTCCTCACGCACGACAAGGGAAGTATGGATGGTTCTCGTCTCCCCCGGGCGCAGCGCGGCTGCCGTGGCCGGTGTGCAGTGTCCACGGAAACCCACCCCGCCGACATCAATCACGAACCAGGCGGCTCCCGCAGCTGTCACGGTACCCGTCAACTGGGAGATCATCGTTCTCCTCTCGCGGCCGCGACCAGCGCCGCATATCGATTGGTATGGCCGCCTCGCCAGGCGTGACAGACGGCCAGAGCCAAGGCATCGGCTGCGTCCGCCGGTCGGGGCGGCAGATTGAGCCTCAGGATCGCGGTGACCATAGAGGTCACCTGGGACTTGTCGGCTCGTCCCGAGCCGGTGACGGCTGCTTTGACCTCGCTCGGGGTGTGGAAGGTGACAGGAAGGCCGCGTCGGGCCGCAACCAGAGCGGCGACCCCCGCAGCCTGCGCCGTGTCGATCACGGATGCCGTGTTGTGCTGGGCGAACACGCGTTCGATGGCGACCATATCGGGGGTGTGTTCGGTGAACCATTGTTCGAGCCCGGCCTCCACCTGAAGCAACCGATGAGCCACATCCAGGCCCGGGCTGGTGCGCACGACACCGACCGCGACGAAGACGGGAGGTCGCCCCACAGTGCCATCAACCACGCCGATACCGCAGCGGGTGAGGCCGGGGTCTATACCCAGAATGCGCTTTTTCTCGAACATCAGTTCGGATTATAGACGATCAATCCCCGGATTCGAGGGCAGCAGCCACCTCCGGCGTGAGGTCTAGGTTGGTGAAGACGTTCTGTACGTCATCGGAGTCCTC
>JABCNW020000114.1 GCA_013333945.2 Propionibacterium sp.
ACCGCCTATCGGACGGTGCGCGCCGCCCCGCCGCCCGCCGAGATCAGAGAACGCATCAAGACCGGGTTGTTCGACGCGGTGGTGTTCACCTCGTCGTCGTCGGTGCGCAACATGATCGGTATCGCGGGCAAACCCCATGCGACCTCCATCATCGCGGCCATCGGACAGGCCACCGCATCGACCTGCGAGATGCATGGCCTCAGGGTGGATGTGGTGGCGGATTCCCCGAGCTTCGAGTCGGTGGCCATTGGCCTGGCGCGGTTCGCGGATGAACGCCGTGCCAACCGGTTGGCGCAGGGACTGCCGGACACAAAACCTTCCCAGCGGCGACGTCGGCGTCGCAAGGACTCCGCCCGGAGGTCGTGATGCAGCAGCCGACGGTGGTTCACCTGATGCGGCACGGGCAAGTACACAACCCCGAAGGGGTGCTGTATGGGAGGCTGCCCGGTTTCGGACTCTCGGAACTCGGCCACGACATGGCGGCACGGCTCGCCGGGTACTGGAAGGGCGCTCCGCTGACGCACCTGCGCTGCTCGCCCTTGCAGCGAGCCAGAGAAACCCTCGCGCCCACCGCCGATCTGTTCCCACAACTCGACGTGGTCATCGACGAGCGCGTCATCGAAGCAGCCAACGCTTTCGAGGGCAAGGTTTTCGGCGCCAACAACAAAGCTTTGCGGGATATGCGCATGATCCGGCACGTGCTGAATCCGCTACGCCCAAGCTGGGGTGAGCCGTACCGGGAGATCGTGGCGCGGATGCGAGCCGCGATGAAGGACGCCGCGGCGGCAGCCGGGCCTGGAGGACAGGCGTTGGTTGTGAGCCATCAGCTTCCCATCGAAATGGCCCGCCGTGATGCCGAGGGCAAACCGCTGGTTCACGACCCCCGTCGTCGCCGCTGCACCCTGGTGTCCGTGACCTCTTTCACGTTCCGCGATGGTTTCGTCACCGCCATCGACTACGCGGAGCCTGCGCAGGATCTGCTTCCTTCCAGACGGGGGCGCAGGTTCCGGGTCGGGACCTGAAGCGTGCAACAGCACAAGGCCCCTTGCCAGCTCCGGGGGGTGGGAGTGCACAATGGTGGCTTGTTTCCCCAACACCCGGAAGGAGTCGACGTGAGGGATTCCCACACCAAACGTCCCGCCGGGCGCGGGGGGAAGTGACGTCCTTTGTCCGATACCTCCACGTGGTTGATCGACCTGTTTGACGAGCAGGGGGCGACGATGCACCGGCTGGCCGTGATGCTCGGCGCCGAATCTGAGTCGGGTCACATCCTGCGCACCTCGCTGCTGGGGTTGGCAAAACGCTCCAACCGGATCGTCGACCCATCGGCCCGGGTGGAATATTTGGCGGAACAGGTGGTGCATCAGGCGCGTTCCGTGCGGGGACCGAGCGGAACGCTGGAGCTGCTGAAGATCGCCGATTCACGCCAGGAGGAGATTCGTCGCGCCATCCTCGCCCTGCCCATCCGGCTGGGAGAGATCCTGCTGGTCTCCCACTACCTCTCCGTTTTCGGACCGGAGCTGGCCGGGATCATGCGGATGACGGTGCGGGGCTGCAACCAGCGACTCGAGGAAGCCCTCGATGCGCTGCGCAGGGCCGTCGGTGAACCGGAACCGGTGAGCCTACCCGGGGTGATCGAGTCGCTGTCGCAGGAACTGACAGCCGCGTTGCGCTCCGCCGCACGGCTGGTCCAGTCCCCAGGAACTGAGACCCTGGAAGCAGAACTGCGTTCCCTCAAGGGAGCGCGGGCCCCCGGGGTTCCGCTGCTGCTGGCCGTACTTGTGGTGCTGTTGGTTCTGATGCTGGTGTTCTCCGTGACCTGGGTGCTCGGGCGTGCCCACCAGTCGGCACCCGTTCCGACGCTGGTCGAGTCACCGCAGTCCGTTGCACCACAGGCTCGGGTACTGCCGGCGCAGGTGCAGGCGGTGCCGGTGTACTACATCGGTCGCCAGGACGGGAAGCTGCACCGGGAATTCCGCAATCTGGCGGCCTCGGGGGACATGGTCTCGACGGTCGTGAACGCGATTCTGGCAGTGGCCCCTCTTGATCCGGACTACAGGTCCGCCTGGAATCCTGGGAGGGTCATCGGCGTCAGTCGCGAGGGATCAGTGGTGACCGTGAACCTGTCTGCCGACGCCTTCCCCGACGGCACCGACCAGGAACTGACGCAGCAGGCCATCGGTCAGGTCGTTCAAGCGGTCTACGAGGTCCTCGATGCCTCGGATCTGAAGGTTCGGTTCACGGCGAACGGAGCGGCGCCACCGGCTGCGTTCGCGGGCGATCATCAGCTGCCGGGGGCGGCCTCGCTGGCGACGTTGTGGATCGACACTCCCGGTAACGGGGCACGACTGGCTGCTGGGTCCGTCACTTTTTCCGGCGTGGTGCAACCAGTAGCGGGTCAGCCGCGGGTGCTCGTCACCGACTCCAACGACACTCTGCTGGCCTCGCAGTACGCTCAGACTGAAGTGACAACGGGGAGCGACGGCTGGCGTCAGTGGTCGGTGTCGCTGACTCTGGGAGAGGGAAGCTACCTGGTACGTGTGGAAACCAGCTGGACCGATGACATGGGGGTCGTGCAGACGTCGCTGGAGAGTCGCAGCATCACTGTCGAGTGACGCTTCACGCGAGCCTCAACGAGAAGCGACCCAACCAGCCACCTTGGACGTCCAGCGGGTGGGCATCAAACGGGTAGCCTCCGCCAGAATTGTGTTGCCCACTCCGTCGACGACGTAGGGGCGGTGACGACGCAACGCCCGGAACGCGCTGTTCACCACCTGCTCGACGCTGCGGCGCTGTCGCATCACCTGGTCGTTGCCGGCGGCGGTGAAGAAACCTGTTTCGGTGGGGCCGGGGCACACGGCCAACACCCGCACGCCGCTGTCGTGCAGTTCCGACCACAACCCGATCGACAGGCGCAACACGTAGGCCTTCGTCGCGGCATAGGTGGAGAACCCGGGGATTGGTTGGAAGGCTCCGGTGCTCGCGATGTTGATGACCGCCCCACGCCCCCGCTGCTTCATGCCCGGCAGCGCGAGGCGGGTCAGTTCGGTCAGGGCCACCACGTTCAGCTCCACCTCGGCGGCGATGCGCTCCGGTGGCAGGTCGGTGAAGTCGCCGATAGATCCGAAACCCGCGTTGTTGATCAGGGTGTGGATCTCACGGGAGGCCAGGTCGGCGGCCAGCACGGCCCGGGCGCCGCGGTTGGTGAGGTCGCAGGGCCAGGTCTCCACCTGGACGTGCTGCGTCGCGCGTATCTCGGTCGCGATCGCATCCATTTTGTCTGCGCTGCGGGCCACCAGGATCAGGTTCGCCCCCTGCCGCGCGAGTTCTCGCGCAAAACCTGCCCCGAGTCCGCCCGAGGCCCCCGTCACAACTGCCCAACCTGTCATGGGGAAAGTGTAGGCGTTCAAACATCGATTCTCAGGTGCAGGTACTCGGGTTGGGCAACTCTGGCGTCGCGTGGAAGGGGACGAGATCGTCAGGCTCGGCCCTCGGAGTTTCTCTCGAAGCGGGTTGACATAGACATCATGAGCGTCAGCAAACCGGTCGTGTCGAAACCATGGTGTGGGTGCCTGGGGCCTTGAGGCCGGGTCTGGTTTTCGGGAGTGGAGTGGGTCCGACTCGGGTCGCTCGTTCCTCACGAATCGGCTCACCCGGCTTGGTGACAGGAGGATGCTCACCTGCGGGTCCACTCAGTTTCGTGGCGGGCGGGGCCGGTGACGCATGACAAAATGGGTGCATGCAGCATTTCGACATTGCCGTGATCGGATCCGGTTCGGGCAACTCCATCATCGATGAGCGTTTCTCCCACCTGGACGTCGCCCTGATCGAGGAAGGCCCGGTCTTCGGTGGCACCTGTCTGAACCGGGGTTGCATTCCCACCAAGATGTTCGTGGTGGCCTCCGAGGGGGCCCGGATGCCCGGGCATGCCGCCCGGCTCGGGGTGGACCTGGAGTTCAAGGGTGTAGACTGGCCTGCCATCCGTGACCGCGTCTTCGGGCGCATCGATCCGATCTCACAGGCCGGACGCGAGTGGCGTCGCACAGGAGAAGGGGTGACCCTCTTTGAGGGGCACGCCAGCTTCGTCGACGCCCACACCCTCCTGGTCGGCGACGTGCAGATCAGCGCCGACCAGATCGTTATCGCTACGGGGGCGCGACCCCGACCGCTGCCGGTGGAGATCCCGGAGGAGCTGCGGTCGCGGTTCCACACCTCCGACGACGTGATGCGCATGGACGAGTTGCCTCGCCGGCTCGTCGTGCTCGGCGGTGGGTTCGTGGCCTGTGAGTTCGCCCAGATCTTCGCGGGGTTCGGGTCGCAGGTGACCCAGATCAACCGCTCCGAGGTGCTGCTGCGCGGTGAGGACCGGGAGATCTCCGAGGAGTTCAAACAGGAGCATGCCGCGCTGGTCAACCTGATCCTCAACCAGAGCATCGCCGAGGTCGCCACCGGTCCCGACGGGGAGGTGCTGGTCATCACCACCGACTGCAACGGCGTCGAATACGAGTATCTGGCCGACGCGGTGCTGGTGGCCACGGGTCGCATTCGCAACTCCGATTCCCTCAACCTGGCCGCCGCCGGGGTCAAGGTGGGATCGGGGGGACAGATCCGCGTCGACAAACACCAGCGCACCAGCCAGCCGCATATCTGGGCGCTCGGTGACGTGTCCTCGGACTGGTTGCTCAAGCACGTCGCAAACGCGGAGGCCCGCACCGTTGCCGCGAACCTCCTCATCGATGGAGGCGAACTGGCGGTTACCGATCACCGCTACGTTCCTCACGCCGTGTTCACCGAACCCCAGATCGCCGCCGTCGGCGCCACAGAGGAACAGCTCCAGGAATGGGGTGCTCCTTACGTGGGGTTCACGCAGCGCTATGCGGATGTCGCGTTCGGCTGGGCGCTGGAGGACGAGGGGCATTTCGTGAAACTGCTGGCCGCCCCGCGCACCTGGCATCTTCTCGGCGCCCACATCATCGGTCCCCAGGCAGCCACCCTGATTCAACCGATGATCCAGGCCATGAGCTTCGGCCAGACGGTGCAGGAACTGGCACGTGGCCAGTACTGGATCCACCCTGCGCTGACCGAGGTCCTGGAGAACGCTCTCCTTGGCCTGCTGAAGGTACCCCGACCAAAGGAACTCAACGCCTGAAGTCGGGTTCAAGGCAAGCAAAGCGCCTAGGGAGTCCCGGAATAGAGACCCCTCTGAGCACATAGGACCCGTCGACAGGATTGGAAAACAGACCTAGGAGGAAACCATGTCCGACAAACCCGCCGTCATCACCAACCCGCTCACCAATCGAGGCACGGCCTTCACTCTTGAGCAGCGTCGCGAGCTGGGGCTGATCGGCAGGCTGCCCTCGGCGGTGGAAACTCTCGACGAACAGGCCCGGCGCGCCTACACGCAGCTACGCTCCCAGTCTACCGACATGGCCCGCTACATCTTCCTCGACCAGCTTCATAACCGCAACGAAGTGCTCTACTATCGGTTGCTGGTCGACCACCTGCAGGAACTGCTACCCGTCGTGTACGACCCGACGGTGGGGGATGCCATCAAGGAGTGGTCGCGCGCCTATCGTCGCTCCAGGGCCGTCTACCTCAGCATTGACCGGCCCGAGGACATCCGGGTCTCCTTCGAATCACTGGGGTTGGGAGCGGCGGACGTGGATCTTCTGGTCTGCTCCGATGCCGAGGAGATCCTGGGTATCGGCGACTGGGGTGTCAACGGTACCGACATTTCCGTCGGAAAACTTGCCGTTTACACTGCCGCCGCCGGCATCCACCCAGCACGCGCCATCGCCATCAACCTCGACTGCGGCACCGACAATCAACAGCTCCTCGACGACCCCGCCTATCTCGGCAATCGGCACCCACGCGTCCGGGGGGAGCGCTATGACGCTTTCATTGCCGAATACCTGAGGGTCGCCTCAGAGCTGTTCCCGCAAGCGCTGCTGCACTTCGAGGATTTTGGGCCGTCGAATGCCCGCCGCATCCTGGAGCGATACCGTGGCACTTATCGAATCTTCAATGATGACATGCAGGGCACGGGGGCCATCGTCACCGCGGCCGTGATCTCGGGCATGAAGGTGACGGGCACGTCTTTTGCTGACCAGCGACTCGTGGTCTACGGCGCCGGGACCGCGGGTACCGGTATGGCCGACCAGATTCACGCGGGAATGGTTCGCGATGGACTGAGTGAGACCGAGGCGAGGTCGCGGATCTGGCTGATTGACCGCGACGGCCTGGTCACCGACGACATGCCGGATCTGCCCGATTACCAGCAGGTTTACGCCCGCCCCGCCGCAGATGTGGCGGACTGGGAGCGTGGCTCCCGCGGAATCGGGCTGCTGGAAGTGGTGCGGAGAGTCAGGCCCACCATCCTGATCGGCACATCCACCGACCATGGTGCTTTCACCCAGGACGTCATCGAAGCGCTGTGCATGGGGGCGGACCGTCCCATCGTGTTGCCGTTGTCGAACCCGACCGAGCGCATTGAGGCCATGCCCGCCGACGTGATCGCCTGGTCCGGCGGCAGGGCCTTGGTGGCGGCCGGCATCCCAGTGGAGGACGTGGAGTACGACGGCGTCACTTACACCATCGGACAGGGCAACAATGCGCTGCTGTACCCGGGGCTCGGTCTCGGGGCGGTCGTCTCGGGAGCGAGGGAGATCACTGACGGCATGCTGCTGGCTGCCGCTGAAGCCGTCGCTTCTCAAGTGGATCCGCTGCCACGAGGAGCGGCGCTGCTGCCGCCGGTGCGCGATCTGCGGGCGTCGTCGGCGATTGTTGCGGAGGCGGTCGCGCGATGCGCGGAGACCGAAGGGGTCGCATCCCGAACCCACGATGACCTCGCCCGTGCCATCAAGGACGCAATGTGGGAACCGGTCTACGGTTCCTGGGAGTGAATTTTCCTGGTTGCACAGCCCTCAAACGGGAAGAAGGCCGCTTCGGCCTGGAGATCGAGTCGAATTCCGGCGACAACCGTGAGCCGCACCGGTATCACCCGAAGCGACCGGTGATGTAGTCCTCCGTGGCCTTCTTCTCCGGGTTGTGGAAGATGCGTTCCGTCGGGCCGATCTCCACCAGATGCCCCGGCTCGCCCTGGGCCTTCAGATTGAAGAAGGCCGTCTCGTCGGAGACCCGCGCCGCCTGTTGCATGTTGTGGGTGACGATGACGACGGTGTAGTGCTCCTTGAGTTCGTGGATGAGATCCTCCACCGCGAGGGTGGAGATAGGGTCGAGGGCCGAGCAGGGTTCGTCCATCAGCAGCACATCGGGCTGCACCGCGATGGCCCGGGCGATGCACAACCGTTGTTGCTGCCCACCGGAGAGACCCACACCGGCTTTGCCGAGCCGGTCCTTGACTTCCTTCCACAGGTTCGCGCCCCGCAGCGCCTCTCGACGGCCTCGTCCAGCACCGCACGGTTTTTCTCCCCGTTGAGTCGCAGCCCGGAGGCGACGTTCTCGTAGATCGACATCGACGGGAACGGGTTGGGGCGCTGGAACACCATCCCGACCACCCGCCGCACCGCCACCGGGTCGACGCCGGGGCCGTACAGGTCGGTGCCGTCCAGCAGCACCTCACCGGTGCAGTGGGCGCCGGGAATGACCTCGTGCATCCGGTTGAGGGTGCGCAGCACCGTCGACTTGCCGCATCCCGACGGTCCGATGAAGGCCGTCACGCTGCGTGGTTCCACCACCAGGTTCACGTCCGAGACGGCGTGGAACCTGCCGTAGTAGATGTTGAGGTTTTTCACCTCGATGCGCTTCGACATGGATCCAGTATCCCTTCGGGTCGCGTTGCGGTCATGTGAGCCTGTTGCGGCTGGCGATGCGCCGAGCGATCAGGTTCAGCACCATCACGATCAGCACCAGGGTCAGGGCAGCCGCCCACACCCGGTCGGCGCCCGGCTGGCCCTCCGGCACGGAGATTCCCGAGTTGATCATGGTGGGCAGCGCCCCCATCGAGTTCCCGAACGGGTCGAGGAACAGATTCTGGGTGTAGCCGATCAGGATCAGCAGCGGCGCCGTCTCACCCATCACCCGGGCGATGCCCAGCACCACACCGGTCAGGATGCCGCTGTAGGAGGTCGGCACCACGATCCGAAGGATCGTCTTCCACTTCGGCACCCCCAGCGCGTAGGAGGCCTCACGCAGAGAGTCGGGAACCAGCTTCAGCATCTCCTCGGTGGATCTGAGCACCATCGGGAGCATCAGCAGTACCAGCGCCAGCACCGTCGCGAATGCCGAGGGACGTTGCCCGAAAGTGGTGATCAGCAGGGCGTAGATGAACAGGGCCGCGACGATCGACGGCACACCCGTGAGCACGTCGACCATGAACGACACCACCCGTGTCGCCTTCGTGCCCCGCCCGTACTCGACGAGAAAAATCGCGCCCAGCATCCCGAGCGGCACCGCGATCACCGCGGTCAGCAGCCCGAGCATCAGGGTGCCGTAGATGGCCTGAACGGCACCGCCCCTGGCGTCGGTGGCCTGCGCCGACCCGAGCGGTGTCGTCCACCACTGCAACGACGGCGTGCGGGCGTCCCCCGAACCGGCATCGGTGATCATGACGATGTCGTAGGGTCGTCCAGGGTCGGGGGAGACGGGAGCTGTGGTCCGGGTGCGGTAGGTGTTCACCCTCTCGCCCACCGCGACGTAACGCCCACCCGGTACGTAACGCCACTCGACGGCCTCGTCGGCGGATGTGGTGTTTACGTCGCCCCCGCACGCGTCGGCGGTGAGCCGCACTTTCTCGGAGCGGTCCATGCAGATCACGTGGTAGTCGGCGCCGACGCTGTACAGCAGCGGGGCGCCCTTGACCGCCACCGAGATCAGGATCCACAGCAGGGGGATCGTGGCCGCGGCCACGGAGAACCACACGAAGCCCGTCGCCAGGTTGTTCTTCACGGCCCGCCACCCGGTGGGGCGTTGCAGGTTCAAGGAGTTGGGGGACAGGGGAGCGGACATCAGGATTTCGCCTTTCCGCGTTCGGCGACGATGCGCGCCAAGGCGTTGACCGCGAACGTCAGGACGAACAGGACCAGGCCAGCGGAGATGTAGATCCCGGCCTTGTAGGCGGTGTCGAACTCGGCGGCGTTGCGAGCGATGATGGAGGCGAAGGTCTCACCGCCGCCGAAGATCGAGACGTTGAAGGAACTGGCCGAGAGGATCAGCATCACAGCGATCGTCTCACCCAGCGCACGGCCCAGCCCCAGCATGGCGGCCGCAGTAGCGCCGGAACGTCCGTAGGGCAGTACAGCCATGCGGATCGTTTCCCAGCGGGTTGCTCCGAGAGCCAGGGCTGCCTCGATCTGTTCCCTGGGAGTCTGGGAGAACACGTCGCGGGTGACGGCTGTGATGATTGGCAGGATCATCAAGGCCAGCACCAGAGATGCCGTGAACACAGTGCCGGGGGAGGTCACCTGCGTGCTGCCGAACAGCGGGAACCAGTCCAGATGGGCCTGCAACCAGTGCGCGACGGGCTGCAGGGCCGGGCCGAGCACCTTGATGCCCCACAGCCCGAAGATCACCGACGGGACTGCCGCCAGCAGGTCAACGACGAACCCGATCCCCCGGGAGACCCGTCCCCCCACGTACTGGGTCAGCAGCAGCGCGATCCCGATCGCCACCGGTACCGCGACTAGCAGTGCGATCACCGACGACAGCACCGTGGTCCACAGCAGCGCCGCGATGCCGAAGTGCGGGGGACGCGAGGAGGAGTCGAAGGTGGTGGAGGTGAAGAAGTTCGCGGTGTTGTCCAGCAACGGCTGCCAGGCGTTGCCGAGCAGGAACGTCCCGATGATGAGCACCACCACGACGATGACCAGGCTGGAGGCCCGTGCGGAGCCGCCGAACAGCAGATCGCCGAGGTGAATGGTGCTGCGGCCCCGACTGGTCAGGACATCGGCGGCAGCGCCGGGAGTGGGTTTCCCGTTCCCGGGCGTGGTGTGTTCGTCGTTACTCATCGGATCCCGGAGACGCTCCGACTCACCTTCTCTCGCAGCTCGTCGGGCAGGGGCGCGTAGCCGAGGTCCTCGAGGGAGGCCTGTGCGGTCTCGGATGCGAACAGTTCCAGGAAGTCGCGCAGCAGCTCAGGGTTGGCAGCGTCCGCGGAGCAGACGACCTCATAGGTGGCCATCACCAGTGGGTAGGCGCCATTCCCCGGGGCGTAATTGATGTCCAGGCGGATGCCGTCATCGTCGGTCTCCGCCTCGGCTGCGGCGACGGCCCGGCTGGCCGTTTCCCCTGACAGCACCACCCCGTCGATGCGAACGACTTTCAGGTCGCGTTCCAGAGCGGCGCCCCATTCAAGGTAGGTGATGGAATTGCGGGTACTTGCGACGGCGTCCGCAACACCTGCGGTCTTCTCCTTGCCTTCGCCCTGAGTGGCGGGCCATTTCTTTGACGCGTCGTGCCCCCAGGCATCGCCGGTGGTCTTGGCCAGGTATTTCGTGAAGTTCTCAGTGGTTCCGGATTCGTCGGCCCGATGGAACACCGCGATCCTGGCGTCGGGGAGTGAAACCCCGGGATTGGCAGCCGCTATCGCGGGGTCATTCCAGCGGGTGATGTCGCCGGTGAAGATTCGTGCGATCAATTCGGCGCTCAGATTCAGATCTGTGACGCCCTCGACGTTGTGGGCGATGGCGATGGGGCCAAGGACCATCGGAAGATTCAGGGCGGTGTTTTCTCGGCAACGTTTCTCCGCCTTCTCGGTTTCGATCACCCCGTCGTGCTCCCTGTGACTGAGCGGGGAGTCGGAGCCGGCTAGATCGACGGTGCCGCCGAAGAACGCTTTGACCCCAGCGCCGGACCCGGAAGTGGTGTAGTCGATGACCGTGCCGGGGCAGACAGCGGTGTAGTCCTGGATCAGTTTTTCCATCGCGGTTCGTTGCGAACTCGCCCCCTCTCCACGGATCGCCCCGCCCGGGCACGTGGGCCGGTGGGAACCTGCGGTCCCCGTGGCGATGGGGTGAACGGCGACACCTCCGCTCCAGCAGCCGGTCAGCAGCAGGATGCTACAACCCAGCATTGCGGTCAGGCGCACCTTCAGGTCACGAAACCTCACGGTCAACGAAGCTAGACGTGCAAGATGACAGCACACCTACACCCGGGTTAACGCCCGGTGAACGCTGGATCGACGTGCCGTTCGACCCGGTCGCTCCCCTCGACGATGTCGGCCCCAGCGCATCGAGGAGCGGGGAAGACGCAGGTCTTGGCGACGCGGTTTCTCAGCCGAGAAGGTCGAGTTCCGGGTGTTCGGAGGTGAGCCAGATGTGGTAGGCATCGGCCCGCAACTCCAGGTCCGCGTCGGTCAGGTTGAGGGCTCCGGCAGTGAAGAAGGGGGCGACGAAACGGGTCCCGACCATGTTGCTCATGGCCTGGAAGGGACGCAGCAATTCGTGCAGCTCGTAGTGGTACTCGCCGCTGCGGTCGTAGCTGGAGGCCGGTGCCCCGAGAGAGGCGGAGATGGCGACTTCTTTGCCGTGGAGGGCTTTGCCGGTTGAACCGTAGGCCCAGCCGTAGGTGAGGACGTCGTCCTGCCACTGCTTGAGCAGGGCCGGGGAGGAGTACCAGTACATGGGGAACTGCAGGACGATCCGGTCGGTGGCCTCGCAGACGGCCTGCTCGGCAGCGACGTCGACCTTGAAATCCGGGTAGAGGGCGTACATGTCGCGGACCTCCACCGGGTTCTCTGCAGTTCCGGCGCCGCGGGCCGCCTGCGCGAGGCGGGCATTGATCCGGGAGGCGGCCAGGTTGGGGTGGAAGAGCAAGACCGTGGTGTTCATAGGGACTCCTTGGAGAAGAACCGGCGGGAAACTGTGGCCAGCAGTCGCTGTCCCGGACCGGTGTCGGGGACAAGACGCCCCGATTCGCGTGGATGACCCTGCAAGTGTAGTTCACCGGGAGCGGGACCAGTCGATTCCTCGTGGGGCAGGTAGCGCGGTCTGTGAGGCCTGCCGTCCGGACGGCATGGTCCAGGAGCGTGGCGCCACGGGGCCAGAGACGAGAAGTAAGGGCTTCTCCTCACCGGGTAATTATCACATCCATATGACGGAACTCGCTGAAGAATCTGAAAGTGTTGGCCATGGATTATGCCACTTGGCTAAGATAATTGATGAGTAACGAAGGAGCGTGAGGAATGCATCGGAACCAAGAAGCCAGACCTCGGCGGTTCGTCCGGGCTGCGACCTGTCTGGTCCTCGGCCTTGCGACCGCCTTGTCCTTCGGCGGCACCGCGGTCGCGGATCAGGCGGGCCACGAGGAGAAGATCACGTCGAATGGGGAGCGGCCACCCGCACCGGTGAACGTGCCGAACTACGGCACCACCATCAAGGGTGACACTCCGGTGGCGGTCGTCGTCAGCGGGGGGATAGGCGGCAAGCTCAACGTCGTCGATCTCGTCAGCGGGACAACCATCGTCCAGAAGGACTTCGCCGGCGAGACGTACGATGTGCAACCCTGGGGGTTCGCCACCCTCAGCGACAAATCGGTCCTGATTGCGGCCGGGCTGAGCGGCCTGTGGCGTTACGACCCCAAGGATGACAGCGTTGAGCACCTCATCGAGGGAGACAATAAGGCAATCAAAAATGCCAACTTCTTCTGGGACGTCGTCGTCGATGAGCACGACACCGCCTACATCGCCACCTTCGCCGGTAGCAGGAATGGCGGTGGCCATGTGCTGACTTGGAACAAGGACAGCGGGCCGGGCTTCCTCAAGGGGGGCGACCCCGGCGATCCGGAGCAGCCGCAGGCCCGGAGTATCGCCTACGAGAACGGCAAGGTCTACGTGGCTGTCGGGGCGAGCGCCCCGAAGGTCTATCAGATCGACCCGAAAACCGGGGCGAAGAAAGCTCTGCCGTTGCCTGCCGAGGTGTGTCCCGAAGGGAAGCTGCCTCATCTCGAGGCCAGGGCGGGCAGACTGTATGTCGAATCCTGTGATGAGAAGCGGAACCTCGTTCACGATCTCGCGTCCGGCACGTCCAGCTGGTTGAACGAGGCCAGCGGCAAGGTCATCTCCCGCCCGGGGGAGGCCACGAAGGTCTACTACGCTCGCGACAAGCAGCTGGTGGAGTACGACCCTGACACCGCCACGCACACGTCGCTGCCCGCTGGAAACCAGCTGCTCACGCGGCTGAGCCCGAACAGCTGGGTCACCCACGACATGTTCGTCTCCTCGCAGATGCACAGGGGGAACCTGACCATCTACGACACCACCAAGCAGGGCGCGGATTCCGTCAAGCGGATCGATGGCAATGAGGCGCTCAAGGCGCCGGACCGCGCCATTCAGTCAATGGTGGCCGCGGACAATGGCAGGCTGTTCGCATCCTGGTACATGACGGCGGACCAGCTGCTCAGCGTCACCCCCGGTGAGAAGGCCGACGGCGCGACATTCAAGCTGGTGGACTCCCCGACCGGTCAGGGAGAAGGAATGGCGGTGAACGGTGACACGCTGGTCGTCGGGCTCTACCCGGGTGCCCTGGTCACGTCCCGATCCACCACGAATGATGCCGAGTACAAGGCCGTTCCCGCAACGGTTGCCGGCCAGGATCGTCCCTACGCGATCACCCACACCACGGGCAACGTGTTCGCCATCGGGACCGTTCCGGGGGACGGCAAGCTCGGCGGAGCGCTGGCTTTCTACGACGCGAACGCCCACAAGATTCAGAAGACCATCGCATTCGACAGCCTGAGCTACGCGGCGGGTGTCCCGCAGGATCGTCTGGCGCAGCAGTCGCCGATCTCCATGGCCTACCGCAACGGCAAGCTCTACATCGGCACCACCGCGCGCGGCGGACACAGCAATGTGGCGGTCGACAAGAAGACCAACAAGCCGCAGGAGGCGCAGCTCGTCGAATTCGACGTCGCCAGCAGCACGGTGACGCGCGTCGTCAACCCCTTCGAGGGTGAGGGCCAGAACGCCATCACGGCGCTGACCTTCGGCGACGACGGAATGCTCTACGGCATCACCGGGGCCCAGGTGTTCAAGGTGGATACCGCCTCCTTCGCGATCACCAAGAACAAGGTGCTCAAGGACGCCCAGGAGGTCAACCGCAGCTGGCTGGTCCAGCACGGCGGACAACTGTTCGGGGTCGTGCAGGGCACTCTCTACGCGATCCAGACCAGCGACCTCACCTCACAGTCCATCGCCGGTGGCGGCGTCAGTGCCCTGACCCTCGGGAAGGACGGCTACCTGTACTACGCACGCGGGGCGGATATCTACCGTAACGACTACGCGAAGGCAGGCCGATGACCATCTGGCCGATCGTCTCGACCCGGACCACCCCGGCGCCGATCTCGTTGCCGAACTCCGTGGCCTCAACGCCGGGCACCCCGCCCGACACCACGGAGTAGCCGGGGAAACGATGTCCTGGGGAAGTAGGGGTGCCTCCCTGGGACGTCGGGAAAAGGGTTCCCGGAGGTCACGGCCTCCGGGAACCCTGCATGCCCGGACCGGGCCGGTGACCGGCAGGTTGTGGGCCACGGATGTGTCCCCGGGCACGCAGTCTGCCTGCTCCCCAGAGCACATATGCGAGGAGCAGAAAACCGGTACTCAGCATTCCCACCCACGGCCACCAGTCGGGACGCGCCGGATTCAGAAAGGCGTACATGGGTTTGTCGTTCAGCGCGTCCCAGGCGTAGATGAACAGGTACGGAACCAGCGACAGTGTCCAGGTCAGCGGAACCCACCAGGGCAGCAGGGACTGGTTCCTGCCCACGAGGGTCCAGTCGATCGCGGACAAAACCGGCAGCGCCAGATGAGGGATGAAACTCGTTGGCGTGCTCAGGTTGCCGGAGATGATGAACCCGAAGACCAAGCCCGTCAGCAGAGATGCACACGTCGAGAGACCACGCAGCCAGCCCAGATTCCCCTCCAGCTTCCGACGTGCCGGGAAAGTCAGGAAGAACAATGGTCTGAGTAGCCCGAACAACGCCACCAGGAACACGAGGATGGTGGAGATCGTCGTGAAGTACAGCACCTGATTCAGGATCTGCGGTGGCGTCCTCAACGGGGCGAACATCAGGATCAGCCCGGCGCCGGAGGCCAGGGTGAGGACTAATCGCCAGATCAGGGTCAACGTCAATTCGGTGGTGCTGGCTGGAGGCAGGAGTCCGGCAGTTGCGTCAGGCGGTGTGGGGTCGGTGGATGGAGCGGGTCCTGGGATCATGTGCGAATGATCCCAGAGGCCGCGCCAACGGGCCTGCGAGAAACTGATCGAGCCGGTTCGTGGAACTCCTCAAGCCATCAGGCGCAGGCGGTGCGCATCGACGGAGTGGGCGAGGGGAAGACCACGCGCCCAGGCGTGGACCTCCTCTGCGACGATCCGTCCCTGCCGGAGCCTGCCCTCGTGAGTTCCTGCCGCGCGATGCGGGGTCACGACCACGTTCGGTAGGGTGCGCAACTCGCTGTCGGGGGGCAGGGGTTCCTCGTCGAACACGTCGATCGCTGCGTCTAACCGGCCCGACCGCACCTCGGCGAGCAGCGCCTGTTCTTCCACCAGCCACGACCGTGCCGTGTTTACCAGGCCCGCTCCGTCCTGCATCAACGCCAGCTCGCGGGTTCCCAGCAGGTGCCGGGTTGTGGGCAGTGACGGGGCGTGCAGAGCCACGATCCGTGCCCGTTCGAGCCCCTCATCCAGGTGCACCAGTTCCGCTCCGAGCCGTGAGGCCTCCGCGGGATCCAGGGTCGGATCAACGATCAGCGGGCGTGCCTCCAGCGCGCGAAGCAGCGACAGGTAGGCTCGTCCCGTCCTGGACGCGCCCACCACGGTGATCACCGACCCGCTGAGTTCGTGCTGCGTGCCGAAGACGGTCGTGTCAGGCCAGGTGCCCTCGTGCATCGCGTGGTCCATGCGATGAATCCGGTGCAGGAGGGTCAGGGTGAACGCCAGCGACACTTCCGCGACGGCGGGTGCCATGGCCTGGCCTGCCTGCGTGACGCTGATGCCGCGGGCAAACACCTCATCGGTGATGAACGACCGGATACTGGCCCCGGTGTGGGCCACGAGTCCGAGCGATGGCATCCGGTCCAGCAGCTCAGCCCCCAGCTGAGGCAATCCCCAGCTCGTGACGAGCACCTGCACCTCATCGAGGTTGGTCTCTGCGGGGAAGGAATCGACCCGGAGCATGGCGGGGCCACCCAGGGCGACGGCGGCGTCCTGGAGCAGGCCGCGGGAGGTCTTGTCGAAGAACTCCCGGGACAGTGCCTCAGGCGCGACCGCGAGCAGGACGGGGTGGCTCCGCATCTCAGAACCTCCCGTCCCGCACCGCCCATTTCGTGGGCTTCCCGGTCATCGGAAGCCCGTCGAGCATCCACTGGGCCTGCCACTGAATCAACCGGTCAGCGGTCACGTCGGGGCGACCGAACATCGTTATGCAGCGCGTGGAATCGCTCAACAGTGCCGTCGGTCCCGGGGAACCGGTGAAACGCGCATCCGTGCCGAACAACTCCGCGAACCGGTGCGCCACGTCCCGGACCTCCAACAGTTCCGGGCCGGTCAGGTTGATCGTGAACACCTCCGGGCTGGCGTGGGTCAGGCTGCGGAGCACCACTTCGTTCGCATAACCCTGCCAGACCACATTGACGTGGCCGATTGTGATCGGCACGGGTTCTCCCGCGACGATGAGGGTGGCGATGTCGGCCAGCACTCCGTAGCGCAGGTCGATGGCGTAGTTGAGGCGGATCACGCTGAGCGGGGTTCCCCAGGTACGTGCCGCGAACCCGAACACCCGTTCCCGCCCCAAGCAGGACTGTGCGTATTCCCCGACGGGATCCGGCGGTGTCGCCTCGGTTGCCCCGCCGCTGCCGGGGGTGACGCAGGGGTAGACATTGCCGGTGGACAGCGTCACGACGCGGGAGGTGCGGTAGCGGCGGGCCACCCGGTCCGGCAGTGCGGCGTTGATCTCCCATGCCCATGACGGGTTGTTCCCGGCCCCGAATTTCGCACCCACCATGTGGATCACACCGGCTGCCTCGGGCAGGGAGGAAAGGTCGTCGTTCGCGACCAGGTCGAAGGGGGTCACGTTTACCCCGGCCTCGGTCAGGTCGCGACGCAGGCTGTCCTCGGGGAATCGGGAGACCGCGTGGACGACGTCACCCGTACGTCCTGCGGCATCCAGTCCGGCCCGGGCCAGTTTCGCCAGGGAGGGGCCCATTTTGCCCCCGGCCCCCAGCACGACCAGGTCCCCCGACCAGCTCCGGAGGTCCGTGACGAGTTCCGGGCGCGGGCTGGCCAGGAGCCGCTCCAAGGCCGTCTCGTCCGTGATTTTGTTCGGTATGGCGTGTGTGGTCATTGCTCATCCTCTGATTCCGGTGCTTGTGCATCCCTCCTGGACATGACGTTGCGCCACGAGGTACGCCATGAAGAGTGGCAGCAGTGCCACCGTCGAGCCCGCGAGGGTGACGTTCAACGGCACGGTCTGCTGCTGGAGCGAGGCGATCCCGACCGTCAGGGTCCACATCTCGCTGCGTCTGCCCACGATCAGGGGCCACAGGAAGTCGTTCCAGTGCCACAGGAGGACGAAAAGCCCGAGGGTAGCCAGGATCGGTCTGCTGAGCGGCAGCACGATGCGCCAGAAGATCGTGAACTCACCCGCACCGTCAACGCGGGCCGCCTCAAACAACTCGTCGGGGAGCCCGTGGATGAACTGGCGCATCAGGAACACCGCCTGAGCGTTCGCCAGGGTTGGCACGATCATCCCCCAGTAGGTGTTGATTCCCCTCCACGTGCTGATGAGCATGAACGTGGGAATCACCGTGACCTGGAAGGGCACCATCACCATGGACAGGAAGGTCCAGAACATGACCTCCCGACCGGGGAAACGTTTCTTGGCGAAGGCGTAGCCGGCCAGGGCCGAGACGAGCAGTACGATCACCACCGATGTCACCGAGTAGATCACGGTGTTGAGAAGCCATCTGGGTAGGTTCTGCCCGGAGAGCACCTGCCGGTAGGAGTCGAGGGAGACATCGCTGAAGGGCCACAGCGACCCTGGTAGCTCGACCGTGCCCGATTTCAGGCTCAGCACGATCATCGCGTAGAAGGGGAACAGGCAGGCAGAGGCCATGAGCGAGAGCCCGATCCACCGGATCGCGACGGCGAACCGGCGGGGGCGCAGAGCGCGATGGGAACGGGTGCGGATCATGACCGCCTTCCCAGGACGACACGCTGGATGAGCGCCACCGCGAGGGTCATGATGAACAGGACCACCCCGACCGCGGAGGCGTACCCGTGGTCCGAGTAGCGGAACCCCTGGTCGTAGAGGAGCAGGCTCAGCGAGCGGCTGGAGTTCGCCGGACCGCCGCCGGTCATGACATAGATCACGTCGAAGACCTGGAAGGCGACGGTGGTCTCGAGCACTGCCAGGAAGAACAGGGCGGGCCTCAGGGTCGGAAGGAGGACGTGACGGAACCGTCCCCAGGCTCCGGCGCCGTCCATCAGGGCCGCCTCCTCCAGGTCTTGCGGGACGTCCTGCAGGGCAGCCACCAGGATCAGCATTCCGTACCCGAAACGCGACCAGACACCGACCACGATGACGGCGGGAAGCACCAGGATCGTGCTGCCGAGCCACGAGCCCCCGAGCCCGAGCGGGGCCATCAGCGTTGACCAGGGGCCATCGGTGGAGAAGATCCACTTGAAGACCGATCCGAGCAGCACCAGCGACGTGATGAAGGGCAGGAAGAAGACCGAGCGGAAGAATCGCGCCCCACGGAACCCGCGCCGTAACCCCAGCGCCAGCACAGTTGACAAAGCGATGGAAACGGGAACCGAGAACAGCACGTAGGTCAGGGTCACCGATAGCGCCCGCCAGAACACCGGATCGGCGATCAGCCGGGCGAAGTTCTCACTCCCAGCCCAGGAGAACGAACCCTCCACGCCAAATCTGAAGAGGCTCAGCAGGATGCCTGCGGCTGCCGGGCCGAAACGGAACACGAGGAACAGTGCGAATGCGGGCAGCACGAACAACATGCCGGTGCGTGCACTCCGCCCGGCCAGTGGGTTCCTGGGCCGGCTCTGCCGCGGTAAGTGGGTGAGCACGATGTCCCGCTCTCACCGGAGGAGCGGTTTCGCTGCCTCGGCGGCGTCTGCCAGGGCCTGCCGTGGCGATTTCTGTCCCAGCAGCGCAGCCTGGATCTCGGGGGAGAGCACCCCCATGACCTGACGGGCGGCGTGATTCTGCTCTCCGAATCGGACGGTGGGAAGGGTTTGCTCGACTCTGCTCTGGAGCGGGCTGCTGGCGTACAGTGGCGTGGTTCCTGCCGCGGGGGAGAAGTACCCCCCGGCTTGCAGGTAGTCGATGGAGTTCACGGGGTCGGTCACGAATGCTGCGAACCTTCCCGCGGCCTCCTTGTTCCGGGAACCCTTGAGCAGCGACAGGGAGCCGACTGTGCCGTAGGCCACCGACTGTTCGTCGGTGAGCGGTGGCAGGACCACGACGTTCTCCTCGCCCAGAAGCGGAGCCAGATCGACGGCAGGGATTGACCACGTGCAGCCGGAATGTCCCGCAGCGAACTCGGTTTGTTCGGTGTTGAGGGCGGTTGTGAGGGAATCGGGCTCGAGGGCATTGCCCCGTGCCAGCGCGGTCAGGAACTCGAGTGCCCGGACTCCTTGGGGGCAATTGAAGGCGATCTGTTCATCTGCGTCGAAGACAGATCCTCCGGCCTGCCACAGCAGGGGGTAGAACGACATGTTGAGAGTCTGGCCCGGATCAGCCGAGTAGGTGAGGGCGTACATGCCTTTCTCCGTGAACCGGGGCGCCATCTCGGTGACGTCCTCCCAGGTGCTCGGATATGTCATGACTCCGGCGGCCCGGAAGGCCGTGGCGCTGCACACCAAGGGGTTGGAGCTGATCAGCATTGGAGCGCCCAACAGCCTGTCTCCTGCGGTGACGGCCTGCGCGACGTTGGGGAGCAACGTGTTCCTGCGGTCCTGCCCGAGGTAGGTGTTCATCGGCTCGATCGAGGCCTCGTAGCTGGAGAGCTGATCCGGCACGAGATAGACCAGATCGGGAGCAGTGTCCGATGTGATTGCGGTCTGGAGGGCCTCGTCACGCTTCGCCCAGGGGAAGATCTCGACATCGATCTTGACCTCTGGGTTGGTCTCGTTGAACCTGGAGACCAGGTTCGCCCATAGCTCCTTGTGGCGGGCGTCGTCGCTGATGGTCGGATATGCCCACACCGTGACCGTCTGCTCATCGGATCCCGTGGTACCGTCGGCGCATCCGCTCAGGATGATCAGCGCCGCCAGGCCCAGCGCCGCTACCCGCAAGAGCTTTCCCATGACCCGACGCTCCTTCGGTTGATCCCGGTTTCGTTGAAGGATTCCGCGGACAGGGGGAGGATGTGGCCGCGGAATCCAGAATTATCATAACCGGGTGTGAAAACCCGCGGAAGAGCCACGCCGTAAAAAAATAAATTATATTACAGGGGTATGATAATCTTTCCGGGAGGTGGGATTGTCCGTGGACGCACGGGCGCGATATGGGGTGGAAGGAGCAGCCATGCAGTCCTCGACTGCGATCAAGGCCGCCGCGTGGCTGCGCGACACGGGTCCCGCTGGAATCACGGCCCTGGCCCGCGACCTGAAGTTGTCGCGTACATCCGTTGAGAATGCTCTTGCTGTTCTACAGCGTCACGATCTGATCATCGAGGTGCCGGGACGCTCCCACGGAGCTGGTCGCCCAGCCCGGCACTACGCGTTTCACGCTGCGGGTGGGCTGGTCGCCGGCGTCGACATCGGCGTCCACAGCCTGCGTGTCGTGGTGGCCGACCTGGCCGGCACCACCCTGGTCGTCTCCACCACCGACGGAGTGGACCCAACCCTCGACCCCGCAACACAGCTCGACACGGTCATCGGACAACTCGGTGAGGCGATATCCGGGTTGGATCCCGGGCGCCTGCGGGCGATCGGGATTTCTCTGCCCGGCATCATCGACAGGTTCGGCAATGTGGTCGCCTCCGTGATCTTTCCGGCCTGGGCGGGGGTCGACATGGTGGGAGAGCTGCGAGCACGGTTCGGTTGCCCCGTCATCATGGACAACGGGGTCCGGCTGGCCACCGTCGCCGAACACCACATGGGCTCCGGTCGGCGTTTCGACGATGTCTTGTACCTGTCCGTGGGAACCCGGATTGCCGCGGGAATGATCCTGGGAGGCCATCCACGACGGGGGGCGCACAATGTGGCTGGGGACATCGGACGGGTCGCGTTCCGCGGGCTCAATGAACGCACCGGGCAGATTCGATGGCGCAATGGTCACACCGCCAAGGAGGTGTTCGCGCTCGCCCGCCAACAGGATGCGCACGCCCGGAAGGAGCTGCGCGAGTTCATCAACGAGCTGGCCCGGGGAGTCGCGACGGTGGTGATGGCCATCGACCCCGCGATCGTGATCATCGGCGGGGGCATGTCCCTGGCCAACGAGGAACTGCTCGAACCGCTCCGGGAAGCGATGGCCCGCCACATCGGTTTGCCCCTCGGATTGCCCGTCATCGCATCCCGTTTGGGGGATGAGGCGGCGGTGCACGGAGCTCTCGTCTTTGCCTTCGACCACTGCGCCGAACACATCTACCGGATCGGCGCCCTGCCGCCCCCCACGATCACCCCGATGGCTGGACAAACCGCTCGGTGAGATCATGGCTCGGTTGCACCGAGCCCCGGTGCCGACTCGAAGGAGAGTGCCCATGCCGTCCCTGATACCGCTTCCTGCCGCTGTCGAATGGGAAGGAGCAGAGCACACGCTGACCGAGCACAACACAATCGGTTGCCGCGCCGGGGCGGGACCGGAGGAGACCGGGGCCGTGCGGGCAGCACGGCTGGTGTTGTCCACGACCACGGGTTTGCCGCTGCCTGTCGCCGAGAAGCCGGACATTCTCGTCGGGATCGACACCGGTCTGCCCGCCGAGGGCTACCGACTCGAGGTGCGTCCTGACGGCGTGACCATCGCCGCTGCCGACCGCCGGGGTGCCCTGTGGGCGGCCCAGACTCTGCTGCAACTCGGCGGTGATGACGTCTACACCGCACCGCTGGGAGGTCCGGTGAAGGTGGTGACCGTGCGGATCGAGGATGTGCCCCGGTTCGCGTGGCGTGGCGCGATGATCGACTCGGCCCGGCACTTCCTGCAGGTGGCGGAAATCCTCGACTTCATCGACTGGATGGCCCGCCACAAACTCAACATCCTCCACTGGCACCTCACCGACGACCAGGGTTGGCGGGTTGCTTCGGAGCACTACCTGCTGCTTGCGGAGAAAGCCAGCTGGCGTCCCCACACCGTGAACCCGACGGGGGGTGGTGACGGCACCCCGCACGGCGGCTGCTACACCATCTCCCAGATTGCCGCTGTTGCCGAGTACGCCCGGCAACGCGGCATCGGGATCGTCCCCGAGATCGACCTACCCGGGCACGCCACAGCCCTGCTCTCTGCCTATCCCGGGATTGCCACCGACCCTGCGGCGGTCACTGGGGTGGCGTGCCACCCGGATGTCTTCGACAACGTCCTCAACTTCTCACCCGAGGCCCTCGAATTCGCGCACGGGATCTGGTCCGAGGTACTGGAAGCCACCAGTGCACGCTATGCCCACATCGGCGGTGACGAGGTTCCGACTGCGCAGTGGGAGGCCTCCGAGGAAGTGAAGCGACGGGCCGCGGGGTTCGGCGTCGACGACGTCACCTCGCTCCAGCGCTGGTTCACGCTGCACATACGCGACTGGCTGTTGCAGCGCGGAGTCACCCCCATTGGATGGGACGAGGTGATCGGCGACGGGCCCGTCGCAGGCATGGTGTGCCAGGCCTGGCGGGGTGCGGAACGCGGCGTCAAGGCCGCCGAGCAGGGCATGGACGTGATCATGAGCCCCAACACTCACACCTACTTCGACTATTACCAGTCCGATCTGCCGGGTGAACCCTACGCGCAGCCCGCTACCACCACCCTGGAACAGGTGTACGGGTTCGACCCGGTCGAGGGCATGTCGCCCGGGGCGGCAGAGCGCGTGCTGGGAACGCAGTTCCAGCTCTGGTCGGAGTTCCTGCCCACCTACCGGGCCGTGCAGTACGCGGCCTGGCCGCGCGGCTGTGCGCTGGCTGAGGTGGCGTGGTCACAACCGGAGGGACGGGATTTCGCCGACTTCACCTCCCGGCTTTCGGGGCACCTCAAGCGTTTCGACGCGGCGGGTCTGGGGCACCGTCCCCTGACCGGCCCGCACCCCTGGCAGGAGGGCGGTACCGGGTGGCGCTGCCGCCCACCCGAGGAGCAGGATCGTTGACCGGCGCATCGCAGGCTGGTCCTGCCGGTGTGCTCGCCCGGACGGGCTGCGGGGCGGGCCCGCGGTCGTGAGCACGGACCCGCCATCGGCGTCTTACGGTGCGAGGTGTAGCACCACCGGCCAGTTGTTGCCCCCGCCCGAGGCTGAGTAGTTCCAGAAATTGGTGTCCAGCCACTGGTCGCCGTGCAGGTGCTGGGCCCGTGACTCTGTGAAGGCCGCAGGCCAGGTGAAGCCCCAGCTGGAACCGTTGCGGTGAGCCGCGAACTTCCAGCGACTGTTGCCTTCCGGACGCAGCTCCAGGTCGTAGGTGTTCCCGGCATGCAGCGTGACGTCCTGGGAGGTGGGAGCGTCGTACCAGATGAAGTTGGTCACGTAGACGGGTTTCTTCTCGCCGTTGATGGTTCGGTAGCCCATCAGATGTGGTGAGAACCTCGCCTCGTCCTGGATCATCCCGGAGGCCAGTTCCTGAGATCCCTCCAGGAGACGCCACCGCAGGCTGCCCGCGACGGTGGCGACGACCGCCACGGACACACCCGTGACGCGTTTGTCGGCGGAGGGGGTGAAACGTTCCCGGATCGGCTTGGCGGCGTCGGCCTCATAGGTGCGTCCGGGGTCGACGCTGCCGCTTTCCATGTCGGAGGAACCCTGCGATGCGCCGTCGGTGGTGGTGAGCTGCATGATCGGGGCGATCAGTTTGTCCCCCGACCCGGTCGCGGTGAGGTCGAGCCAGGTACGGTCCGCCCCTGAACTCGGTGCCCTGCGCCCGAGCAGTGTCCCCCAGTCGGTGTCGTTCAACCACCTAGCGGGGCGACCGATGGGGCGCGGGACGAGCACGTTGTTGACGCTGATGAAGTTCGTCGACGGTTGTGGATCGACGTTCTCCAGCACCACGTGGTACAGCTCGCCCGGTACCAGGGGACGTGGGTTCTGTTCGAAGGTGATGTCGTCCAGGAGGGACTGTGGCGAGCGTGGGTTCAGGCCCGGGGTGAAGTGGGTTTGGGCCAGTGGGGATCCATTCAGGACGGGCAGGTGCTTGTCGGAACCGTCATCGGGAAGCACCGTGATGCGGATCCTCCCGCCCGTGCCCGCCGAGTATCCGGAGCCGGTTGGCCAGTACAGACGGATCTTCTGCAGCGGTCCTGAGACAACGGCCCGGAACCGGAGGGAGGCGATTTTGTCCATCCCGCCCTCGATCCCGACAGGAACGTTGTACAGGGTTGACATGGTGAACACACCGGGCCCGTAAAGTCGGGAGAACTCCGCCGAATCCAGGCGAAACCCTCCTTCGGGGGGCAGAACCAGACGGGAGGACTCCCCGGTGGCGGTCGGGTCCGCGGTGTCGGCGTGGGCGAATGCGCTGGGAAGACCCAACGACGCCGTCACCGACAGACCTACCGCGCCGAGCGAACGGCGCGAGATGTGGGGTTGAGTCGGGAAGAAGCTGTTCATCGCAGTTCTCGTTTCCCTCGTTGCCTGGTCAACAACTCTATGGTCCTTGGCCGTGTGGTTCTGTCATCCGAATGGCCAATTCGGGGACGTGCTTTACGCCGTCGGTTTGAAGGTTTCCATGGCGACCAGACCGTCGGGCCCGAAGTGCAGAGCACGTACCTCCGAGACCACCATCGGTTTGTCCTTGACGGCCAGGCCCGCGTACATCTCCGGAAGCACCGGGCGGTGGCCGCACACCGCCGTCGGGCGATCAAGATTCTTCAGCAGCTCTGCCATGAGTTTGCGCACTGCTTTTGGGTTCTTCGCCGCGGATTCCTCGGTGAGCTGGTCGTAGGTTTCGATGCTGATCTTCTGGGTTTTCGCGTAGGGCTTGAGCGTTTCCTTGCAGCGTGCCGATGCGGAACTGACGAGACGTTCGATCCCGAAGGCCGCCAGCACGTCGACGAGACGGTTTGCCTGATCCCGACCCCGGCCTGAGAGACGGCGTTTCCGGTCGTCGCCGGACCAGTGCTTGCGTTGCATCGCCTTGGCGTGCCGGACGATCAACAGCGCATTCGTCGGAGGGGTCGCGACGGCCGCCTCGATCACGGCGCGTTCATCCGGGTGGGTGGCCTTCTCCAGAGCCGCGTCGATGGGAAACCACTTCACCGCCGACACCTCGTGATCGGGTCGGCGGGGACGCTGCGAGAGCACCGAGGAACGCCAGTAGTGAACCGCCTTGGGGTGTTTGCCGACCTTGTAACGCAGGCTCGGCAACCGCAGCCCCAACCGGGCCGTGACGCCTGTTTCCTCCTGGATCTCGCGGATGGCGGTTTCCGGCAGCAGCTCGTCGGCCTCTCCCTTGCCCTTCGGCAGTGACCAGTCGTCGTAGCGTTCCCGGTGGATCAGCAGCACCTGGAGACCGTTGGTGTGCTCGCGCAGCACCACACCCCCCGCGGAGACGATCTTCGGTTTCTTGCTCATCGACGTCGCCTCTCGCGGGTGAGCCGGATCAGCTCCTCCTGCAGGTCTGTCAGTGGCTGGCCGTCGGGACCGGTGGTGTGGACCGACCAGGTGCGGTCCTGCAGCGCCCAGTGCGCGGTTCGGTCGTCGAAGGCGCGATCGAAGAGGTCCCTGATGCGGGCGATGTGCACCGGATTCGACAACCCGACGACGGCCTCGACGCGCCGGTCCAGATTGCGGTGCATCAGATCCGCGGAACCGATCCCGACGTTCGGCTGCCCGCCCGCCTCGAACCAGTAGATGCGGGAGTGCTCCAGGAACCGTCCCAGGATGGAACGCACCCGGATGTTCTCGCTCAGCCCCTCCACGCCGGGCCGGATGGTGCAGATACCCCGCACCCACACGTCCACTTTCACCCCCGCCCGGGAAGCGCGGTAGAGGGCGTCTATCACGGCCTCGTCGACGATGGAGTTCACCTTGATGCGGATTCCCGACGGCAGACCCGCGGCGTGGTTGGCGATTTCGGTCTCGATGCGTTCCAGCAGGCCGCTGCGGATGCCGTGTGGGGCGACGAGCAGTCGGCGGTACTCAGTCTGGTGGGTGATTCCGGACAGGTGGTTGAACAGGCGCGCCACGTCGTCGGTGATGACAGGATTGGCGGTCAACAATCCCATGTCCTCGTAGCTGCGGGCGGTCTTGGGATGGTAATTGCCGGTGCCCACATGGGCGTAGCGGCGCAGCCCTCCGGATTCCTCGCGCACCACCAGCGACAGCTTGCAGTGGGTTTTCAACCCGACCATGCCGTAGACGACGTGCACCCCCGCCTGCTCCAGCTGCCTGGCCCAGGAGATGTTGTTCTGCTCATCGAAACGAGCCTTGATCTCCACCACGGCGAGCACCTGTTTTCCCGCCTGGGCGGCCTCAATGAGGGCATCGACGATGGGGGAGTCGCCGGAGGTGCGGTACAAGGTCTGTTTGATGGCCAGCACCGCGGGATCGGCGGCGGCCTGCTCGATGAACCGCTGCACGCTGGTGGCGAACGAGTCGTAGGGATGCTGCACCAGCACGTCGCGGCGCTTCAACGCCTTGAACATGTCGGCGGGTGAAGCCGACTCCACCTCCGCGAGGTCCGGGTGGGTGATCGGCAGGAAACCCGGATACTTGAGGTCCTCGCGACGCGAGTCCTCCAGGGCAAATAGACCCGTCAGGTCGAGGGGAGTGGGCAGGTGGAAGACCTCGCCGGGGGCGACGTCCAGTTCGCTGATGATGGTGGCCAGCATCGTCTCATCGATGTCCTCTTCCACCTCCAGGCGCACGGGGGGACGGCCCACCTTGCGTCGTAGCAGCTCCTTCTCCAACGCATAGAGAAGATTCTCGGCGTCGTCCTCCTCCACCTCGATGTCCTCGTTGCGGGTGACGCGGAAGGTGGCGTGGTCCAGCACCTCCATGCCCGCGAACAGCTGCCCGAGGTGCCGGGAGATGATCTCCTCCAGGGGCAGGAAGCGCCCCTCCGCGAGTTTCACGAATCGTGACAGGTTAGTGGGCACCTTCACGCGGGCGAACTGACTGGCGCCCGTTGCGGGATTGCGCAGCAGCACCGCCAGGTTCACCGACAGCCCGGAGATGTAGGGGAATGGGTGTGATGGGTCCACCGCGAGGGGGGTCAGCACCGGGAAGATGCGTTCCCCGAACAAGGTGCGCATCCGATCTTTTTCCGCAGCGGTCAGTTCGTCCCACGTGAGAATCTCGATGCCCTCGGTGTGCAGCTGGGGTCGGATCTCCTGCTGGAACAAGCGGGACTGTTCGGCGACGAGTTCGGCGGTGCGTTGCAGGATTGATGCGTGCAACTGACCTGGCCGGGCGCCGGTGATGGTGGTCACCGCCACCCCGGCCTGGATGCGGCGTTTCAGCCCCGCAACCCGCACCATGAAGAACTCGTCGAGGTTACTGGAGAAGATCGCCAGGAATTTCACGCGCTCCAGAAGCGGGATGCGCTGTGCATCGCGGGCAAGGTCCAGAACCCGGTTGTTGAAGTCCAGCCAGGCTAGCTCCCGGTCCAGGTAACGGTGTTTCGGGAGTTTCTCGTTCCTATGCCCGCTCACGGCGCACCTCCCTGCCGATAGGCGGTGTCGATGGTCAGCGTGCGGAAACCAGCTGTGGTGTACAGCGAGATCACCTTTTCTTCGGAAGCTTCGACGTACAGTTCGACGTTCTCACAGCCGATGGAGTGCAGGTGGGCCAATCCCGCCGTCAACAGGGCATGACCCAGCCCCACACCCCCGTGGTTGGGGTGGACGGCCAGGACGTAGACCTCTCCCAGGGTTGCGTCGTGACGTTTCGTCCAGTGGAAACCTGTTACCTCGTCGTCGTGGTGGGCCACCAGCAGCCCGCCCGCATCGAACCACGGTTGCCGGGCCAGCGCCTGGAAGTCGTCGACAGTGAGTCTTCCCTGTTCCGGGTGGCGGGTGAAGGCCGCCCGGTTGACCGCCACCACCCCGTCGGTGTCCGTTGCTTCGAAGGGGAGGATGCGGTAGCCGGGAGGCGCGGGGACCGCGGCAATTCCTGCGAGAGGGCGTCCCATTCGTAACAGCTCGCGTATCGGCTGGAGCCCTAGTTTCGCCGCGATGGCGCGGGCCGCTGGCAAGGTGTGGAATGCCCAGATCGAGTGTCCGGGACGTGCCTTGATGGCTTCGGCCACCAAGGACGTGCCGAGTCCCTTGCCCCTGGCCCCGGGCGAGACGGCGACCAGGATGGTGTTGTCGTGGTCGTCGAGGACCGCGAAACCATCCTGGTGCGTCAGCACCTCACCTTGCCGGGCGTGATCTAGGACCAGGCGAGCGGAGTCGTTGAGGGGGCTGAAACCATCACGGGCCTCGCAGGCAGCAGCCAATACACGGGGGTCTAGTTCAGGCATCGTGATCCTCCCAACGTGCCGCGAACCGGTAACCGACGTTGCGCACGGTTCCGATGAAGTGGTCGAACTGGCCGAGCTTTGCGCGCAGCCTGCGGATATGGACGTCGACGGTACGGGTACCGCCGAAGTAGTCGTACCCCCACACCTTGCTGAGCAGTACCTCGCGGGTCAGCACCTTTCCCTGGTGCTGCACCAGGTAGCGGAGCAGCTCGAACTCGGTGTAGGTGAGATCGAGGGGATCGCCTGAGATGGTGGCATGGTAGGCGTCCTCGTCTATGCGGATAGGCCCCGCCACCAGCACGTGTGGTTGCTCACCTGCGTGTAGTAGCAACCGCAACCGGACATCGACCTCCGCCGCCTCGCAGCCGTCGAGCACGAAGTCGGAGAAGCCCCAGTCGTGGCTCAGGAGTCCGAGGGCTGCTGTCGTGGCCAGGAGCAATACGGGCATGTCGGGGTGGGTTTGCCGGACAATGGTGGTGGCAATGCGCGCCCAGGCGAGGTCGCCGCGTGCATCGATGACGACAACATCGGCGACGTCCATGCTGCGCAGGGCCTCCTCCGCGCTCGCGGCGGTGCTGAGGTCGTGATTCAGCAGCGATAGGAAGTCGGGCGCCGGACCGGTGGGGGAGACCAGCAGGATTGAACTCACCATCACCTCCCAGTCTCTGCGAATCCCTATCGTATCTGTACGTGCAGCGAGACAAGCTCCGTGTATGGGGATTTGCAGGAAGAAGGGGTGTGGTCGCGGCCGTGTGAAGCGGGCCGGAAGTCTCGAAAGAACCGGCGCGCATCTCGCCGGGGCATTTTCCCGTTCACTAGGATGGCGATTAATCTGAGAAGGGAGATCGCAATGTCGCAACAGGGCCTGGAGGCTGCTCGTAGGAAGATGACGGAAGCCCGGGTGGTTCCCTCTGCGATCGAGGTGTTCTCCCACTACTACCAGCTCCTGGAATCCGGGGAAACCGGATTGATCCGGGAGGAAAGCATCGACCCTCTGCTCGATCCGCCGATGCTCGATGACGTCGAGGTCAGCGATAACGAGGCCCGCGAAGCGATAGGCGCCACCGTCATGATCAAGCTCAATGGTGGGCTTGGCACGTCAATGGGGCTGGACCGGGCCAAAAACCTGCTCGAGGTGCGTGATGGTCTGAATTTCCTGGATCTCATCGTGCAACAGGTACGGGCGGCTCGACGGGATTGGGACGCTCCGCTGCCGCTGTTGTTCATGAACTCCTTCCGCACCGAGACCGACACCCTCGCCCATCTGGAGCGCTACCCCGACCTTCCCGTCGATGACCTACCGCTCAGCTTCCTGCAAAGTCAGGAACCGAAGCTGCGAGCCGATGACCTGACCCCGGTGGAGTGGCCCGAGGATCCGTCCCTGGAGTGGTGTCCGCCAGGCCATGGCGATCTCTACACCGCCTTGTGGGGCCATAACCTGTTGCAGCGGTTGATCGAGAAGGGCTTCCGCTATGCCTGTATCTCGAATGGAGACAACCTCGGGGCAGCACCGAACGCTCGTCTGGCAGGTTGGTTCGCTGCTTCGGGTGCCCCCTACGCAGCCGAGCTGTGCCGCCGCACCATCAACGACCGCAAGGGCGGACACCTGGCCATCCGTAAACGTGACGGGCAGCTCATCCTTCGTGACACCGCCCAGACCGCACCCGAGGAAATGGATTATTTCACTGACGAGCACCGGCATCCGTTCTTCCGCACCAACAACCTGTGGTTCGATCTGCAACGCCTGTTTGACACCATTCGCGAGCGCGACGCGGTTCTTGGCCTGCCGATGATCCGCAACGAGAAGACGGTGGATCCTGCTGATCCCGGCTCACCCAAGGTCATCCAGGTGGAGACGGCGATGGGGGCTGCGATCGAGGTTTTCCCGGGGGCCACTGCCATCTGCGTTGGACGCGACCGGTTCCAGCCCGTCAAGACAACAAACGAGCTGTTGTTGCTGCGCTCCGACGTCTACGATCTCGACGAGAACGGCCATCTCGTGGCGCGCTCCGCCACACCCGAGGTGAACCTGGACTCCCGGTACTACAAGACCATCCAGGACTTCGATGCCCGTATTCCGCAGCCCCCGTCGCTGCGTGGGGCCGAGAGCCTTCGGGTCAAGGGGGACTGGACCTTCGAACCGGATGTGAAAGTCGTGGGTTCCGTTGACTTGGCCGACGAGGGAAGGCCACGGGTGATCCCCGGCGGTACCGTCCTGGGTGCCTGACCTTGGTTGACGAGGCGGTGGAACTCGCCCGGGCACTCACGGGTGAGGTTCTGCCGGTCACCGGTGACACAGTTGGCCTAGTCGCAGAGCTGGCCCGGCTCGGCTGGGACGCCGAGCGGTTGACCGCACTGCGGGCGGAACGGATGCGGCGGCACCTGCCTTGGCCTTTCCCGATCAGCCTGGATGCTCGTGAAGAGCTGGGCTTTGCGCGTTTCGATGCGCTGCTTGCCCAGGTGAGAAAAGAATTGGGCCTGCCCGGGACGAGGTCCCGGGCACAGGCCCCGGTGCGTCCGCCCAACGCCGACGAACGCCGGCTGCTGGCGGATCGGCCGCCCCACTGGGGGTAATCGCTCGCCGAAGCTCTCGCCCAGCGGAGCGGCACGTCGTTGGAATCAGCCCCGGCTGCGGAGCAGGTCGCGGATTTCGGTGAGCAGCTCCTCGGAGCTGGGGCCCTTCTCCTCTTCCTTCTTCGGGAAGTAACGGTCACGCAGCATGTTGTACGGCTTCACCACGCAGAAATAGACGACCGCCGAGGTAATCAGTAAGGTGATCGTCGCATTGATGAACAGGCCGATGTTGACCTCGAAGATGGTCACCCCAGAGAAGTCCGGCTGGCCACCGATCTTGCCGATGAAACCCATGAGTACGGAGGTGAACTCTTTGACCACCGCGGAGAACACGGTACCGATGATGACTGCGACGGCAAGCTCGACGAGATTGCCTCGCATGATGAATTCTTTGAAGCCCTTCATCTGCTTTCCTTCTGTGCTCCGGTTTCGTGAAGGCCGGAGAGTGGCCCGGAACCTGCGGATTCAGGTCCGGGTGGTCCTCGCGTCGAAGACCGGCATCACTCTATGCAGACAGTGCCGGATGAAGCCAGCTTTTTGACCAACAAACGCAGGTTGGGGGGAATTCTGGCCAATCGGATGACGCCGTTGGTGTCGAAAGCGACTTCTTCAGCGTGTATCAAATGCTGACCGGAGATCTGTGGATGGGGTTGTTTCATGATGGAGCAGGATGAATCGTGGGCCTCGAACAAGCGGAGATCCGGTCCGGAGGGATCCTTGCATGCTGCCCCGGCAATGTGCAGAGCCCTATGACGTGTTTCCGAGGATCACCGTCAGTTTTCCCTGCTGCCCCAGAGCGGAAACCTCGGGGCCGATCTCTGAGGGGACGTCGACCAGGACGAGGGGCTTCGCATCACCGCCCGGGTTCAGTACCGTTCCGCTGGACCTGGTTGGCGCGGCCGAGATCCGGGCGTCAGCGGTGACCACCTGCCCTGAATCGGCCAGCACCAGTGTGATCGGGGTGCCGGGGGTCATGAGCGACCGCAGTGAGTTGTCGCGGATCAGGACCGGCACCAGCGACCGCCCCTCGGCTAGCGATGGCGAGGCCGCCAACATTCCGGGTTGCAGTACGGTGCCGGCCTCCAGGCCAAACCCTAGGGTCTGGCCGATGAGCTCCCCGGTATCAGGAAACCGTTGTCCGGGAAGCATCTCGGAAGGCAGGTGCGCGATCCTCAGGTCATCGCTCCTCAGCTCCGTCCCCGCCGCGACGGAGCGGGTCAGGACAACCACCGGTACCCGATCCTGGTCGTTCGGGGACAGGTGCGTCGCCAATGCGAAGGCGCCGAGTCCTGCCAACAAGGCTGCGATGGCGCGTCGATGCCAGCTCAGGAAGCGCCCCAGGCGCCGGATGAAACTCTCCACATCCCCTTTGTGGGAGCACATGACCCGCACGGATCACTTTTCAACAGGTGGACGAGCGAGAGTTCCCGTCGAGGAGATGGTCGAACCGGCCCATTCGCCGATGCGCATGGGTCGGTTCGACCAGCCTAGGGTTCTCGTTCGTGGGTCCTTTCAGGAAGCAGTCGTGGTGGTTTCCGTGGCCTTGGCAGGCGTCGGGGTCGATTCCTTCTTGGTTTCCGGGGTCGAGGCCGGTTTGGGTGCGGAACTCGACGTGCGGGAATCCGTCGCGTAGAACCCGGAACCCTTGAACACCACGCCGACGGCGCTGTAGACCTTCCGCAGGTCACCACTGCACGCAGGGCAGGTGGTCAGCGCAGGGTCGGAGAACTTCTGGACGGCCTCGAGTTCTTTGCTGCAGGCCGTGCAACGGTACTGATAGGTGGGCATTCACGCTCCCGCTTTGGTGGACAAACGCGAATCAGGATACGCTCCCCGCCCCGAGACGAGTGAATCCGTTCTCCGTGATCACTGCGTCGACGGGGATGTCATGCGGCTCGCTGGGGAGTTTCTGCAGTACCTCGTCGGCGTTCGCCAGGGCCCAGATGGGTGTTCCGGACCGGCGGTGGCGAAGTGCGCGGTCATACCAGCCACCCCCCATGCCCAGACGGTTGCCATCGCGGGAGACTGCCAGGCACGGCACCACGATCACATCAGCCTGCGCGAGGGAATCGATTCCCAGGGCGGAACCGGATGGTTCGGGGATACCCGCCCAGCCGGAACGAAGCTCGTCGGTGGCCCAGGCCCAGTCCGGTTCCTTGGACAGTTTCGGGAGCAGCACCTGCCAGCCTCGGCTTCGCAATTCTTTGATGGTGCTCAAGGTGCCGGGCTCATGTCGACGTGATGCATAGATGGCGATCACCCCGGGGGGCGGGAGTGCCTTCAGGAGAGCTGCGAGGCGGGCCTTGTCGAAGTTCTGCCAGCTGGCGTCGTCCAGTGCCTTGCGGC
Source organism: Propionibacterium sp. (assembly GCA_013333945.2). Lineage (GTDB taxonomy): Bacteria > Actinomycetota > Actinomycetes > Propionibacteriales > Propionibacteriaceae > Arachnia. The sequence goes on from JABCNW020000114.1 coordinate 33,477, forward strand.
GCGCGGTGATGGTCTCGCGCAGCGCGCCCTTCTCATGTGTGAATTCCATTGGCCTATCGTAGAAACATGGCGCTTTTCGGTCGCAGGAAGTATGCGGAAGAGGAATCTCAGAATGTTGAGGAGCTCCCCGTCCCGACCCTTCCACCGCCACCCGAGCCGGATCTCAACGGGCTGCGCCGTGTTCAGGACCATGTTGAGTACCTGCTGGAACTCGTCGAACCCCTCAAGCCGTTCGGCATGTCGGTGCTGGAGGCATGGAACCAGGTGATCTGTGAGGACATCGACTCCATGATCAACGTTCCACCGAACTCCACGAGCAAGGTTGCAGGCTATGCCGTGCGGGCCACGGATCTGGGGCAGAACGACCAGGTGGTGGAATCGCTTCAGCTGGCCACCGGCACGGAACATCTCGGGATTGGCCAGGCCGTGCCGGTCGATGTTGGGGAGGTGGTTCCTCGTGGAACCACTGCGGTTCTGCCCTACTCCTACGCGACTGTTTCCAGGGATCGCATCGAGATCATCCAGGAGGTGGCGGAGGGCGAATACCTGCGCGCCGCAGGTGAACATCTCGCGGTGGGGGACCGGCTCCTCTCCGAGGGAGAGGCACTCACCGACCGCAGCGTGGGGATGCTGGCCGCCGCGGGCATCGACAAGGTGCTGGTGAGACCCAGACCGCGCGTGGTGGTCGTCAGCTCCGGGGCGGATCTGGTGGAACCGGGGGAGAGCGTCGGCTACGGCGAGTCTACGGATGCCAACTCGTTCCTGATCTCCGCCGCCGCCCGGGCTGCCGGTGCGACGGTGTTCCGTGTTGCCGTGCACTCCAACGACAAGCAGGAATTGAAACAGGCCATTACCGACCAGCTGATTCGTGCCGACCTGGTCATCTCGACCACTGGGGGGCGTCGTGAGGAGTACGAGGCAGTGGCCGAGGCCATGTCCGAGTTGGGCCTGGTGGATGCAGTCGAGGTGGCGATGTCGCCGGGACGCACCCAGACCTTCGTGTTGATCGGTGAGGAACGCGTCCCGATGGTGATGTTGCCCGGGAACCCTGTGTCGGCTTATGTGTCCTTCCAGGTGTTCGTGTGGCCGCTGCTGCGGCGTCTCATGGGTGCCGAGGTGCGCCGCAAGTCCGTGCGCGCCATCGCCAGGACGACCATGCGCTCAATCTGGGGGCAACGGCACCTGTTGCGCGCTGAGGTGATCGACGACGGGCGGCTCCGCACCGCCACCCGGATCAGCGACCCTTTTGCCATGGCGGAACTGGGTCGCGCAAATGCATTGATCGTTTTGGATGAGGACACCGAGCTGGTACGACCCGGGGAGGCCGTACAGTGCTGGCTGCTAGACAAATCCTGAGTTTTTTTCAGGATTCTTGGCGCGTCGGCGGCGTGCCACCGGCCCGAATCACACCGGTGTTGTTTAACGTGTGATCGTGCTCGCGGGAATTGTCATCAGTGTGTTGGTCCTGGCCGTCCTGGCCTTCGGACTGCCCTGGTTGTCGGTGCACAAGGACGCCCTTGACGCCATCGACGGGGATCCGGCAGAACGCTTCTCCGGTTCCATGCGGATTCTGCGTGAGCACACCGTCGCCGACTACGACGACGAGCCTCCCGTGGAGGTGTCGACGCCTCTGACCCGCAGGGCCGAGCTCACCGAACTGCGGCTGAGGGCTCGAGCTGCCGCCATGCGGCGGCGACGCATGGTCACGATGCTCGGGTCGATGACCTTGTTGTGCTTGGTGCTCAGCGTGTTCAACGTCGTGCCCGGCTGGGCGGTCGCGATCCCCGTCGTCGCCTTGGGAGCGTTCCTGGTGTCCGCTCGGGTCGGGGTGAAGAAGATGCATCGCAGGCTCGACGAGAAGGCCGCGCAGGTCAAGGCCGGTTACGTCGACAGCGAGGCCACCTCGACGATGAAGGCGGGCGAGGAGGAAACCTCCCACGAGTTCTCCGTCGATCTGACGGCGCCTGAGAAGACCGGGCCGCTGTGGGACCCGATTCCCGTGGTTACCCCCACCTACGTCTCGAAGCCGCGCGTGCCGCGAACCGTTCGCACCATCGATCTGTCGGCTCCCGTCACCAACACCGTCATCATCCCCACAGCCGAACGTCCGGCAGCAGGACCCAAACCGCGGCGGGCCGCTCCTGCTGACTGGGACATGGAGGAGGAGAGCTCCTGGCCCAGGGCCGTGGGGCAGTGATGATTTGCCACATCGCCGGACGCTGGTGCTACCATCATCCGGTACTTGGGGCTATGGCGCAGCTGGTAGCGCGTCTCGTTCGCAATGAGAAGGTCAGGGGTTCGAATCCCCTTAGCTCCACCAAAAGTGTCATGTTAGAACCTCCGGCCATTGGTCGGAGGTTTTTGGTTTTGTCGGGGGTGGCGGTGTCCCGTTGCTCTTTGGCTTCGCCTTCCAGGACTGCTGGGAGGTTGCTGTCGAGGAGGTAGTGGTAGACGTCTCGGTGTTGGCTGTTGGTGATCTCGTCGTCGTCGAGGTAGATCTTGTCGAAGACGGCTTGGTTGAGGTCGCGGCGGGAGTTGTCGGTGGCTGCGAGGTATTGCTGTTGTCCGTCGTGGAGGACCGAGAGGCATTGGTCGAGGGCGGTGTGGAGTTTGTCTCGGGAGGTTTGTAGGTGGCGGAGTTGGCGTTCGGCGGTTGTGCTGTCGATCCTGATGCGTTCTTGTTCTTTGCGGAGTAGTTCTGTGTCGATGGCTCCGGCGCAGTAGGCCTGCATGAGGCGTTCGCTGTGGGCGGTGGCTTCAGCGAGGACGGTTTCTGCTTGGTGTGCTTGGTGGTTGTGTTCTTTGAGGATGGTGTCGAGGTGGGAGATGACCAGTTCGCGTACTGTGGTGAGGGTTTTGTCTGGCAGTGTGATGGTTGCCCAGTGGTCTTCGATGAGTTGTTCGGCGTGGTGGGCTTGGATTGCGACGAAGGTGCAGCCGTTTTTCCGTGCTTGGCGTCCGAGGCAGTAGAAGTAGTGGTAGTAGTTGCCGAGGCGGTTGCGGGAGACTTCGTAGCTGAGGGGTGAGCCGCATTGTCCGCAGAACAGGCTGCCTTTGAGGTAGTGGGTTCGGATGGCGGGTTTCTCTTTGGCGTGGGATCTGCCGTGGCGGATGGCTTCGACTTTTGACCATAGTTCGGTGGAGACCAGGGGCTGGTGTCTGCCTTGGTAGGTGGCGCCGCCGAAGACGACTAGGCCTGTGTAGTAGGGGTTGCTGAGGATGGAGTGCACCATGGAGGTGGTGAGGGGTTTTGCTGGTTGTTTGGGGCGTGCGAGGGTGGTGACGCCGTGGGTTTTGAGTTCGTCGCGGAGCATTCCGATGGTCCATTCGCCGGTGGCGTAACGTTCGTATATCCATGGCACCCAGTGGGCTCGATCCGGGGCGGTGACGACGGTGCGGACTTCGCGGCCTTCGGCGGTTCGCTGTGTGGTGTTGATGTAGCCGAATGGTGCGCGTCCGGGGGTGCCGCCGGATTTGGCTTTCTGGGTCATGCCTTTCTTGGCTTCGGTGGCGAGGTTTTGGCTGTAGAACTCGGCGATGGAGCTCATGATGCCGTGTAGCAGCATGCCGCTTGGTGTTTCGTCGATGTTTTCTGAGCAGGAGACGAGTTGGGCGCCGGCTTGTTGGATCTCGAAGTTGATCTGGACGTCGTCCATGCGGTTGCGGGCGAGGCGGTCGACTTTGTGGACGATGACCAGCTGGATGGTGTTGTGTTTGACGTAGGTGAGCATTCGCTGCAGCTCGGGACGCTGGGCGGATTTGGCGCTCTCGCCAGCGTCGATGAACTCTTCGATCACTTCCGCGCCAAGGCTCTTGGCTTTGCGGTGGCAGGCTTCTCGCTGAGCTGGGATGGAGAATCCTTCTGTTTCTCCTCCTCGTTTGGCCTGGTCGCGTGTGGATACGCGCAGGTAGATCACCGCACGCTTCGTTGTCGTTGTGGTCATGGCTATCTCCTTCCGTAGTGTGGTTGCTGGATGGTGAAGCGCTGTGGCTGCCACCGTGGGGTGCGGATGGGGCGGGCACAGCGGGCAGGTGAGGGGTCCGGGTCGAGAGTGCGGGCGATACCGGTCTGGTCGATACGCACGCGAATGGCGGCTTCGGAGACGGCGAAGTGGTCGGCCAATGCGGTGGGGGTTTGGAGTCCAGCGGCCCATGCTTGTTTCAAGGCGGTGCGTGGCACCAGGGCACAGCCTGCGAAGTAGTCGGCGGCTCGCTCAGCCTGCTCGTGGACTGTCAGTTGTGGTGGGCGACCCCAGCGACGCGTGAAGACTGTGGGGTTTTGCGTGGTGTAAAGCCAGTGGGTATGGCCGTGATCGATGATGTGCTTGAACTCGTGTAGCAGGGTGAAGCGTTGCCGTACTTCGGGATCGTCGCGGTTGAGGCAGATGATCCACTCCTGGCCGTTCCAGTGGCTCATGCCAGAAACCGGCAGCTGTTCGCGGACGATGCGGATGTGGGGCAGGGCGATGATGTGGTTGTCGGTGATGCCGGTCAATTGGAAGCTGGGCTGGCTGATGGCCAGGAGCTGGTTGAGTTTGGCGGCTTGGCGTTCGGCCAGGTTGAGTGCTTCGGTGAAACTGCAGGCGCGGTGGGGTGTGAGCTGGCGGAGGCTCCTCAGAATGCTTGGTGTGCTTGATGTGGTCATGGAGCCTCCTTTCGATTGAAGCAAATATGGTTATGTAGTGCGTCCTGTCTCTACGGGGACTTCGTCCTCGCCGGCAGCGGGGCCACGGCTGTCCTCAGCGATGCCGTATTTAGCAGCGATACGTTGAAACGCTGCTGTGATCTCCTCGTGGGCCTCGGGCGGCAGGTGGCCGTACTTGGAACGCAGATACGGGGTAAATGTCGGCAATGTGGGGGTGAGGTTGTAGCCAGCTGCCTCGATGATCTCTAGGGGCTCGACGCCGTACACCTCGGTCAGAGCCAGCAGACGATCAATACGCGTACTGGGCGTCTTACCCTGTTCAAGGAGGGAAATAGCACCCGGCGAGATACCAGACTCAGCAGCTGCTTGACGGACACTCAGACCCGCAGCCTCGCGGGCTTCCCGCAACAATCGCCCGAGC
>JABCNW020000115.1 GCA_013333945.2 Propionibacterium sp.
CGTTTAGTGTGTGATAAACGACGCGAGGCTTGTATTTTATGGTTCAAGAGTGTTTGTGAAATGAGGGTACGACAGGTATGAGGCAGAGAAACTGATTTTTCCTGCGTGAGGAAGCGTTTCCGGGAAGCGATCTTTTGTGGTGAAGTTCACGATGAAGAGCGCCGCCGTGGTGCTGCTGGGCGGTGTTCGTCGACGGAGCTGAAGGTGATGGGGCAGACGGTTGAATTCCCAATGGGTTCGATCGTGGGGCTGCGGAATGGTTTACCGGGGTCTGCAGCCCGGAGGTGAAGCAGGGCCAATGAATCAACTGCATCGTGGGATCACGACATTGAAACGTATCCGCAGGCAGCGTGTTCGGTGATAAAACCCCTGCTCAAGGCGTGTTTGAGGATGGATATGCATGAGCCTCAAGGGGAATCGGGCTGCTGTGGATCTATTGGAAAAGGGGCGATCGCGTTTCGTGATGGCGTGCTGGGGCATGGAACAAAAACGCCGGGGTTCCAGCCTGCGCAGGCTGGAACCCCTGCGCTTCAGGTCAGGACGCGAAGGTCTGGGCCTTGGAGAAACGCTCGGCGACGTCGAGCCAGTTGACCACGTTCCACCAGGCGTTGACGTAGTCACCCTTCACGTTCTTGTACTGCAGGTAGAAGGCGTGTTCCCACATGTCGAGCTGCAGCAACGGGATCTGGCCTGCAGGGAGGTTGCCCTGCTGGTCGTACAGCTGGTTGATGTTGAGACGCCGCCCGAGGGTGTCGAAGACCAGCATGGACCAGCCGGAACCCTGGATGCCGTTGGCAGCGGCGTTGAACTGCTTCTGGAAGCCGTCGAAACCACCGAAGTACTCGTCGATGGCTGCAGCCAGCTCGCCGTCGGGGCGGCCGCCGCCCTCCGGGGACATGTTCTTCCAGAAGGTGGAATGGTTGATGTGCCCGCCCAAATGGAAGGCCAGATCCTTCTCCAATTTGTTGATGGCGCCGAAATTGCCCGATTCGCGGGCCTCTGCCAGCTGTTCCAGGGCAGCGTTCGCTCCCGCGACGTAGGTGGCGTGGTGCTTGCTGTGGTGCAGCTCCATGATCTCTGGAGCGATGTGCGGGGCCAGCGCGCCGTAGTCATAGTCGAGATCGGGCAGGACGTAGGTCATCGGGACTCCTCGGTTCGGGACACGCGGTCTGGCCGCGACGGTCTCCCCAATCCTATGCAGCCTTTGGGGACCCGCGGGTCAGTCAGGCGGGCGAGTCGCTGTCGCGCCGGACTTTCAACACCCGGAAACCCTTCGCTGAGGCCAGCTTTTCCGTCGGCCACCCCTGCTGGATGAGCCAGGTCGTGAGGGAATCCGCGCCGAGATTCTTGCTCACCACCAGATACGCGGCTCCACCAGGTCTCAGCCGGGGCAGCCAGGTGAGTAGAAGCTCGTGCAGGGCCTTCTTCCCGATGCGGATCGGCGGGTTGGACCAGATCTCGTCGTAGACGGCGTCGTCGGGAGAGAAGGTCCGCACCCGATCCGCCACCCGGGCGCGTTCCGCGTTCATCCGGGTCAAGGCAAGGGCGCGTTCGTTGACGTCGACCGCATCCACCCGCACCTCGGGGCTGGCCGCGGCGATTCCCACCGCTATCGGCCCGAATCCGCATCCCAAGTCGAGGATCCGCCCCTGGTCCGGCGGTGCGACGGTGCGCAACAGCACCGAGGTGCCCAGGTCCAGTCGGGTGCCCGAGAACACTCCGTTCGCGGTGGTGAAGACGAACTCGCGTCCGAACACCGTGGCGGTGATCTCGCGGGTGACCATGGGGGAGGAGTCGTTGGTGAAGTAGTGGCTCATGTCTCTTCCAGGCTTCGGCGGGCGCGGGCCTCGCGGGCACGCGAGGCGAGTTGATCTTCGGCGGGATAGCCGACCTCCTCCAGCACCAGGCCGTGGGCTGGCATCAACGGTACCTCCCCGCAGCGGCGGTCACTGCGTGCGACCTCCTCCAGCCATGCCAGGTCCCGGCGTCCCGCGCCGACCACGGTCAGTGCGCCGACCAGGGCCCGCACCATCGAGTGGCAGAAGGCGTCAGCCAGCAGGTGCACCTCCACCACCCCGTCATCGCGCCGTGTGACGGTGAACTCCCGCAGGTCGCGGATGGTGGTGGCACCTTCACGGGCCTTGCAGAACGGAGCGAAATCCCGCAGCCCCGTCAACAATCGTGTCGCCTCCTGTGTGGTGTCCAGGCACAGCGGGTGCCGCAGCTGGACCACGTGGTTGCGCAACAGAGGATCCGGCACCTGCGCGGAGTCGATCAGGCGATAGCAGTAGCGCCGCCAGACCGCGGAGAAGCGGGCGTCGAAACCGTCGGGGGCCTCGGTCACGTCACGGATGGCGATGTCGTTGGGGCAGATTCGACGCAGCCTGCGCAGCAGGTCGGCGGGGGACAGGGCCGGGTCCTCGACATCGACGTGGCACACCTGACCGCGGGCGTGTACCCCGGCATCGGTGCGGCCCGCGACGGTGAGTGCAGGGGCCGGGTCGAGGCGAAGCACCCTGCCCAGCGATTCCTCCAGCACCGCTTGCACCGTCCGCAATCCCGGCTGGGAGGCCCAGCCGTGAAAAGCCCTGCCGTCGTAGGCCAGATCGATGCGTAGTCGGGTCACGGCAACCGCCGGTAGGTCAGGTCGTAGACCTTGCGGCCCTGCGCCAGGCCCTTGGCCTCGTATTTCGTGACCGGGCGTGCCTCGTACCGCGGAGCCCAGTCGTCGTGGAGGTTCTCGAACCGCGGGTGGGCGTCGAGCGTCTCTCGCTGCCAGAAAGCGTAGTCTTCCCAGTCTGTGGCGAGTCGCCACAGCCCGCCGGGCCGGAGCTTCAAGGCCACCAGGTCGGCAAATTCCGTGCTGACCAGGCGGCGTTTGTGGTGCCGAGCCTTGCGCCACGGGTCTGCGAAGAAGGTCCACAGCTCCGTTAGGGA
>JABCNW020000116.1 GCA_013333945.2 Propionibacterium sp.
CACTCCTTCAGGGCATACAACCAGGCCAGCAGAAGGGAGCGGGAGAATCCGTCGTCAATGGGAACCGTCTCTGCCAGGTCGATCGCCTGTTTCCGGGCATCCGGTCCGGATAGGGCCCAGTAGGCTAGCAACAGGTCCCCGTAGGTGCGGTTGAAGGTGTCGGCGGTCAAAGCCTCGCCGACGTTGGTCGCCACCCTGGTGCGGTCCACCCCGAGATAGGTTGAGGCTGGGGTCACGGGGAGAACCTGGATGGCAAGACCGGCTTCCGGATCAGCGGAGAACCATGTGGCGAAATCACGCTTGCCGCCGAAGTTCAAGGGCAGATAGCTGTGGTCGAGCGGTGCGTAGAGTGGAACGTCGACGTTGAAGTTCAACCAGTATTTCAAGGCAGCATCGGCCTCGCTGGACTGCATCCAGGCGGCCTGGTCCGCCAACGCCTGATCGCCGCTGGTTTCCGCCCAGAGCCGCAGCCCCATCCAGGCCGCGACGGCCTCGCTGGTGGATTCCTGGTTGTTGGCGTCGGCGAACGGTGAGGTGCCGGAGGCCCACGAGTGGGAGGCGTAGACGTCGTAGACGCGCATGGCGGGGAAATTGTCCGAGGTCGTCGGACGGGCGATGTCGGAGGCCAGCAGGGTTGCGACCGGTGACAACTCTGGGAGCAGGCTCGGGTCGTCCATGGCGACGAGGGCTGCTGCATGCAGGAAATAGCCGTAATGGAAATGGTGGTCGTTGAACTCGTCGCTGCCGAAGGTGGAGACCAGACCGATCATGCCGTGATTGGTCTGGTCGTAGAAGAAGCAGCGGTCGGCCTTCGAATCGGCGCATCCCGCCGGGCTCAGCCACGTCTTCAGTTCGGGCACCAGCCGGTTGCGGATCTTTGTCGCCAGGTCATCGCGCCCCAGCGTCTTTGCCAAGTGCATGAGCTGGGCGTCCCTGGCGAGTGCCTTCCCGGCGAAGTAGGTGTCTGCGGGGTAGGCCGGAAGGCCCTGCACGTCCGCTTCGAGGTGTGTGATGAGTTTCGTTCGGGCGGTTTCGTCCAGACCCCCCAGGTCGTAGGTCGCCGGGGCCGGCTGCTTCGGGGTGTTCCAGGTCACCGAAGACGCCAGACACAGCCGGAGTTTACCGTAGACGCTCTCGTAGGTTCCCAGCTGGCAGTCCTGGGCGGTGTCCGCCACCTGATGGGGCATGGTGGCCACCAGGGTGGGTGCCCCGTCGGCGGTGTGCCATCCGATGGTGGTGGAGACTTTTTCGTCGCTCACCTGCCACGACGCCTCGGACGACGTCACGGGGTGGATCTTGTCGAGCAGATCCGCCTTCGACATCCCCTCAGGGACGGCGGCCCACGTCGCTGTCTGTCCCTCGGTGAGCTGCAGCTGGGAGGCCCCGGGGTCGGGGGTCAGGGCGAAGCGGTCGGGCAGCGGGGAGGTCTCCAGGGTCACCGACTTCAATGCGGTGAAGGTGATCTGGGGGGACCCCTGGGCCAGTGTGACACGGCCCACGGGTCCGGATGCGTCCCGTGCCTCCGCGACGACGGTGACCGTGTCGTAGGCCACCACCTGCCAGCCCTCAACACCCGGCAGGGTTACGGTGACCTCGGGTCGGTGGCCGCCAAACAGGGTCTTCTCGGTGGATTTCACCTCCGGCAGCCCGAAATCGAACCCGGTGGCCTTCAGCTGGAAGCTCAGCGGCAGGGGATACACCGGCAGGGGTTCGGGGCCGAAAACCATCCCCGAGAACCACCGGTTGGTGGGTGGCACGAGACCCTTCGCGAGTCGGGCGGGGTTGAGATCCTTGCCCTGGCGATGGTTCACCGCTTCAAGGGCGGCCGCCTCACCGGACAACCCGTTCGTCGACGCGCCCGTTGAGGGCGGGGGTTCGGGCGAGGGTTCGTGAGAACACTGGCTGGACAGCAGCACGATCGCGATCGAGCAGGTGAACGTCAGGAAGGGTTTGAGAAATCGTTTCAACGCAGGCCGATCTTCACCAGGAATTCACGAAGAGTCTGGGTGGGTCCGGCCAGCGGGCCGTCGTCCCGCAGGCTCATGACCGCATTGACGGGCGTGTTTCGCCGGGTGAGCAACGTGAGGTCGTCGGCCTGGAGACCGTCGCTGGCGACCGCCACCTCAGTGATAGTTTTCTTCGAGGTCTCGTCGGTGCCGATGTTGACGCTCATGACCCGTCCCTCCACGAGCTGGCCGTCGGGCAGGTGAATCGCGACCTTGCCATCCTGCTCGATCCGTCCGTAGTCGGAGGGATTGAGCTGGAACGTCGCCACCACGGTCTTGTTCTTGTTGGAGACGATCTCGGCCAAACGCTCGCTGCCGTTGACATAACTGCCCTCGAAGGCCGTGAAACTCTCTAGGTAACCATCGATGGTGGCGTAGAAGATGATGGTGCCCAACTCCAGGTCCACCTTGTAGCCGTCGGTGCTGGTTGGTTTCATTCCGAGGGCCGCCATGTCTCGCAAGTTGGAGCTGATGACCGTGAAGAGCTGGTCGCCGGCAGATACGTGATCACCGGGATTGCGTTTCTGATCCGTGACTAGGCCCCCGTACGGGGAGGCGACGACCGTGCGGGGAGCATCGACGTGGGCCGCGATACTTGCCACCTGATTTTGCCGCTGGTTGAACAACAGCGTCAGCAGGCCGACGATGAGGACGATGACGACGATGCCGCTGAGGAGCTTGAGGCGATTCAGCCAGGACATGGATCAGCCCTTTCGATCTTGAAGTTCGGGATTTTCTGCGAGGGCGCCCTTGGCTGCCTGGGCGTCCAGGATGGCTTCGACGTCCAAGGCCTCGGACTGCCTGCCCACCGAGACCAGCTGCCTGTCGGCGTAAGGGGATTCAGCTGCCTCCAGATCACGCTGGGGCTGTGTCTTTTCCCGTTTCTTCTGTCGGTTCTCCAAGAATGCAGTCACGACGAATGCACCGAGGAAGAATGAGTTCAAAACGCACCAGAACGTGGCGATGTTGAGATGTCCCATCGAGTAGTCTCGGTAGATGGAGACGATCGAGGTGCCTACCATGAGGACGAACGCCCAGACCTGCACCATTATGAAGTTGAACGCGGAGGCCTTACCGCCGGTTGCTCCCGTGACCGACCATTTCGTATCCACCTTGAGTAGGGCATTGAAGAATGCCTTGATGTAGATCGGGAAGGAATTGGCAGCGAGCAGGAGAACCTCCCAACGGAATGTGCCTGCGATCACGGCTGCCAGCAAAATCTGCATGGCGTAGAAGCCGGGGTAGAACAAGGCCCACTCGTACCATTTGACGGCGAGTGTCACGGGTCGCAGGTCGAAGAACACCTCCAGTACAGGGACCAGCATGAGGAGGCCCGGTGCTATGCCCGTGAAGTAGAACGTGCATGTGGCGAAGTACATGAGCCGTTGGTCCATGTGGAGGCGACGACGTGGCCTGAGGGGGTTGTGCGTCAAAAGGATCTCGAACCCCCCGGTGGCCCAGCGGAGCTGCTGCTTGCTGTAGGACTCGATGGTGTCGGGGGTCTCGCCGATGGCGAGCTCCTTGGGCTGGAAGATCGAGCGCCAGCCTCGTTCGTGCAGGAGGATCGAGGTCCAGATGTCCTCCGACTTGGACTGGGTGTAGATCCCGCCGATGTCCTTTACGGCCGCGCGGCGGAACAGCACGTTGGTGCCGACGCAGAACGCCGCGTTGAACTCGTTGCGCCCTGGCTGGATGAACCGGTAGAAAACCATCTGGATGAACCCCGCGCCCCTGGAGACGATGTTGTTGAGGTTGCCGTAAACCTGAGGCGTCTGCACGAAGGCCACGTTCGGGTCCTCCATGAACGGAAGCGTCTCATAAAGGAAGTCGGGTTTGGCCACGAAGTCTGCGTCGAAGATGACGAAGAACTCGGCCTTGGCCACCGACAGGGCGTTGTTGACGTTGCCGGCCTTGGCCCCGGAGCTGCCGAGGCGGCGCACGTAGCGGCAGCCGAGGGTCTTGGCCAGGTCCCGAACCTCATCCGAGTCCCCGTCGTCCAGGATCCAGGTGGTGTGGAGGCCGCGCATTGCCATGGCGGCCTTGACCGTGGTCCTGATGACGTCCAGTGATTCGCCGTAGACCGTGATCAGCACGTCCACGTTGGCCTGGCGGCCGTTCAGGTACATGGGCCATTTCGTGGGGTCGTTGCTGATTCTCAGGCGGGCCTTGAGCTGCGGGTCGAACATCTTGGCCTGGGCGACCTGGAAACTGTAGCTGGGCTGGCGGCCGTAGCCGGAAAGTATCGTCCACAGGGCCATGGCAGCCTGGAAAATGAGAATCAGTTCGCACGAAATGACAATGAGCCACGGGATGAGGTCACCCCTGAAAGCGGGGTTGAGGATGAAGCACGCGTATGCAAGAACGCCGATCGACGCGAGAATGGCGACCAAGAGCAGGGTGGGGGAGTAGCGACCTGAGGTCGTGGCCCGGCGTTCCTCGGGGGCGAGGTTGTCGACAAGCGCTAATTCGGTATCGGCATTAACGATTGATAAATCAACTTTTGGGCGACGGCGCCGGGACTGGCGTGACGAGGGCACGGGGCCTCCTGGTTGAAGTTGTCTTCTAGTGCTGCTTGAGGGGATCGGGGGACGCGAAAACCGAATGAGGTTAACCTTCGCCGCCAAAAGCATACCTTGGCCAATCTGAGTTTCGTGCATCGACGGGTTCGTGGGAGTTGCGCAAAGGATCGCCGGGGGTTCACGAACGGGGATTCATCGTTTTGTCGCTCTTCGTTTGATGGTCGAACCGAAACCAATTGATAGGGGTGGCTGTGGTGTGGTCCCGAGGGTGGAGCTGCCGTGATCATGCTAGTCAATGGCGAGAGCTGGGGTCTGGGATTGTCGAGTGCGTCGCCCTGAGGCTCGGCGGATGTGCGATCAACTTGTGCTACTGTTTCTTGACGTCCGAAAACGATGAAATATCGTAGGGCTTACGAAAGAGTTTCGTAAGTGAACAGAAGGGTCCAGCGATGGTGGTGGAACGCACGGAACGCGAGAGCGCGATCCTCGCAAAGCTGGCCGACGATGGTCGGCTGAGCGTCTCCGGCCTGGCCAGCGACTTCGGGGTCTCCGAGGTGACCATCCGCGGCCATCTGCGCACCCTCGAACAACAGGGCATGCTGGTGCGCACCCGTGGCGGGGCGCGGCCCATCACTCTTCAAGGAATCCTGCAGCGGCAGCAGGTCAACGTGGAGGCCTAGGAGAAGATCGCGCAGGCTGCAGCAGAGCTGATCGGCGACGACGACACCGTCATGATCGAGGCTGGCACTACTGCGGCGTTGATTGCCCGGCACCTGACCAACAGGCGAGGGGTGCAGATCGTCACCAACTCGACGCTGGTGTTCAACAATGCCCGCGCCAATCCTGCGTTGAACATCATCCTCGCAGGTGGGGTGTTCCGACCGGAGTCGGAATCCCTCGTCGGTCCCCTCGCGGAACGCGCTATTGCCGATTTCAATACCCGAATCGCCTTCCTCGGCACCGACGGTTTCTCTCCGGAACGCGGGTTGACGACGCGTTTCGTCGAGAGCGCGCAGGTGGCCACCACCATGCGGGAGCGTGCCGAACAGACCTGGCTGGTGGCCGATTCCAGCAAATTCGGGCAGGCGGGGTTCGTCTCCTTCCTGCCGCTGGATGCCATCACGGGCATCATCACCGACTCCGGTCTCCCCGACGATGCCGTGGAGGCCCTCAAGGAACACACCAACGTTCGCATCGTCTAGGAGAAACCAAATGGCAACCGTCATAGTCATGCCGGCCCTCGGGAACAGTGTCGAGTCCTGTCTCATCGTGTCCTGGCTGGTCAAGGAGGGCGACACCATCGCCGAGAATGGCATCCTCTGCGAGGTGGAGACCGATAAGGCCTCCATGGAGGTGCCCAGCACCGCCTCCGGGACCGTGCTGAAGTTGCTGTGGGCCGAGGGCGACGATGTCCCCGTCATGCAGCCCCTCCTCGTGGTCGGGGAACCCGGCGAGGACCCCACCCCCGTGCTCGCGGAGGTGGGTTTCGGCGCCGCGGAGGAAGAGGCTCCCGAGC
>JABCNW020000117.1 GCA_013333945.2 Propionibacterium sp.
GAAACCCTCGAAGCCCGAACCCGAATCCTCGGGCCCGACCACCCTGGCACCCTCCGCTCCCGCAACAACCTCGCCGCAGCATGCGCGGCCGCAGGCAAACCCTTCCGACCCGAAGAGCAGCCTGGAACCTCGGCTTAGTTGCTAGGCCTCTTGAGGGAGACGCGAGGACGATGCTGCGTCGCTGGAAACTAGTCTGGGAGCTACGCCAACGCATTTGTGAGGCTCATCCGTCTGTTGAAGCCCGTAGCCCAAGTTTGATGACCTCGATCCAGGGCGGAGGCTTTGAAGGCATCCATAGCGGCAGGTCACCACAGCCACTGGGCGCGCCGCCACGGCACTGCGAATGATGCAGCTCGCCTTGATGAGGGCCCGTTGACTGGTGCAAAGGCTAAGATGGCCGGCCACATCTGGCCAACAGCACCCTCGGCCACATCACGCGAAACACACGAATGTCTACTCGTCGCTTTCGCCACGTGACGCCAAGGCCTCTTCACACATTGAACCGGAACTCCACGTTTATCTGGCGGTTACACGACTCCACTAGTCACACTTCCTGATCCTCCGCTGGATCAACCTCTGTCCAGTGCTTTGGATTCCGCTTGCATTCAAGGGCAGGAACGCGCTCTGTCACCTCACGCCATTGTCTTCCGCTCGCCTCGATGTGATCGATCCACCTGAGCGGCTTGTTGTAGTAACGCATCTTGCCTCCACACCGAGGACACTTCCCCGCACAGATCTTCTCAAGCGTTATCCGACGTCCCGAACCATTCACTGCCCACCCAAAGATCAGCGGCTTTCGCAACTGGCCACTAGTCACATGACGTAAGCTGAGCACGAGACCAAGGATCAGGATCAGGATCAGAAAAACTATCGACCATATAACGAGGGCACCGCCGCCAGAAGCCCGCCCAGGACCTGAATGAAGCAGATCTATAGCTGGCTGAAACACTTTCCAGAGGGGGAACAAGCTCATCAACCCGACAAGCAGTCCTACCCAGGACAATAACGCTTGAGTGATGGGACTACGCCATTTCGGAACGGCCTCATATGTCGCCGTCGGAACGATATCTGCTGAGGGATTGACGACCACGTCACGCCCAGCCTGGTAAATGTTCCCGCGGAGGTCCCCGCCTCCAGTACTCACGACATTCCCCGCGCCGCCATTCAAAGAGGCTCCACAATCCCCGCAGAACCTCTGCTGCAACTCCACAGATCTTCCGCATACGGGGCAGATCACTTCTTTCCCCCAGACGTAAGCCCCGTCCGGAATTCCACGACATCGCCGTCCTGCATGTCGTAGTCCTTGCCCTCCAGGCGCATCTTGCCAGCCGCCTTCGCCGCCGCTTCGGAACCTGCCGCCACGAGGTCGTCGAAGCTGACGACCTGGGCCTTGATGAAGCCCTTCTGGAAGTCGGTGTGGATCACCCCCGCCGCTTCGGGGGCCGTCGCTCCTTGGGGGATGGTCCAGGCCCTGGCCTCCTTCGGGCCCGCCGTCAGGTAGGACTGGAGGCCGAGGGTGTCGTAGCCGACCCTGGCCAGCACATCGAGGCCCGGTTCCGTGATTCCCATCTCCTCCAGGAAAGCGCGGCCCTCCTCCTCGTCCATCTCCACCAGCTCGGCTTCAAACTTCGCGTCGAGGAAGATCGCCTCGGCGGGGGCGACGACCTGGCGCATGCGGTCCTTGAGGTCCTCGTCGGCCAATTCGTCCTGGTCGCAGTTGAACACGTACAGGAACGGTTTCGCGGTGAGCAGGAAGAGGTCGCGCAACAACTCCAGGTCCAGTCCCGAACCGTGGATCCGCTTGCCGGATTCGAGGACCTCGATGGCCGCCTGCATGGCCTCCAGCTTCGGGCGCGACTCCTTCTTGATCCGCGCCTCCTTCTCCACGCGCGGCAGCGCCTTCTCCACGCTCTGGAGGTCCGCGAGGATCAGTTCTGTGGTGATCGTGTCGATGTCACCGGCCGGGTCCACCTTCCCGTCGACGTGCGTCACGTCGACGTCCTCGAAGACGCGGGTCACCTGACAGATGGCGTCGGCCTCACGGATGTTGGCAAGGAACGCATTTCCCATGCCCTCACCCTTCGACGCCCCCCGGACGATGCCCGCGATGTCCACGAAACTCACGGTGGCGGGCACGATGCGCTGGGAGCCGAAGATCTTCGCCAGCACCGGCAACCGGGAATCGGGCACCCCCACCACGCCGACGTTCGGTTCGATCGTCGCAAACGGGTAGTTGGCCGCCAGCACGTCGCTGCGGGTCAGCGCGTTGAACAGGGTCGACTTGCCGGCATTCGGGAGGCCGACGATTCCAATGGTGAGAGCCACGAGCGACGAGTCTACGGCACACCACCCCGGGAGGCGATGGCGTCGCGCCGGCAAAAATATTTACGAACCTCTTGCGTTTCCCAAATGCCATGGGTTAGGGTTTCCTCAGTAACCGACACAGTTGGTCACAGGTGTTCAGGACCACCGTCATGCGCTCTGCCACAAGCGCTCGACAGGCCCGCCGCGCCGGCCTTTTTCTCTCCTTGGGCCGGGTTCGCAGGCGGGCCTGCACACTGTTTCCAGGGGTTCCGCGGGTGTGGCTACTGCCTCGCTACCGCTGCGGAGGGACAGCCGTGGGAGCGAGTCCCGAAAGACCGCAGGGCGGTGCCGACACGACCCGCTCGTCGACGCTCGTGAGGCTCGCCTCAACTGACGTCGGGGGAACCGGTCACCCCTCGAGGTAGGCGCGCAGCGCGGCGGCCAAATGATGCGGATCATCCACCCCGCACATCTCCCGGGCCGAATGCATCGACAACAACCCGATGCCGACGTCCACCGTCACCATGCCCAGCCGCGTGGCGGTGATGGGGCCGATGGTGGAGCCGCACGGCATCGCATTGTTGGACACGAACACCTGCGACGGCACCCCCGCGGCCTCGCATGCCTGCCGCCACAGCGCCTCACCCACCGCGTCAGTGGCGTAACGCTGATTGGCGTTGACCTTCAGCATGGGGCCGCCATTGGGAACGAGATCGACTCGCGGGTCGTGGTGCTGGGGGTAGTTGGGGTGAACCAGGTGCCCGGCATCCGCCGACACACAAGAACCGCGGGCGTACAGCGCTTTCGTCGCGTCGAGATCACACCCTGCGACAGAGACGATCCGCTCCAGCACGTCCTCGAGGAACGGCCCAGCCGCCCCGGAGCTGGTGGCGGAACCGATCTCCTCGTGGTCGAAGGCGGCCAGGACCACCAGGTCGTCGCCGTCGCCCAGGTCCTCGATGGCCGTCAACCCGGCGTGGGTGCTGGAGAGGTTGTCCAGACGCGACGAGGCGAAGAACTCGTTGCGCAACCCAAACCGGGCCGGAGGCTGTGAAAGGTAGGTGAATAGGTCGTGTCCCAGGACATCGCTGGACCTCACCCCGGCCTGTTCCGCGAGGACCGCCAGCAGATCGGGTTCGGCGTCGAGGGTGAAGACGGGCTGGGTGTGGGTCTGTCGATCGAGCGTGAGACCGTCATTGACCGACCGGTCCAGGTGAATGGCCAGCTGCGGGAGTCTGGCAACGGAGTCGAGACGCACCAAGTGCTGGGTGCCGTCGCGGGTGATGATGCGACCCGCGATGCCGAGTTCCCGGTCCAGCCACGAGTTCAGCAGCGCACCGCCGTAGATCTCGACGGCGATCTGACCCCACCCGCGGAAGGAGAAGCTGGCCTCGGGTTTGACCTTCAGAGCCGGGGAGTCGGTGTGGGCACCCACGACACGCAGCCCGGTGGCCTCAGTGATGCGTTCCGGTTGTCGCCAGGCGATCACAGCGCCGTGTCGCACGACGAAGAATCGACCGGCACCCCGCGGGAATCGGCCTTTCTCGTCGACCGGGACGAAACCGGCATTGGCAAGGCGCGACGCCATGCTCGAGGCTGCGTGATAGCTCGTCGGGGAGGCCGTCACGAAAGCGACCAGGTCATCCAGATGGGAGGAAGGAGTCGAGAACACGATCCCATTCAACACCCGCCCCGACGACAACCGCTCCCCACACGGACGTGGGGTGCGGCAAAAAAATGTCGGTGCCGTCTGCGACCCTTCCCTCATGGACACTTCCTCACTGCTCCTGGCCTTGGTAGCGCTGTTGGTCGGCGTGGCCCTCGGTTTCCTGCTCGCCCGCCAGAGCGCCGCCACCCGCACGGCCCGCGCCGAGGCGGAACGCGACGCCGCCGTCCAACGAGCCGCAGACGTCACCGCGGACCGCGAACAGCTCGCCCACCAGTTCCGAGCCCTGTCGGCGGATGCCCTGGAGAAGCAGACGCACCAGGCCGACCGCGCCGCGGAGCTGCGTCTGACCCCGATATCCGAGGCGCTGCGGCAGCTCCAGCAGCGGCTGGCGGAAGTGGAGAAGCAGCGCACCGCCCTGGCCGCGGAGCTCAGGCAGCAGGTGGAGGGGGTCCGGGTCTCCGGCGAGGCGGTGAGGAAGGAAGCGGCATCGCTGGCGTCGGCACTGCGGGCCCCTCACGTGCGAGGCGCCTGGGGTGAGTCCAGTCTGCGGCGGATCGTGGAGGTCGCGGGGCTGGTGGAGCACTGCCATTTCGAGACCCAAACCAGCTACACCTCCTCGGAGGGCAACCGGCTGCGCCCCGACATGCGCATCGACCTCGACGGGGGCCGGGCGGTGTTCGTGGATTCGAAAGTGCCTCTGTCAGCCGTGCTGGAGGCCTGCCAGGCCGAGGACGAGGAGGAACGCGCCGCGCACCTGCGGCGCTTCGTCAGACACGTCCGCACCCACATCGATCAGCTCTCCGCCAAGGAGTACTGGGCTCTCGACGCCGGCAGTCCCGAGTTCGTGGTGCTGTTCCTCGGCAGCGACGAGTTCTACCGCCTCGCCCTGGAACAACAACCCACCCTGCACGAATACGCCGCCGCCCGTCGGATCACCCTGGCGGGTCCGGGTCTACTGATCCCGCTGCTGCAGATCATCTCCCACGGCTGGCGGCAGTCACGGCTGGCGGACTCGGCGACGAGGATCAGCGCGCTCGGACGCGAGCTGTACTCCCGGCTGGCGACCCTGGGATCGCACTTCGAGAAACTGGGGGCATCCATCAACGGCACGGTCAAGAACTACAACGCCGCCATGGGCACACTGGAATCGCGGGTGCTGGTCTCGGCGCGACGCTTCCGGACATTGGACGTCTCCATGGACGAACTGCCGCACCTGAACTCCGTCGACGAGGGGGTCCGGGCCCCCGTCGCCCCGGAGCTGACAGCTCCTCCGGAGGCCGGGTGAAAGGTCTCATCACCGACGGTTCCCCTGTCCGCGAGCCGGGTGCGCCGGCCCTCACGAGTCGGCTCACCCAGCTTTGGGACGAACACCCACGCCCCTGTCCCCGCACCCCGGGGACCTACGAGTAGATGCGCAGCACCCTGGGTGCGATCAGGCACGGCACCTCATAGGTGATGGTGCCCATCAGGTCGGCGAGTTCCTCCATGGTGATCTGCTCGTCACCCTGACGTCCGAGCAGCACCACCTCGTCGCCCACCGCGACCTGCGGGTCGTCGGGGCCGAGATCGATCATCGTCTGGTCCATGCACACCCGACCCGCGATCGGGCAGGAACGCCCACCCACCAGCATGCGACCCCGGTTGCTGAACAGTCGCGAGTAGCCGTCGCCGTACCCGACGGGAACGGTGGCGATCCACGTGTCGCGGGGGGCGGTCCAGGTGCGGCCATAACCGACGGTCTCGCCCTTGGGAACGCGTTTGAGGAACGAAATCCGCGACGTCCAGGTGCCTGCGGGGCTCAAACCCTCCCAGGCGGTCGAGGAGTCGGCACGGTAGCCGTAGGCGATGATCCCTGGACGGATCAGGTTGGTGCCCGTCAGGTCGTGGCCGAGCACCGCCCCGGAGTTCCCGGCGTGGACGTAGGGGATCTCTCCGACGGCGTTGCGGATCTCGTCGACGACGGCGATGAACCGGGCGAGCTGATCCTTGGTGAATTCTTCACCTTCGGGACAGTCGCTAATCGGCAGGTGGGTGAACACGCCCTCGAGGATCAGATTGGAGCTTTCCTTGATCTGTGTTGCCAGGGCGACGGCATCGCCGGGATGGACACCGACGCGTCGCATGCCGGTGTCGATCTTCAGGTGCACGGGGTGGCGGACATCCGCGCGTTCGGCGGCTTCCTGAGCCGCCCTCACCCCCACAGCATCACCCACGGAAATGGTCAGGTGCGCGGCGATGGCGCGATCCAGCTCCTCCGGGAAGCACGGCGAGAATTTCAGGGCGGGAAGCTCGATGCCCCCCTCTCGGAGCTGCTCAGCCTCCGATACCTCTGCCACGCCGAGCCACTGGGCAGAGCCCACGGATTCGACATGCCGGGCGACAGGAACTATCCCGTGCCCGTAGGCGTTGGCCTTGACAGGAAGGAGGACTGCACGGCCAGGATTGCGTTCGCTCGCCAGGGCAAGATTCGCGTCGATGGCGGCCAGGTCTACGTTGAACTGGGAAGGACACATGGCCTCATTCTGACGCACATAGCGAGACCGTGGGATGGCGGTGTCCGTTTCGAGTGGCAGAATGGCCCCCATGTCGAACAACCAGTGGACCGGCGCCCAGGATTGGAACGCCCAGCCCCAGCAGTCGAACGCCCAGGATTGGAACGCGCAGTCGGCCCAGGATTGGAACGCATCTGCGCAACAGCCCGCCCAGGATTGGGGGGTGCAGTCTCAGGATCAAACCACCATCCAGCCCGCAGCCCAGGATTGGAACGCACCCGCACAGGACCAAACCTCTGTGACCGCGGCGCAGGATTGGAACGCCCAGCCCCAGCAATCCGTCCCGTCCGCCCCGGATTGGGGTGCGGGTGTCCCGGGTCAGGAGAACACCGCCCAGCAGAACATGCAGGACTGGAACCAGCAGGCAGCCTGGGGTGCGGCCCAGCAGTCGTCGCAGCCCCAGCAGCAGTGGGGTGGCCAGCAGCAGGCCGCTGCTCCCTACGGTGGCCAGCAGCAGTGGGGTGGCCAGCAGCAGGCCCCATCCGGTCTTGGCGCACTCTTTGACTTCGGCTTCAAGGGCAGCGCGCTCAAGAACGGCATCGGGACCGTCTACCTGATTGCCGTGATCTGCTTCGCGGTCTTCGCTCTCTTCGAGCTCATCTATGGCATCGGTCTCAACTCCGGCCAATACGGCGGAAGCGCCTTGAGCATCCTCCGGTACCTGATCGTTCCGCCGGCGCTGGCCTTCGTGGGAATCATCCTGACCCGCGCCTTCCTGGAGGGAATGGCCGCCCTGGTCAAGAAGAACGACGACACCCAGGAGTGACACCTCCCCCCACGAACCATCAGGCCGGGCCCACAGCGGGCCCGGCCTTTCTCGTTTCTGGGATCAGAACAGCAACGCTAGGGCGGGTTCCGCGAGGATCTCGGCGACGTCGTGAAGGAACCGGGATCCCTGCTCACCGTCGATGACCCTGTGATCGAAGGAAACAGCCAGGGTGGTGACCCAGCGCGGCACGACCCTCTCCTCCGCACCGACACCCACCACCCAGGGGCGGCGCTGAATGGCACCCATGCACAGGATCGCCGATTCGTCACCGTTGATGATGGGGGTTCCCGCATCGACCCCGAAGACACCGACATTGGTGATGGTGAAGGTGCCTCCCGCATAGTCGGGGGGCTGAAGCTTGCCCTCACGGGAAACGGCGACGAGCTGATTGAGGGCCCGGCATAGCTCCAGGAGGCTGAGGTCCTGCGCGGCCTTGATGTTGGGCACCATCAGTCCCCGCGGGGTGGCGGCCGCGACACCGAGGTTCACGTCCCGGTGGTAGACGATCTCACGGTTCTCCTCATCCCAGGACGTGTTGAGGTCGGGATTGCGACCCAACGCCAGACACACCGCCTCTGCGTGGATCAACAGTGGCGAGACACGCAACCCCGCGAATTCCCGTCGTGCCCTGAGCGTCTCGACGAACTCCATCGTGCCGGTGACGTCGGTGGTCAGCCACTCAGTAACGTGCACGTGGGTGCTGACGGAACGCACCATCGCCTCGGCGGTGACCCTGCGCACCCCCTTGATGGGAACACGACGCTCCCCACGACCCTCCGGACCGCGTGACGATCCGAATCCGTGGCTTCGCGGCCCCGGATCCTGGAAACTGGCGGCGTCGTTGACGACCCTGCCCTGCGCAGGCTCCTCCCGAACACCCTCCCCCGCCGCACGGGACCGTTCGAAGACCCATGCAGCCTCGACATCGGCGCGGGTGATGGTTCCCTCCGGCCCGGTTCCCGCGACCTTCCCAAGATCGACCCCGAGGTCGCGCGCATACTTGCGCACCGGCGGTTTGGCCCGCGCGGACTGCGGATCGAAGGCCAGCACCAGTGTCGATTCGGTGGGTGCATCACCCGTCTCCGGCAACGGATCACCGACGGGAGCGGCGACGACCCGGCCCGCGGGATCCACGTCGTCGGGACGCCGCGACGGCTCACGAGGGGCATAACTCTCCCCCAACGCTTGGCGGGCGACCTCCGCATCCCTACTGGCAGTGCTTCTGCGGCGGCGCCTCGACCTGGCGGTTTCATCGCGCGGCCCGTAGCCGACGAGGGTCGGGGGCTCCTCCCCACCACCCTCCACCCCGTCCTCGATCTCAACGATGGCAGTACCAACCTCCACCGTGACCCCCTCCGCCACCAGCAACGACGTCACGGTCCCGGCATAGGGCGAGGGCAACTCCACCAGCGACTTGGCGGTTTCGATCTCGACGAGCACGTCATTGACATCGATCTCCTGCCCGACGGTGACCCGCCAGGCGACAATCTCGGCCTCGGTGAGGCCCTCACCGGGATCCGGGAGAAGGAACTGGCGTTTCATCATCACTCCTTGTTCTTCTGGGTTCACCAGGTCAGGGAACGGTCGAGGGCGTCGAGGATGCGGTCCACCGACGGCAAGAACTCACCTTCCAAGCGCGACGGCGGGTAGGGAATGTCGTAGCCGGTGACGCGCAGCACCGGGGATTCCATGTCGTAGAACAGGTCCTCGTGAAGGCGGGCGGCGATCTCCGCACCCAGCCCGAGGGTGCGAGGCGCCTCGTGGACGACGATGGCACGGCGGGTACGACGCACAGAAGCATTCAAGCTCACCCAGTCGATGGGCGCGAGGGATCTGAGATCGACGACCTCCACCGATGTGCCCTCCTCTGCGGCGACGGCGGCGGCGTCCAGGCAGGTGCGCACCATCGGCCCCCACGCGATGAGGGTGGCGTCGGTTCCCTGCCGCAGGATTCCGGCCTGGTGCATGGGGACGGGCCGCTGCTCGGAGTCCACCTCCCCCTTGACGTGGTAGCGGCGTTTGGGTTCGAGGAAGATCACAGGATCCGGGGATGCGACGGCCTGCTGGATCATCCAGTGGGCGTCGTGCGGGTTGGAAGGGGTGACCACCTTCAACCCAGGGGTGTGACAGAAGTACGCCTCGGGGGATTCGGAGTGGTGCTCGACGGCCCCAATGCCACCGCCGTAGGGGATGCGCACCACCATCGGCATCGGCTGGCGCCCGGCGGTGCGGGCGTGCAGTTTCGCGACCTGCGTGACGAGCTGATCGAAGGCAGGGAAGACGAAACCGTCGAACTGGATCTCGGCGACCACACGGTAGCCGCGCATCGTCAATCCCACGGCGGTACCGATGATTCCCGATTCCGCCAGCGGCGAGTCGATGACCCGGTTGGTTCCAAACTCCGCCTGGAGGCCCTCCGTGACGCGGAACACACCACCGAGTTTCCCGACGTCCTCGCCGGTGATCAGGACCTTCGGATCAGCCTGGAGGGCACGACGCAGGCCCAGGTTGATGGCCTTGGCGATCGTCATGGTGCTCATGCCTGCTCCCCCACTGCCCATTCGGCGTACTCGCGGCGCTGCGCCTCCAGGGCGCCGGTGTTCTCGGCGTAGACATTGTCGAACAGTTCATCCATGGTCAGGTCCGTCAGTTTCGGGATGGCGGCGCGAATCTCGGCACCGAAGTCGCGGGCATCGGCGTCGAGGGCGGCCAACCAGGCGTCGTCGATGACCCCTTGCCGTTTCAGGTGGGCAGTCAAGCGGGTGATGGGGTCGCGACCGGCCCACTCGGCTGTTTCCTTGTCGAGGCGATACTTGGTGGGATCGTCGGAGGTGGTGTGGGCGCCCTTCCGGTAGGTGAAGGCCTCGATGAACGTGGGGCCCTCGCCCTGGTGGGCACGTTCCAGTGCCCAGCGGGTGACGGCGTGGACCGCCAGCACGTCGTTGCCGTCCACCTGCACCCCGGGGAACCCAAATCCCCGGGCGCGCTGGAACAGCGGGATCCGCGACTGCAACGCGATGGGTTCGGAGATCGCCCACTGATTGTTCTGGCAGAAGAAAACCACAGGGGCGTTGTAGCTGGCCGCGAACACATAGGACTCGTTGACATCGCCCTGCGAACTGGCCCCATCGCCGTGGTAGGCGATCACGGCTGCGTTGTCGCCGTCGTCGTTGCCGACGAGGCCATCCAGCTGCAATCCCATGGCGTAGCCGGTGGCGTGAAGGGTCTGGGAGCCGATGATGATTTGGTAGTTGCGGAACCGGTCGAGCTGATCCCAGGCCCCAGCGTCGCACCCCCGAAACAGGGCCAGGATCTGCTGGAAGGGCAGACCGAGAGCGAGGAAAACGGCGTGTTCCCGATAGGTGGGGAAGACGACGTCGCGGGCTCCGAGAGCGTGAGCGGAGCCGACCTGCGCAGCCTCCTGGCCGAGGGCAGGCGGCCACAAACCGAGTTCGCCGTGCCGCTGCAGGGCCGTGGCCTCGGTATCGAACCGCCTTGCCAGCACCATGTCCCGAAGGTACTGGGTAAGGTCGTCGTCGGTTCCCTCGAAGGAGAACTCGGGGTTCTCGACGCGCTGCCCATCGGGGGTCAGCAACTGCACCATGTCGTGTTTCATGACCTCTCCTAAAACCTACGCAACCGTAGCCTACGAGCACGTAGGTTTCCTCCGAAGGCCGAAAACCTACAATTCCTCCGACGAGATTTGTTGGTTCCATCCACCCGCCCTGGGAGCCACCCCACGCCCTCACATGCGACACGAGGCGCACTCGTGTCGTCTTTTTGGTCGACACGGAGTCGACGCGCGTCAATCGTTCACAGGTATTGCTCGAAGTCGGGTCGATTTTGGTCAGGTCCCGATACGAGACGTCCTGACCTCTCGCGCAACCCAGGGGTTGCGGGCGCCAGGGCTTCTTCGGTTGGGTTCTGTACCGGGGGTCGGCACGGCGGGCACGAATGTCGCCGTTGAACTGTAGAAAGGGAACTGCTGATGTCGCAGTGGAAGATCGTCCCCTCGGCGGTAAGGGCGGTGCTGCTGGAGGTTTCCGGGCAGCAGGAGGGCCTGGCCGCCACATTTTCCGAGAAAGACCTCGAAGCCATCGAGGCTGCCTTGTCGTGGTGTCCGGAGGTCGCTGGATACATTCCAGCCGCACTGAATCGGGTGATGGGAACCCAGAAGAAGAACCTGCACACGGTGGCGTCGCACGTGAACGCCGGAATCGTGGGCGTGGGAAATGCAACGATTTCTTACGAGCAAGCCCAACAGGAGATGGCTGACAACTTCGAGAGGGAGATGTTTAATTCAGCAGCATCTGGGGACTTCTCGTATTTCGATCAACACGGCTACAAGGGCGAGGAGTAGGACATGCCGGGCGAAAACGCTCCAGTGGACGAGACGGGCCTGATAAACCCAGACGCCTTTCCTTGCAAACCGGAAACCCTGGATCCCGAAACGATCGATTCCGCTGGAAAATCCTTGCGCTCCATGGGCGTCGATATCGTTTCACGGACGACTGCGATCAGGGAGTCATGGTCCAGGTTACCTGCCATCTACGAGTCTCCGGAACAGGAGCAGGTATACAGCTTGATGCTGAAAACCACCATCCCCTCCTTCGAGATCAGGGCTGCACTGGTAATATCGGGATCGGCCATCCAGGATTATGCCAGCACGATGACCACGATAAAAAAGAGCTTCAAGACCTGGAGAAGGATGCAAGGGAATTCCGGAAAGAGGCTCAGGCCGGATACGATGAACAGGTGCCGGATTCGAGCGTCACGATTCCCCGGCCCGCCGGCGTGGGATGGATTGGTGCCGCGCCACCGTTGAAGACGGAGAAGACCGACTGGCGGCGCCATCAGCATGCCGTCGACAAGAACAACGAGTTCGTGGCGAAATACAACGCAATC
>JABCNW020000118.1 GCA_013333945.2 Propionibacterium sp.
CCCCAACCAATCGATCGGAATCATGTCCTTAGCAACCCCACCCAACCACACAAAGAAATTCTCAAAGGCATCATTGATGGGCGCCGCAACAGTGAAAATGATCTGGAAGAACGCGTACATCGTCGCGAAGAACACCAACGTCCCCCACAACGGGTGCAGCAGCACCTTGTCTATGCGGCGGGTGCGTTCGTCGACGTCCGGTGCGCGGTAGTTGGCGCTCTCCAGCACCGAATCGGCCCAGGCCGCAACCTCCTCGTGGCCGGTGGGCGGGGGCACGACCGGCGAGGACCACGAGTCGACCTCGGCAAAGGCCTTGGACAACACCTCGACGCCACGCTTGTCGCCGGAGACCACGGGGATTACCCGCACCCCGACGGCCCGCGACAGGGCGTCGACGTCGACGGAGCCGCCACGCCGCGCCAGCTCGTCGGTGAAAGTCAGCACCGCGATGGGGGGGCGTTCGCGCTGCTGCACCTGGGCCAGCATCCCGAGGCCGCGGCGCAGCTGCGTGGCGTCCATGAGCACGACGTGCCCGGAGACCGGGGAGTGCACCGACTCGCCCGCGTCCAGGACCTCCGTGACCACTTCCTCGTCGGGGCTGATCGGGTCGAGGGAATAGGTGCCGGGCAGGTCCTCGATGACCACCTCGACGTCACCGAGCTTGTGGACACCCTCGTAGCGGGAGACAGTGACACCCGGGTAATTGCCGGTCTTGGCACGCAACCCGGTCAGGGCGTTGAACAACGTCGTCTTGCCGCAGTTCGGGCTGCCCACCAGCACGAAACGACGCAGATCCGTCGCGACCGGTGCGGATTGCTCATCGTGGCAGGTCATGGTTTCACCAGCACTCTCGAGGCCTCGGAGTGGCGGAGCACAATCTCGGTGCCTCCGACGTTGAACATGAGGGGATCGAGCAACGGGGCTCGGCGCTCCAGGCGGCACGTCAGCCCTGGGGCGAACCCGAGGTCGAAGAGCCGGCGGCTTATCGCGTCATCGCCGTCGAACCCGGTGATACGCGCGCTCGCCCCAACCTTCAAGTCGGCGAGTGTCCTTGCGGTGGAAGGGGTCTCGTTCATAGTCGCGTACTTAGCAATGCCTTGCCTGACAAGTGGAGTTTTGACCCAGAATTCGTAAACTTTCGTCAGCATTTCCTGATTTGTCGGGACTGAGTCTCAATTCAGTCGTCCGTCCACAAAGCCCGGCGCGGGGTGTTGGACAGCGTGAAATGACTGCTCTGCGGACCCCCCAGCCGCGCTGTGTCCTGCAGCAACGGGTAGCGGACGCGAATCGCCGTCTCGATGCGCTGCTGCAGCTCCGCGCTGGCAGCGGGATCGCGGGAATCGAGCCGACCGAGGTCGAGCAGCAGCCACTGGGCATCGTTTTCCACCACTTCGACGGTGGTGTCGGCGGCGTGAACCTCGTCGGCGAGATCGCCCGAGATCACGTCGTTCGCGACCAGACGCAGCAGGTCCGCGGAGTCGCCGTTGATGTGCCAGCCGTCACGATCGAGGGATTCGAGGATTGCTTCACGCACCTTGTGACCACGATCGGCCCAGCTGTTCCCGGGGGCCAGCCACACCCAGATCCCCTCGGTTTCCAGCAGTGCCAGCGAGATCACCCTGTCCCGCATCAACGCGCCGAAGGGATCCGGCGCGACCACCACCTCGCCGACGACTCCCTGGGTGCCCGTGCGAACCACCCAGCGCACCGCGAGCGGATCATTCGGAACCGCCTGGGGGTGGATCGGCCGCATGGCATGGGTCATGTGACGAGCCTAGCGATACCTGACCCGAGAAAGGCCATCACCCACGCGACCACTCCCATGTAGACGAACGCGATGATGGGCCATCGCCATGTGCCCGTTTCGCGTCTCAACACACCCAGCGTGGAAGCGCACTGCAACGCGTAGACGAAGAACAACAGCAGCGCCGTGACAGTGGGGGCTGTGAACACTGGTTCCCCGGCGTGCGGACCATCGGTGTAGGTCATCTGCTCCAAGGCCTCGCTCGG
The DNA here is from genome assembly GCA_013333945.2 of Propionibacterium sp. Classification (GTDB taxonomy): domain Bacteria; phylum Actinomycetota; class Actinomycetes; order Propionibacteriales; family Propionibacteriaceae; genus Arachnia. The sequence goes on from JABCNW020000118.1 coordinate 2,011, forward strand.
GTCCTCCGGGTCCTCCGCGGACGCCACCTGACCCAGCGTCGCCACGACGACCTCTCGCGCGGCCAGGGAGCTGAGAACGCCGATGTTGATGCGCCAGTCGAAACCGAGCGGATCAAAGACCGGCGAGACCGCCCGACCAATGGTCGCCGCGTAGGAGTTGTCGAGGGTGTAGGCCGTCACAGCAGCCTCATCACCGACATCCACCCCCGCAGCGGTCATGGCGTCCTCGCTGTGGGTGGGGAAGTTCAGCAGCCCCCACAACACGATCGTGGTGACCATGATGATCCCGGAGACCTTGCGCAGGAACGATTTGCACGCATCCCACACGGCCACGGCGACAGAACGCGCGCTGGGAATCTGATAGGCGGGCATCTCCATGTAGAACGGCATCATGGTTCCGCCGCGTCCCGCGATGCGTTTGAACACCCACGCGGCGATCATCGCAGAAACCGACCCGAGCAGGTACAGACCGAACATGACGGTGCCCTGCGCCTGGAACGGCCCCCAGAACAGATCGCCGGGCACGACCATCGCGATCAGCAGGGTGTAGACGGGCAGGCGCGCAGAACAAGTCATCAACGGCGCACCCATCATGGTGGCAATCCGGTCCTTAGCCGACGGCAAAGTCCGGGTGGCCATGATCCCCGGAATCGCACACGCCACCGAACTCAACAAAGCAACAAAAGCACGCCCCTCCAG
>JABCNW020000119.1 GCA_013333945.2 Propionibacterium sp.
CCACCAATACAAGCCGTCACCGGACTCATCTTCACCTACACCCCATGAATAAACCTCATTGGAATGGGGATTTTCTGCCACCCATGTCCTCAATGGCGTCCGCAAGCAGCCCACAAGACTCTTCAATTCTATTTTTCATGGATCCCATCGATTTTCCGGCAGGACCCTGAGATTTTCTCACCCACGCGATGGGAGATCGCAGCCATTTTAAACGCTCCCCTGCCTCCGCGCGCATGTAATCCTGAAGCACCAGAGCACATTTCGCCTGTTCGGGAGAAACGCACCCCAAGTCTCTCTCCTTCCATTCCTTCAATTCAGTCCACCAGCTTGCATCCCAAAGTCCTTCTTTCCTGTGCATTCCCGGCATTGCTGCGACAAGAGACACCGCCACATGCCAGATCACGAAACCCAGAGGCAGGATACCCAAAAATAAGGTTTTATGATCACTGAAAAAGATGATCAAAAAAGACATGGCTCCACTGAAGGAAATTGCTACCAACCCAAATCCATTATCAAAAACAAGATTTCTCCAAAAAGAACCTCTTACACCCTCAACAAAACACTTAAGACACCTGTCAACACGGTAGCGCTTACCTGTGGAAACTGCCACAATCTCAGAAAGTACCGCAAAGACAATCGGAACCATAGCCAGTCGCCAGAATAGTATTTCTTCAAGCTGATTCTCGCGATATTCCGTCGCAATCCATAAGAATGCCCCAAAAACAACCACAGCCAGCGATATCCGCACTACCGGAAGCCATCTAATAATCCATAAACAGCGAGGATGTTTCCCCGCCAGCGGAACTACGTGCTTGCCGACGCCGCAATCGAGCTTCAGACTCCTTGTGACCTCGGCCTCCAGCAGCGCCAGACGCCACTTTCTGCGCTCCATTCCCTCAAGGCCAAGACGGAGCACATGAACTTTGGGAATCAGTACCTTATTAATCCATCCACATCCCAGGATGCCTATCCCCAGGGCGCCAAAAATTATCAGATCAGGGGCTTCTTCACGCGCCGATTCTTTCGGCAAGACGACCGCCACAAATATTTTTGCAGAAGTCAGTATCAGCGTTCTCCACAAATAAACAGCAACGAAAAATGCGCACCACTCGACCGCCTCGTCAGCCAGATCGACCCTGGACACCCCCGAGGCGTGTCCGCGCACAGAATTATTATTTTCTCCACTCGGACTGTTCCCGCCGGCGACGAAAACCCCTATGGCGGCGGCGGCAAGAAAAGTCAACACCAAAAGCGTGTCACTGAAATTAGCCCAAGGTGTTTCACGAACCCCACACAGTACTTGCATCCAAAATAACTTGTTTAGATTGCCATCTAGGCGACACTCTCCACCGGTCAACCCAAACCCTCTAAGATAAATCTCAAGGAGAGCCACAGAAATCCCTAGCGCAAATGCACTATAGCCACCGGCCCTTCCCCCAGATCTTCGATACTGCAAATACCTGTTTAAGGCACCCATCGCAGCGTTCACCCCCGTCAAACGAACAGTCATGTCTCACATGAAACATGGAAGACTACCCCGTCCCAGCGTGCCCCTGCCGACTGGCAGGGGCACGCGACTTCAGCAGTTGTGGCCTGGGAGGTTCAACCAGGTGATGCCCCGTTTCTTCTTCCCCGTGTCGCCTACCCGTTTGACGGTTTTCAGCTGCGGGTAGCGGGCCCGGATGGCGGTCTCGATGCGCTGGTGGAGGGTCTGGCCGGCGGCGGGGCAGTCCTGACATGCCCCACCGAAGTCGACCTCCACCGTCTCGGCGTCGTTGTCGACCACCTGGATCTGTCCGCCGTGGCTGGCGATGTAGGCCGCCAGCTGGTGTTCCACGACGTCACGGGAGATGTAGCCCAGCAGGTCGGCAGAGCCGGGCTCGACGTCCCAGCCATCCTCCTCGGCGAGGGAGGCGACGATGGCGTCGCGGACCTTGGATCCGACCTTGTTCCACGCCTGATCGGAGGCCAGCCACGTCCATACGCCGTCGGCCTCCACCATGGCCCGGGAGAGCACCCCGTATTCCAGCATCGACCCGAGACTGCCGGGCGCGCCACGCACGTCCCCGACGGGCACGCCGCCGGTGGGAACCACCCACCGGACGGCCTGCGGGTCGCCGGGAACGGCCTCAGGATGGATCGGCAGCTTCCCGGTCATGTCGCGATCGCCCCCACGATGAGCTTCGCCGCAAACGCCATCACCCACGCGAGTCCACCCATGTAGATGAACGCAATGATCGACCATCGCCACGTGCCCGTTTCGCGTCTCATCACGCCCAGCGTGGAGGCGCACTGCAATGCGTAGACGAAGAACACCAACAATGCCGCGATGGTGCTCGGCGTGAACACCGGTTCACCGGCATGCGGGCCGTCCGAATGCGTCATGCCCTCCAGTGACTCGCCCGGATCCTCCGGGTCCTCCGCAGATGCGACCTGACCCAGCGTCGAGACGACGGTCTCGCGGGCCGCCAGGGAGCTGAGAACGCCGATGTTGATGCGCCAGTCGAAACCGAGCGGATCGAAGACCGGCGAGACCGCCCGACCAATGGTCGCCGCGTAAGAATTGTCGAGGGTGTAGGCCGTCACGGCAGCCTCATCACCGACATCCACCCCAGCAGCAGTCATGGCGTCCTCGCTGTGGGCGGGGAAGTTCAACAATCCCCACAACACGATCGTGACCACCATGATGATCCCCGCAACCTTCCGCAGGAACGCCTTGCACGCATCCCACACGGCGATGATGACGGAGCGGGCACTGGGCAGCCGGTAGGACGGCATCTCCATGTAGAACGGCAGCTGCGTGGCGCCGCGCCCGACGATGCGTTTGAACACCCAGGCGGCGATCATCGCAGAGATCGCGCCGAGCAGGTACAGGCCGAACATGATGGTGCCCTGCGCCTGGAACGGACCCCAGAACAGATCACCGGGAACCATGATTCCGATCAGCAGGGTGTAGACGGGCAGGCGCGCAGAACAGGTCATCAACGGCGCACCCATCATGGTGGCAATCCGGTCCTTAGCCGACGGCAAAGTCCGCGTAGCCATGATCCCCGGAATCGCACACGCCACCGAACTCAACAAAGCAACAAAAGCACGCCCCTCCAGACCCGCCATCCCCATCACACGATCCATCAGGAAC
>JABCNW020000120.1 GCA_013333945.2 Propionibacterium sp.
AGCCGTGCGCCCCGTCGAGCGCGGCCGCCTCGTAGGTTTCGGGTGGGATGCGTTGCAGGCCTGCGATGAACAGAATCATGTAGAACCCGACCTGCAGCCACAAGCGCACCGTGACTAAAGCGATCCAGTACAGGTTGTCGCCACCGCCGAGCCAGTTCACTGCATCCCCGCCGAAGGTCCGGATCAGGGAGTTCAACAAACCGAAACGGGTTCCGGAGAAGAACCCGAACCGCCACACCAGGGCCGCGACCACGTAGGAGACTGCGGTCGGGATGAAGAAAGCGGAACGGAAGAAGGCCTGCCCCCACCTCAGCCCATTCAGCAGCAGTGCCAACCCCAGCGAGCACACGTAGGTGAGCGGCACGATGAACACAGCGAACGCCGCGAATACCAGCAGCGAATCCCGGAACAGGGGATCACCCAGCAGCTGCGCATAGTTGTCGAAACCGACAAAACGCGTCGGGGTGAGTGTTTGGTGGGCCTCGTGGAGGGACAACCAGGCGCTCCACAGGATCGGGATGTAGACGAACACCAGCAGTCCCAGGGCGAACGGCCCCACGAAAACCGGGAACCAGCGTTCCCGGCGTCGAGTCAGACTCACCCTTTCAGCTTCGCGAGTTCGGTGGCGGCCAGGTCCGCGAAACCAGCGAAGGCCTGAACCGGGTCCTGACCCTGCACCACGACATTGCTGACAGCCGCTGAATAGGTGTCCCCCAGGGAACCCGACCACATGATGTCGTTGGCGAAGCCGTGGCTCCCGACGAACTCGGCGGCCTTGGCCCCGGGACCGGACTGCAATTTCTTGGCCGTGGTCACGAGTGACTTGCGGGCCGGGATGTGGGTGCCGTAAGAATCAGAGAAGTCCACCTGCTTGTCAGTCTGATCGATCCAGAGCCATTTCACGAACTCCTTGGCGGCCGTGACGTTCTTGCCCTTGGCGGCGATGCAGGAACCGAAAGCACCGAATGGCACCGCGACTCGTCCCTTCGGGCCGATGGCGGGGAACGGCAGCACGCCGACGTCGGCGCCGTGGGCGGCGATGATCTCGGGTAGTGACCACAAACCACCCCACTGCATCGCCGTCTCGCCGTTGACGAAGGCGGCGCCGGAGAACCAGTCGGCTGAGGCGGCTTTCAGCAGCCCGTTGGACTGGTAGAAGTCCCTGTAGGCGGAAAGGGCTGCATAGAAATCATCGGTGAGGAAGGCCGCTACGGTGCGATCTGCATCGAGCTGGTCGTGGCCCGAGGCCCAGATCAGCAGGGTTCCCAAAACGTCCACCCCGCCCTTGTTGCCGGCGAAGAATCCACCCATGTCCGAGGTGGCAACGGCATTTGCCGCCTTCACTAGGTCTTCGAAGGTTGCTGGGGCAGTCACTCCCGCGGCCTGCAGTAGGGAGGGTCGATAGTAGAGAAGCTGCATATCGATGGTCTGCGGGATGCCGTGGATCTTCCCGTCGAAGGTGAAACGTTTGATGACGGCCTCGTTGAAATCATCACGAACTGGCGCGATGAGTGCGGTCAGGTCCTCCAGCTGACCGGAACGGATAATGTCGAGGGAGCCGCCTTGTTCCACCTCGAACACATCGGGAACATCATCAGTGAGCAACTGGGCAGCGAGAATACTTCCGTAGTCACCGGGATTCCATTTCACATCGACTTTCGCGGCGGTGTACTCGGCAGCGTAGCGTTCGACAGCCTCTTTCACTCCCTCCTCTCCGTATTGGTGGTACCACTGGGTCAGGGCTGGGCCACCGTCCGACGACTCTTTGCCGCCGAGCCCGGTGTTGGAGCCGCAGGCGCTGAGTGTGGCCGCAGCTGTGAGGCCGCCAAGTCCTAGGACGTTTCGACGAGTCAGGTTCATATCTAGAGTCTTTCACCAAAACGTTTACCGCGCGGGCCTGGGGCGGGAGTTTGAGCGTATATTTCTTCCGGTGGCCAATCAGCTGCCTGCCGGAGACCCAGTGCCTTTCGACGGGACCTTGCCCAGTTCCGCGCTGGCCGGGCTGTCGCAACAGTCGTTGTCCATCTATCTGCACGTTCCCTTCTGCCGCAGCCGCTGCGGCTACTGCGATTTCAACACCTACACAGCCTCCGAGCTGCGGGGCATGTCCACGGGCGACTACCTCGCCGCGGTGTTGCAGGAGATCACCCTTGCCGCTCGGGTGCTCGGCAGCGAGGCGCCTGAGGTGACCACGGTCTTTGTTGGTGGCGGCACCCCCACCATGCTTCAGGCCGGGGAATTGTCGCGGCTCCTGGATGCCATCCGGGAGTGCTTCGGGCTAGTCTGCGACGCTGAGATCACCACCGAGGCCAACCCCGAGACCGTGACCCCGGAATACCTCCGACGACTTCGGGAAGCCGGTTTCACGCGAATATCGCTGGGAATGCAGTCAGCGGTGCCGCACGTCCTGGAAGTCCTGGAACGGGTGCACACCCCGGGACGCGGCATCGATGCGGCACGCTGGGCCCACCAGGCAGGTTTCGAACACATCAGCCTGGACCTGATCTTCGGGACTCCGGGCGAATCCACGGCCGACTGGAAGGAGAGCCTCGAAGCGGTGGCCGCGGCACCCGTCGACCACGTATCCGCCTACTCCCTCATCGTGGAACAAGGAACTCGCCTGGCAATGCGGGTCCGCAGGGGTGAGGTGTCAATGCCGGATGACGACGAACTCGCCGAGAAATACCTGATGGCCGAGCACCACTTGACAGCGCTGGGATTCAGCAACTACGAGACCAGCAACTGGGCACGTGGCCAGGCGGCGCGCTGCCGACACAACCTGGCCTACTGGCGGGGCGGGAACTGGTGGGGTATCGGGCCGGGTGCCCACAGCCACATCGGAGGCGTCAGGTTCTGGAACCGCAAACACCCGCGCAGCTACGCGGCCGCCCTGGCCGGCGGCCACACCCCGGCTCAGGGCAGGGAAGTGCTGTCCTTGGAGGATCGCCGAGTGGAACGGGTGATGCTCGAACTCCGGCTGGCCGAAGGGCTGCCGCTGGGGGTGCTCACCGAAACCGAATCTGCCCGGGTTGAAGGGATTGTTGCCGAAGGATTG
>JABCNW020000121.1 GCA_013333945.2 Propionibacterium sp.
CGATGAACGTCTCATCACCCTGGAACTCGAGGTTGCCAACGGTCGCAGCAACATCGCCCGCCTGAACCGTGCTCCTTTGCCGCGGCCCCGCGACCTCGTCGGCGCGCTGCGTACCGTCGTCTTCTCACCCATGGACCTGGCCATCGTGCGCGGTGACCCATCGGATCGACGGGCCTGGCTGGACACCCTGGTCACCACCCGTTGGCCGCGCATGGCTGGTGTGCGAGCGGATCTGGACAAGATCCTCCGGCAGCGCAACTCGTTGTTGAAGGCGATGTCCGGAAAATCGCTGCGACAATCCACACCCGAGGAGGACGTGACCCTGCAGGCGTGGAATGACGCCCTTGCGCAGATCGGTGCTGAGCTGTTGCATGCGCGTCTCGACACCTTGGCTGACGTTCTCCCGCACGCCGCTGGGGCCTACGAGACTATAGCCCCGGTGAATAACCGGATATCAGCGCTGTACAAGACTTCCTTGGATCTGGCAGGCATTCCTGTCGATGCGGTTCGCGAGACCCTCGAGGCGCGGTTGCTCGACGCCATGACGGAACGTCGCCGCGAGGAGGTTGCGCGCGGCGTGACCCTCGTCGGTCCGCAACGCGACGACATCACCTTGTCCATCGGCGATCTGCCGGCGAAAGGGTACGCCTCCCACGGTGAGTCGTGGTCGCTGGCGCTGGCCCTGAAATTGGGAGGATTCGCCCTGGTGCGTTCCGACGGTATCGAACCCGTTCTGGTGCTCGATGACGTGTTCTCGGAGCTGGATGCGATCCGCCGTGAACGCCTCGCGGGGGCGGTCGCCGACGCCGAGCAGGTGCTCATCACGGCTGCTGTTGGCGCTGATGTCCCCAATTTCCCGTCCGCGCGACGCTTTCGGGTGCAGGGCGGGGCGGTCGATCCCGTGGAGGAACTGGAGGTCGTTGATGACTGAAACATCCTTCGACAATGACCTTCCTGACGAGGAACCCCACGACCCGACCGGGTTGGAGTTGGCGACCGAGATCGCCCACCAGACGGCCCGCACCTCTCCGCTGCTGCCCGAGGTCGCGCCACCGCCCCCGAAGGTCTCAAAGCGCCGTCACGGGTCCGGGGAACAGCGTTCCGGTGCCCATCCCGACGACCGCGACCCGCAGCTGATCGGTAGCGTCCTCGAGTCCGTCGCGAAACGCCGGGGCTGGCAGCGTCAGATCTCCCTTGCGACCGTGCTGCGTGACTGGTCCGGGCTCGTCGGCGCCGTGAATGCAGAACACTCCTCCCCCGTCGAGTTCAACGACGGTGTTCTCACCATCCAGTGTGACTCCACCGCCTGGGCCTCGGCCATGAGGTACAGCGCCGGACCTTTGATCGCCAAGCTGAATCAGGCCCTCGGGGAACGTTCGGTCCTGCGCATCGAGGTGCTAGGCCCCCACGCGCCGAGCTGGAAACGGGGTCGCCGCTCGATCCAAGGACGCGGTCCCCGGGACACCTACGGGTGAAGGTCGTTTCACGTGAAACCATCGGCTGCGACGGGCAGTCGCCGACCACGTCGTTCTGGTAGGCGAGGATGACCAGTTGGGCTTGACTCCGGGCATCCAGGCGACTGAATAGGTGAGAGACGTAACTCTTCACAGGAAATGTTCCTCCAAACCCGCGAACTTGCAAGGGCGCGCCCAAATGAGGTCCCCCATTGCCGGGCTCTGTTTGCTGGTTTCAGGAACACTATGTAACCGATCAGGGTGATTGTGGCAACGGTCAGGATTTCTGCGCTGCGGGCTATCCAGATGTCATTGCTATGGTGTGTAACCATGTCCTGAATACATGTTCCACCCACCAATGCTGCGGCAATGAGAATAATACAGCGCTTGTGTGCAATCATGACGGCCAACAGGGCCCGGATTTCCGGGCCGCCGGAAGAACAGAGCATGACGCGGTCGCTGTTCTGCTGCGATTACTGGAAGCTTATATAGAGGTTTTGGGAGGCCATAATTTTTTTCCTCCATAGTGGCACGATAAATTCCGGGTGTTTAGCAAATCTGATCGAAATATTTGATCGAGCGGTGCTTGTCAGCGATTGACTCAAGCACTGAGGCTTATTCACAGCCTTCCTCAAGTGCGCCCTGACTAGGGGTTTTACTGGCCGCCACGCTGTCTGTGAATAAGCCTCACTGATCAGTCGATGTGAATTTTCTGGGTGGAGACTCGCACCGGGTCCTGTGGTACAGGCGAACTGGACAGCATTGATTGTAGGTATGCCGACGATAGAATTCCTGCATGGAGTTTCATAGTGACCGGAGCTATTTATTTTAATAGGAGCAGACATGAGGAAGGTCATCGTCGCTGACAACGTGACTCGCACCTACGGCAAGTTCACGGCCGTGGACGGGGTGTCGTTTCATGTCGCACAAGGTGAGCTGGTCGCGTTTCTGGGATCGAACGGTGCCGGCAAGACCTCGTTGCTGGAGGTGCTCCAGGGGAGCATGCGTGCCAATGGTGGTTGCGTCCAGGTCTTCGGGCTCGATCCCATCGCGGATCGAGCCGCTGTTCGTCGACGCTCGGGCATCATGCTTCAGGAAGCGGGATTCGCCAAGGACCTCACCGTGCGGGAGACCCTGGTCATGTGGGCCGGAACCCTGACAGCTCCCCGTCCTGTGGAGGAGTCCCTGGCCATGTGCAGCCTTGAGAATCGCGCCAACATCCGGGTGGGAAGCCTCTCCGGAGGGGAACGTCGCCGCCTGGACCTGGCGATGGCCACCCTTGGGCGTCCTGAATTGCTGTTCATGGATGAGCCCACCACCGGGCTCGATCCTGCGGTTCGCCAGCACACATGGGAATTGGTCAGGCGCATGCTCGATGAGGGATCGACCGTGTTGCTCACCACCCATTACATGGAGGAGGCCGAGGAACTTGCGGACCGCATCCTCATCATGGACAAAGGACGTATCCTGACCGAGGGCTCGGTCGCTGACATCGTGTCTCGGCATCCCTGTGAAATCACCTTCACGGACGTCGAGGTCAGCGATGTCGAGTTCGAAAGACTGTCGCACGTGGTGTGTCCGGTCAGCCATGATCGGGGAATCACCCGCGTGCTGAGCACCGACCTCCACGACACGATGCGTGAGCTGCTGGCTCTGGCTGACAGTCGCAACATTCACCTGGATGGACTCAACGCCCGGGCGGCGTCCTTGGAATCGGCCTTCCTTCGCATCACATCGAGGAGCCATTCATGATCGCACCATTTTTCCGTCGCACATGGGCCATATCCAAGGCCGAGACGAGCCTCTATATGCGGAATCGCTCCATTGCGCTCACCGCGCTCCTGTTCACTCCCCTGTTGGTGCTCGCCAGCGGTCCTGTGATCCTGCGGGGAGAGAACAACGCATCCATACCCACAATGGTCCTTCAGTTGGTGGTGGACACGAGTCTGTTGCTGGTCGTGTATTTCAATGTGACGGCCATTTTTGTGGCACGTCGAGAGGATGGTGTCTTCCGGCGTATGGACACCGGAGAAGCAACCCGGTGGGAAACCGTGGTGGCCACCACCGTGCCCAGCGCTGCTGTGTTGTTGCTCCAAGTGCTCTGTGGGCTGCTTCTGGCCGGTCTGATTGCGAGGGCATGGCCTGTCGCGAATCCCCTGCTCCTCATGCTGGCCCTGCTGTTGGCCCTCGCTCTGTTTGCGGCGTGTGCCGCGTTCACGTCGTCGTTCTGCCGAACCGTCGAATCGGCTCAATACGGGGCGCTGCCCGGGTTTTTGTTCTTCTACCTTCTCTCGGGCCTCATCATTCCGCTCCAGTTGTTTCCTGAACCGGTACCGACCATATCCAGGTGGAGCCCGTTGGTCGCCGTCAATCATCTTCTGACCCTCAGCTCGGGGACGGACCTGCTGACCAACCAGAGCACCACGTTCCTCCAGTCGTGGATCCACGCCGGGCAGCCTCTGGCCGCATTGACGGTGTGGCTGGTGTTGTTTGCTTACCTGGCGCGGCGTCACATGCGCTTCAACCGTCGCTGAGCACCGGGTCGAGAGTGGACTGGGCCAGGACGAACAGCGATCCACAACTGAGTGGCAGGGCCCTGGGAACCGTCGCTGCTCGATTCAGGGCCGGGTAGCGGACACCTACGGGTGAAGGCCGTTTCACGCGAAACCATCGGGTGTAATGACTCCAATGTGCGGGTGTAAAATTCGTTCATGGCGCTCAACATCAAGAACAAGCGGGTCTGTGAACTTGCTCGGCGGGCGGCCGATCGGTTCGAGACCACACAGGTCGATGTCATCGAACGGGCACTGTTGGAACTGCTCAACCAGGAGGAACAGCTCCGACAGGCTCGAGTCGACAAGATCATGAAACTCGCAGGGGAAATCCATGACAGCATGACTGATGAAGAACGCGAGGCCCTCCGAAACGTTGATCAGGAAATCTACGACAGGGACGGACTGCCACGATGATTGTGGACTCCTCGGTGCTGATCGCCTTGATCCTGCAGGAACCGGGGTACCAGAAAGTCGGTCGTGTCCTGAGAGCTGAGGACACACTCCACATGTCCACCGCCACATGGGTTGAGTTGGGGGTGGTTGCTGATCGTCGGCTGTCCGAGGTGAATCAGCACAGACTTGATGCCATGATTGACGGTCTGGGCATCGTCCTTGTTCCTCTCTCCGTGGCCCAGGCCCGGCGTGCGCGGCAGGCGCACCGGCGTTACGGTCCCGGTTCTGGGTCGGCGGCGCGATTGAACATGGGCGACTGTTTCTCCTACGCTCTGGCCATCGAACTCGACGAGCCATTGCTGTTCGTCGGCGATGACTTCACCCACACCGATGTGCAACGGGTGAACCTCGATGACTGAGCCGACGTCGGTGTGAAGCGCCAGCTTCCGTGAATCACGCGGGCTTGCGCACGCCCTTGATGACAGCGATCACCAGGCCGACGACCGCCAGGCCCAGGTAGCCGCACCAGAGTGGATCGAGCGAGGATGCCAGCGACGTGGTCAGGTGGTTCGCGATCCGGTTCTCCAGGGCCCAGATCAGCTGGTTGCCCAGGTTCGGGACGGTGATCATCCCGCTCACGCTGCGTGTCGCTACGACGGCGAGTACCCCGAGCAGGGAGAACACCGTCAGCAGCACCCAGCGACCAATCCTCGTTCCGAGCAGCAATCCCCCGACCAGCAACAACCCGGCAGCCACGTGGAACAGCCACCAGTACGAGGCCAGGGCCAGGATCTGACTGGCCTGGTCGGCCTGCTGCGCCGGGATGTCGGCCACCTTGGCCTGGACTCCGGTCGGCATCTCGATCCTGTCCATGACCCCGGAGACGTTGGAACCAGCGGTTGAGCGGATGGTCTGCCACACCCTGGAGATGAGTGGATCGAGATTGATCGTGACCGACGGCGGGGTCTTGGTTCTGCCCGAACCGTAGTCCGTGAGGTCCTTGAGCAGAGTCTCGCGGGTGTCGTTCAGCGTCGATTCCCATGCCGACTGGACCTCGGTGTTCGACATGGCGGCATTGACCCCGGCGTCGATGGTGTTCTTCAGGGTCGCGCGAAGACCCGGAATCTTGTCCACCGAGTCCGGGAATCGCTGCTCGATCGAGCTGCGGATTATGTCGGTGGCGGCCGCCCTGACGGTCTCGTCCCTGGCGATCTCCTGAACCAGGCGCCGAGTCGAATCCGGCGAACCGGCGGTGTGATCGGCCCACTGCAGAACCGAACCGGCAAGCACACACAAGGTGGCGATCAGCAGCAGGACGGCTGCGAAGAAATTGCGGATCATCGGTGCTCCTCAGGTCGACGGGGCGCATACCAATGCTAGGTCCTGTTGTGGAGGTGATGTCCGGATGCGGCACATCGGATCAGGTGCTCGGTGCACATAATCCCGGCAAACGCCTCACGAGCTCTGGACGCCCCCGGGGCTGTATCCCGAGTCGTGCTCACCCCTGGCGGAAGGTCAGAGAGTGGATTCTGGCCGGATGGCAGGGTGTTTAGGGGATGCGGCGTACCAATTTCGAGGTAGAATTTCCAAGGTTGTACACGCCGTCGGTTCACCCGGCGGCTGTTTCATGGAATGGGAGCACCGCGTGACACAAGAGCAGGCCAGCGAGTTGGAACCCCGGGACG
>JABCNW020000122.1 GCA_013333945.2 Propionibacterium sp.
GAGGCGAGACCTGGCAGATCTTCTACGGCGGTGGTGTGAATTATTTCGAGGTCAATGCTCCAATACCCATGCACTATCCGGTTGCGCAGAGCCGTTGGTTTCCTCCAGGGCAAACCTGGGTGGACCCGAGTGAGTTCCTCGGAGATCTGGCCCGCGCCCTCTCCCAACACGGTCAGATTCCACAGGAGCGCATCTCTACGCATCCGGTCCCGCGACAATGTCGCAGGATCAGCATCAATGGCTATCGCATGCGCTTGCTCTGCCGCATCGATCATCTCGTCAAGAATGGCAAGATCACGCCGCATAGAAAGGCTCCGCTTCGGCCAGCACATGGTCACGTATCCGACGATGAATGGCTCGACGGGAGACGAGGTCTACTCTCCGCCCAAGAATTTCGGACAGTCCCTCCGTAAGATCCTCGATTTCCCACCCCAAACGCACACCAGGTTTCAGAGAAAACAGGAGATCAATGTCGCTATCAGGGCCAGCATCCCCACGCGCCACGGAGCCGAAAACTTCAAGGCTCGCGACCCCGTAGCGTTCACACAATTCGCGCAAACGTTCTTGGTTCACGCCTTGGATCGTCATGCTCAAAGTCTAGATGCCGCCCAGCCCATCCCCGCCAGCGGTTCGCCGAGCCACCCCTGAGTTGCGGCACAGACATCCCGTCGCCCCGCGGTTCGCTGACCTTCCCAGCGGAAGCACCTGCCTTACAGGCAAACGCCAGCGCTACAGTGCAAGCACACGACCACAAGACAAGCGAGCCCTGGGGGCGACGCCGAAGGACGGCGGCTTCTACGTGGTGAAGTAGGCCGCGATCGTTTGTTTGTCGGCCTCCACCGCGGATTGTTCGATGAGGGAACCGGCCTGGTCGGTGAGGACCTTGGCGCGGGCGTCGAGGATGGTTTGGGCCACACCGGAGGTGTAGAGCTCCTGCTTGAGGCGGTCGCGTTCCGCCGACACCTTGGTCTCGCCGTCCATGAGCGAGTTGAATCGGTCCACTAGGGCATTCGCCCTCGTTCCGCCTCCGCCACCGTCACCGGGTTGCCGTCCGACATCCGGGGGCTGCTGGCCTCCTGCGCCACCCGGGGGCTGGCCGGTTGGCACCTGGCCATTCGACGGTGCACTCCCGCCCCCCGATGGTTGGCCGCCGTCGCCGGGGGGTTGGCCGCCGTCGCCGTGCCACCGCTGCCCGACCCCGGCTCCAGGTTTGAGGCCGAAGGCGCAGTTGTGGTCCCATGCGACCACGGTCATCTGGTTGGCCTGCTCCGCCCACCACAGGAAGGAGTTGTTGCCGGGTCCGGTGATGTCGTCGAAGTTGTCGATGACGTCCTCGAAGGCCAGGTAGGTGACCATCTTGTCGACGTCGACCCGCTGCGCCAGCCCCGACTGGAAATCGGCGTCGCTGGACTCGTTGATGAACTGCAGGAACTCGATCAGCGGGGTGAGGTTCGCCTCCCCGGTCTCCTGATCGAAGACGTCCTTGTAGGCCGACTCGTCGGTGCCGCGGTAGGTGTAGTCGCCGGTGGACTCCGCCTTGTACAGCAGCCCCGCGACGTCGAAGTTCTGCCCCACCCAGGATTCGTCGAGATCCTGGCAGGTCAGCCGCAGCACCGGGTCGGAGCCGTTGATGCTGAGGCTGATGTGGGCAGCCTTCTCGCTGGCCAGGCCGGTTGTGGCGAGCAAATCGAGGGCCACCGCCTCATTCAGGGCGGAGGTCGTCGCACCGGCGCGGATCACCATGCGGGTCATACCCTCGTGGTTCGCGCCGTCGACGAACTTGTCGAATCGCACTAGCCACGGCAACTGCTGTGGTGCGGTGTCGGCGGAGATTCCCTGCAGGGACGAGTTTCCCTTCAACTTCAGCCCGGCTTTTTCGTGCGCGACCCCATCGACGGTGACCGCTGCCTCGATCCAGTTCTTGGTCTGGTTCGACGTGTAGGCGGTGATCATTTCCTGATAGGCACTCTGGTCGACGGTGATCTCCACTGAGTGGAGCGAATCTGCGGCGAGATAGCCGTTGGTCACACCGCCCGCCGATGCGCTCGATGTTCCCTGCGACCCCACGGCCTGGAGCGATGCGCATCCGGTCAGGGCGACGGTCCCGACCGCCCCCACACCCAGTGCGGCGAGAACACCGCGACGAGATATCCGTTTCATGAATCCTCCTGCTGCTGTTCGGAGATTCTATGGAACCGAGGGGTCCTGAGCCGCGGCCCAGCCGACGCTGTGCTCCCGCTGTCAATCCAGCAGGCAGCATCCAACGAGGTGGGGCGTGACAGAATTGGGAGAACATCTCACGAAGGGGGAGGACATGACCTCGGCCACGGACCCACACCCCGATCTGCTCGCCGAACCCAGCGCCCGGACGTTCCCGCTTGCACAGCTCGTCTCCCTGATACGCGAAGGCGTGGTGCGGATACCGCACTTCCAGCGTGGCCTGCGGTGGCGCACACCGGATGCGGTGGCGCTCATCGACAGTGTGCTGCGCGGCTTCCCCATCGGCAGCCTTCTGCTGTGGCGTCGCCGGGCGCCGGCGGAGACGATCAGGCTCGGAAACGTGGAGATCAACGCCCCCGAGCAGAGCGATGCCCTGTACGTGGTGGACGGACAGCAGCGACTCACCACCTTCCTGAACGTTTTCGACCCGAGACACGGCCTGGAGGGCGAGTTCGCGCTCGTCTACGACCTCGATGCTCAACCACCCAAGGTGCGGTCACGCAGCCGAAAGGACTCCAACAACAACAGCGACAGCATTCCGCTGCCCGTGTTGTTCGATCTGTCCAAGCTGCTTCGCTGGACCAGCGAGCATGGCAAATACGCGGACCGGATCGATGAGATCAATGCCGCTACCCAGCGGCTGCGGGAGTTCCACGTGCCCGCCTACGAGGTGCGTTCCCAGGATGACGGGGTGCTGCGCGAGATCTACGACCGCATGAACAACGCGGGCAAACGCCTCACCCGGGCGGAGGCCTTCCGCGGGCTCTTCGCTCCCGAGGAAGGCACTGCGGATGCCACCACCTTCGAAACCATCCAAGCCGATATCCGCGATCGCCTTCAATGGGGTCAGCTCGATCTGGACACCGTTTTGCATGCCTTCCTCGCCCGCCGGGGCCCGAACATGTATCGGGATATCCACATCGAGTTCAGCAAGGAACGTCGCAGGATCCCGGAGTTCCCTGATGAGGATCGCGAGCAATCCCATCAGCGGACACTGGATGCTCTGGAAATCGCCATCAATTTCCTGCGCTACAAAGCAGGTGTGCCCCATTTCACCTTCTTGGCGTATCGCTATCTCCTGGTGGTTCTGACGCGTTTTTTCGCCCATTTCCCGGATCCGTGCGCCCGCAACTTGAACCTGCTTCAGCGCTGGTACTGGCGGGCCGCCCTGACCGGCCCCAGTATGAGTGGCGGGATGACCGGGTCCGCCCGTGCCCTGACGTCATGCATCACTCCGAAGGACGAGGACGGGTCCGTGCAGCGTCTCCTCAAGGCCGTGGAGGGCAAACCACATCCCAAGCCGAACGCCAGCAATTTCGGGGCGAACCGGGCCTCAGGGCACATCATGCTGTGCGCGTTGTGGGCAAGGGAACCCAGATCACCGGACACCGAGCAACCATTCGAACCCGCCGATCTGGCCCTGGAAATCGATCAAGGTTCCACTCCTCAGCCGGCATGCCCCGAGATCTTCCCACGCTCCGCGCTGGACCCGACGCTAGCCAGCTCTCTCGGCAACCGACTCATCGCCCCCGGAACTCCCCTGGAAGCCAGGATCAAACTGATCACCCCGGAGACGGAACTCCCGGCCGAGGTCAGGGAGTCACATTTCTTGGAAGCTTCCCCGAAGCCGGATGAACCGGATCAGTTTGTGCGCACCCGAGAAGAACTTCTCCAGCACTACATCAATGAGTTCCTCAGGGCGAGAACCGGCGAGGATTTCGACGATTTCCCACCCTTGAGATCCCTTGATCTGGACGAAGAACCCGCACCCACGGGTGACTCGTGGTGATCGAGGGTTTCCAGGTTCAGCTGGCCGGACACACCGTCGCCCACCTCTACGCCCGTGGTGACCACACCTGGCTGGAATGGCAGCAGGGTTACTGGGATGACCCAGATCGCCCTGTCCTGGGATTGTTCTTCGAGGACCAGCCCAGCAGACGCGTGGCCTCCGCGTTGCGGTTGCCGCCCTGGTTCTCCAACCTCCTGCCGGAGGGCAGGCTCAGGCAGTGGGTGGCGCGGGACGCCGACGTCAACGAGCAACGCGAGATGCGCCTGCTGGTGCGACTCGGCAACGGGCTTCCAGGAGCGGTGGTCATCACACCGGTCGACGGGCAGGCCGATCCCGTGTGGCGCCCGGAGGAAACGCCCCCTCCGCCGCTGCCTTCACCGGGTGATGGTCTCCTGCACTTCAGCCTAGCCGGGGTGGCACTCAAGTTCTCGCTGCTCCAGGAGGGTGACCGCCTGACCCTGCCCGCCGGCAATCGGGATGGGGACTGGATAGTCAAGATGCCCGACGCGGTGTACCCGGAAGTGCCCGCCAACGAGTTCGCGATGATGACGCTGGCCGGGCTCTGCGGAATCGATGTTCCCGAGATCCGGTTGTGGCACCGCGACGACCTTCCGAAGTTGCCCGACGCAGCGTGGCCGAAGGGACAGGAATGGGCCTACGCTGTGCGGCGCTTCGATCGCGACGGCAACCGGCGCATACACGTCGAGGACCTGGCCCAGGTCCGGAACTTCTACCCGGAAGACAAGTACCGCGGCTCGTTCGAGACCGCCGCCGCCCTGATTCACCGCAGGCGGGACGAGAAATCATATCTCGAATTCGTCCGCAGGCTGTTCTTCAGTTTCGCCATCGGCAATGGCGACATGCACCTGAAGAACATCTCACTGATCTACCGCGATCCCCGTCGCCCGGTCATCTCCCCCGCCTACGACCTAGTGTCGACGGCCCCCTACCTGAACGACCCGGAGGATCTCGGCCTCAAGCTCGGCCGGTCCAAGCGTTTCGAGGAGGTTTCCCCGGAGTCCTTCGAGCTGCTCGCACACAGGGTCGGCGCACCGGTCGGGGAGACCATGGAGGCGGTCACCCGGGTGGCAGGGAATCTGGAAAGGGCGTGGGCCCAGACCTCAAAGCTGCTGAAATCGCTTCCCCGGCACCGCGACTGGCTGGATCGGCGAATACCCGAGATCGCTCGTCGTTTCAGCGGCTGAGCACGCCCGGACACTCAGGTCAGTTCCACGACCGCCGGGCCTGGGCGGTCCTCGGCGCAGGTCAGGGTCCCGTCCTCGAGGGATGCCCACTCCGGGGTCAGTAGCCTCCCTGCCGGGATGGCGACGGGGACATCGGCGTCGATGAACAGCAGGCGGGAGTCCCCGGCGCGACCCAGCCGCGTCCAGGCGCCCTCGACCTCCAGTTCGCCATCGGCGACGAGGTCGGGCAGCCACCTACCCGCGACCCACATCCAGCGCCCGATGCCACGGAGGAGCTCCGACTGCCATCCAGGTAGCGTCCCGTCGGCCTTCGGACCCACGCCCAGCAGCATCCGGCCGCCCCGCCACACGATGTCGACGAGGTGTTTCATCAGCTCCAGCGGGGTCATGGCGTGTTCGGGACCCTCGACGGAGTTGTATCCGAAGGACAGCCCCACCCCGCGGCAGTGCTCCCACACCGCGGCGTTCTCGCACTGCTGAAGGTGTTTGTACTCGCTGGTGGCGTAGTCCTGGTGGGGCACCTGCCAGCGGTCGTTGACCAGGCCCTCCGGATTGGCAGCGTAGTACTCCTCGAAAACGGTGCCGACGCCGTCGGGCCCGAAGTCCTTGCCGGCGTCCGGCCAGTTGATGTCGTTCCACAGCACATCGGGGTTGTAGCGGGCGATGAGGTCCCGCAGGTGCCCGGCGGCATAGGACGCGTAGCCCTGGTCGAGGGGACGTTCGGTCAGGTCCCAGTCGTCGCGCAGCCCGATCGGCTCCGTCGGTGCGGCGTGCCAGTCCAGGCCACCCGAGTAGTAGGCGCCGAAACGCATCCCGGCGCGCCGCGCGGCGTCGGCCCACTCCCCCACCAGGTCACGCCCGGGTCCGCGGCGCACGGTGTTGCGGTCCCCGGTGCCGGGCGCGTCCCACAGGCACACGCCATCGTGGTGTTTCGTGGTGACCATCACATAAGATCCCCCGGCCGCCACCAGCTCGGCGACGACCGCGTTGGCGTCAAACCTCTCGGCCCGCCAGGCGTCGAGGAAGTCGTCGTAGTCGCAGCCGCCGTGCACCTCGGCGTGGTGCCGCTGCGCTGGGCTGCCCTCCAGCCGGATGGTGTTGTGGTACCACTCGGCGTAGGGGTTGTGCCGGAACCACTCGGTCGGCGGGATCTCGCCGAGTTCCGCGACGGGCTCCCCCCACGCGGGCACCGAGTACGGCCCCCAGTGGATGAAGAATCCGAGCTTGGCGCGCCGGAACCATTCCGGGGTGGGGCGCGTGAGCGCCTTCCAGCGTTCGGCGTCGCGTTCGAATCGTGCCTCCAGGTCAGCGACCACCAAATCCTCCTATGTTGAGGCCCTTCGCCAGTTGTTTCTGCATCGCCACCACGATCACGAGACTGGCGAGCACCGCGATCGTGGACGCCGCCATCAGCGGCCCCCAGTCCGTGCCGCGTTCACCGGTGAACATGGACAGGCCGAGCTGCAGCGGGGCCTTGTCCGTGCTGTTGATGATGATCAGCGGCCACAAGAAGGCGTTCCAGTAATCGATGAAGGCGAACGCCGCCACCACCGCGATCGGGCCGCGCAGCAGCGGGATGATC
>JABCNW020000123.1 GCA_013333945.2 Propionibacterium sp.
AGGCCGCGCCGGGACGTTCACTGCGAGGTCTGTTGACCAGCTTCACGGTGCTGCAGGTGGCCTTCAACGTGGTGCTGTTCGTACCGTTCGGGGTGATCCTGCGCCGCTATTTCAACCGCTCCGTTCTCGTCACAACCCTTCTGGGGGCGGGCACCAGCCTCCTCATCGAACTGACCCAGCTCACCGGCTTGTGGTTCATCTATCCCTGCGCTTTCCGGACCGCTGATGTGGACGACCTCATGACCAACACCCTCGGCACCATCCTGGGAGCGATCCTGGCTCCGGTGCTGCTGTGGTGGATGCCGCGCGCCCACCAGCTGGCGCAGGACAGGCTGACTCCGCGCCCGGTGACGATGTGGCGACGCTGGATGGGCATGCTCATCGACACCGTCCTCGTGGCCCTGGTGGCCGGGACCACCACGGTGGTCCTCCGCGCGGTGATATTGCTGTTGCTGAGGGATGGTTCTGAGGAGTGGAGCCCGTTGATCACTCCCGCGGCCTTTGCGGTGGCGACCATCGCAGTATTCGTGTGGCCTGCCTGGAATCATCTCGCCGCATCCGTCGGGCAGACCGTGGTGTGGCTCACCCCGAAGTGGCGCAACGCGGACGGCACCCTGCACGATGGTTCCCGTTTCCGCCGGGTTGTCAGGTCGCTGGTGGTGCCCGCTTCATTGCTGATCCCGATGTGCCTGGCCTTCTTCTTCACTTCCTCGCCCATCATCTGGTTGCTGCCCCTGGTGGTGCCGCTGTCCCTGGTCATGGTTCCGTTCACCCGCACCCACCGCAGCCTGTCCTGCTGGTTGACCGGCGCACAGATGGTCGACATCCGGGCGGAAGAAACCGACAAGGCCCTCCCCGTCCACTGAACTCCCCGGTCGGGGCATTTCTCCCGGTTGCGCGGTATTCAACGCCCGCAGCAGCCCATCCGTCGAACCGAAGAGGAGCCAGCATGAAAGCGGCCACCCACTCCCCCAAAGCCGCGACGAGCCCCGCCTCCAGATGGCGACTTCGCGGGGCCACAGCCCTGATGGGTGCGGTCCTGTTGACCACGTCCTGCTGGGGAACGGGATCCGAGACGCCATCGTCGGCCCCCACGGTCCCGTCATCACCCGAGTCCTCTCCGCCGCCGACTCCCCCGGCCCAGATCACGGCCACCTGGGAGGTCACGGTTGCAGGGGCCGGTCCTCTTCTCGAGGCTCACGAGGGCCTGGTGGTAGCTCCGGACCTCGCCGCGGGCGGCAGCAAACTGAGAATGCTCAACTGGGCCGATGGCTCCGAGGCATGGTCAGTCGACGTCTCCAGCGACCTCGCCGGTTTCAACATCATCAGGAAAATACCTGACGCTCCGCCCGGGCAGGTGGCAATGTGGGCCGAAACGTCCCAGCAGCAAAGAACCCTTTTCGTCTACAGCACCACCGATGGCAGCCTCATCGGTCGACTCGATGAAGAGCCCGAGCGCTACCTGGCCATGGCCGCATCAGGAGCGATCTACGAGATGGACTCGTCCAACGAGGGCACCGTCCGAATCAGCCGCGCATCTTCCGTCAAGGAGGCACACACCAAGCAGTGGTCCTTCGACCTGCCTGAGGAGGACCGGGAATGGTTCTGGGTGAGGGAACACGACGGCGTGACCGATTTCTGCGGCGACGGACAGGCCGGCCCCGTCCACGAGTACGCCTGCTATCTGAGCGTTCACACCGACGACGGCAGTCCGGTGGTGAAGGACGGGGTGCGGTACCGCTCGGCCTGGGTGGGCAACGTCCTGGCCGGACGGAAGAACGACGGACCACTGAAGGGTTTCGACCAGCACGGCAAGGAGCTGTGGACGATCGAGGTCGAGGACGGCTACCCGTTGGGCTGGGGAGACGACCTCATATACGTCACGGAGGGGATGGAGCGAAGCTTTGTGGGGCTGGACCCGGCGACAGGGAAAGAGCTCTGGCGCAGGGATTGGGACGGAGGTCCCTGGCTCACTCCGGTCTTCGACAGGACCCCTTCCCCTCAGGACGGCCCCCTAAGCGTGGTCGTTCCGTCCCCTTCCGTACGGACGGGGGTACTGGATCCCAAGACCGGGAAGCTCGATTTCGTGGACCATCAGATCGCCGAAGCGCGCGAGGTCTTCCCAACCCTCGGGGGTGCCCTGTTGATCTCGACGGGTACTAGCGATGTTTCTTCCTGGTTTGCCGTGGATCCCGGGAAACCGGGCACCCTGTGGGGTGACGTCCTGAAGAAATACGACACCTACGACACGCTCGACGGTCATCTGGTGGCCTCTAAGGGAGATCGAATCGCCCTGCTTGCGGGACGGCCTCTGCCGGTTGTGTCTTTGTGCCGGCTCCGAGACCTGTTCGCGGTCGAAGCGACAGACAGCGCCGTATCGGCCAGCGGGGCCTCCATCAGGAAGTCCACGATGTTCACGTGCTCGATGCCGTTGCGACTGCGGGAGACGGGGTCCATGCTGACCATGGTCTTGGGATGGTTGTCCGGGATTGATTCCAGGACCCCGAATTCGCGTTCTACCGTCGCCTCGTCGGCGAGGAGATAGCTGACCTGGATGCAGCGTGTCTCCGCGCCGCGCTGGGCGATGAAATCGACCTCCCTGGAGCCGCGCCACCCCACATGAACCGTGCAGCCCCGTGAGCGAAGTTCCTGGTACACGATGTTTTCCAGCACCAGCTCAATGTCCGCACGATTGTCGAAACCGAGAGCAGTCCGAAGCCCCTGATCCACCACGTAGTACTTCTCGTCCGCTCGAAGCGTCTGTTTCCCGACGACATCGAACCGCGGCACCTTGTCCATCAGGTACGCCTCGGCGCAGTGCTGCAGATAGTTGAGGACGGTATCGACGCTGACCGCACGCCCCTCGCTCTTGAGATACCGGCTCACTGACTGCGCCGAGAAGGTGCGTCCCACGTTGCCCACGCAGTAGCGCAGGATGCGGCGGAACATGTCGACGTCGCGGATCGCGAAATGCTCCAGCACGTCCCTGACCACCACGGTGTCGAGCAGGCTGTCGAGGTATTGCACCGAGGCCTGGGAATCGAGGTTGAAGTATTTCAGGAGTGGGAATCCGCCCAGGACGAGGTAGTGCTCGAAGAGTTCCCGGGCTTCGGCGCTGGAGACGCCGCGCGGGCGGTGCAGTTCGACGAACTCCTTGAAGGACAGGGGACGGATCGGGAACTCGACGAACCGGCCCGCGAGGTGGGAACTCAGTTCGCTCGCGAGCATCGTCGAGTTGGATCCGGTGAGGTACAGGTCACAATTCCAGTCGACCCGCAGCGCATTGACCACGTCTTCCCATCCCGGAACCTGCTGCACCTCGTCCAGGAACACGTAGACGCGGGCCCTCCTGTCGGGCAGGCACGCAGCCAGATGCTCCATGAGCGCCGGCGCGGTGCGAATGGTCAGTCCCTCGCTGGATTCGAGATTGAGCCGGACCATCGAGGCCCCGGGGTTCTTCGCGACCACCTCGTCGGCCAGCATGTCCAGCAGCGTCGACTTTCCGCAGCGCCGCACCCCGGTCAGGATCTTCATGACCGGAACATCCACGAAAGGCCGGATCCGTTCCAGGTAGCGGGGACGATCAACGATCCGTTCCACAGCAACCACCGTCCTCTCGTTGTCGATCATAGTCGACAAAACACACCTCCAGTCCTGGTTTGTCGATCATGATCGACAAACCAGGACTGGACGGATCAGTTCCGGGGAGCTGTCCGGAGATGCGACAAAGAAGACAACCGAAGCAGTAGCCAGGACATGGATGGCCAGCCGTATCGCCAGTGGGGAAGCTCCTCTGGCGTGGTATCCGGGTCGGGCGGGATACTGGTACCGGTTCTACAGGGGTGCTCGATGGAGGGCGGAGTTCATGGCGATGGTGCGGCGGTCCGAGTTGGTGGACGCGCTGGCAGCCGTCGTGGTCAGCGCCCTGAGCGGACCGCTGGGAGCGATTGGGGTGAGCGCCGCCGGCGAGCTGGTGAAGCTCCTCTGGGATGCCCGGGGCCGAACGTCTGAGGAAAAGGAGCTGCAGAAACAGGTCCGGGAAGCGATCACAGCGTGGGCCGATGGCGAACGCCTCGACCCAGACGTCGTGGACCGCGGACTGGCCTGGGCGATCGAGTACGTTCAGGCAGCCGGATGCCAGCACGAATTGATCGCCGACGCGGATTTCGATCCCACGCAAGCGGCCGAGGTCGTGCTCACGCCGGCCAAGGCGAGGGATGAGTATTGGGGAACGGACCCCGAGTACGGCGTCGCGGAACGCGCCGTGCACATCACCTATAACGCGTTGTGCCCGAAGCTCAAGGCCGAGGGCGGTGTGGTCCTCGCGGCGATCCAAGCATCTCGTAACGAGATACGCGGCAGCATCGACCAGTTGCGCGAGGACCTGCTGGGAGTAGCGAACAGACATGAACTGAGCGAATACTTGAAAAACCAGATTCGGGATTGGGATTACTCACCATGGACTCAAGGCCGTGAGTGGACCCAGGATCGGAAACCGTCGCAACTGGAGCGGACGCTGGAGATCGCCTATGAGCAGAGGACCATGTCCCCGGCGGAGGCCCTGGAAGGGGTCTGGCTGTTGACGGTGCTGGGCGGCCCGGGTTCAGGTAAAACGTGGCTCGCTCGGCGCCTCGCGCGTGAGGCCGCCGAGACGGCGCTGGAGCAGCTCCGGGACCCGCGGGTGGATCCTGCGTCGGTCGAGCTCCCCTTGTTCACCACGGTGGCCGAGTGGATCAAGCGACACGGCACCGGCTTCGAGGGGCTGGTCGAGGCGGCGCTCCCACATGAATCGCAGGAGAAGATTCGCCGGCTGGTCCTACACCCGGGGGCACGGGTGTTGGCGGTGGCGGACTCCCTGGACGAGGGCGTCTCGGCTAACAGCGCCAGGACGTTGCTCAACTCTTTGACAAGTACGCCGGGTCGCCGGCTGGTGGTGACGTCGCGACCGGAGGCGTGGCACAGCGCGGTCTCGGGCCTGCGTGCAACGCAGGACACCCGGGTCGGTACCCTCACCGAGCTGCGCTATCCCAAGGATGTCCACGGCTATGTTGAGGCCTGGTTCACAGAGAGCCCGCCAACGGCCCAGCACCTGATCCGGCAGCTCGAAGAACGACGAGAACTCCGCGCGACCGCGACCAGCCCACTGTTGCTGACTTTCTACTGCATGCTGACCGAACAGGAACCGGATCAGGAGTTGCCGAGACGCCGCCGGGAGCTCTACCGAACCATCATCGACCTGCTGCTGGCCGGAGGTTGGGCGACGACGGAGGAGCCGGTCGACAGGGTCGCATGCCGCGCAATCCTGCAGCAATGGGCCTGGCATGCGGTCAAGGACGCGGTCACCCCCGCGGGGCTGGGCGTGTGGCCCGAAACAATCACGACAAACCGCACGCCGCCCGACGTGTCGGCGGCCATGGAACGTGCCCTCGACAATGTCGCGCCGAAACAGGAACACCCCCGCTCCAGCCTCTACGACCACGCACGGGTCAAACGCCGGTTCCTGCACCGCACCCTGTGGGAATACCTAGTCTCCGAACACATAGCCACTTTCTCAGCCGCCAAGGCAGCAAAGGCACTGCTACCCCACATCTGGTTCGACCCGGAGTGGCACGTCACCCTCCCCATGGCCATCGCCGCCCATAGGAGGCGCAGCAGGCTGGTTGATCTACTCTGGACCCACCACACGGATAGCCCCACCCCAGCCCAAAAAGTAGTCAACGATCGTCTCGAGGAACTCGTGCTGGAGGTGGCTGCCCAGACCGATCCGGAAGACTGGAACAAGGCTAACCGGGCCCGGATTCGCGCTCTGAGAGACAACTTCGCACCCCACCAACCCGGGCTGATAGCCAGTTCCGCTCACTGGGGTAGCCCCAGCCACGTGAAGGCGATCCTCGCAGCACTCCTCCACGTCGCCCCGCGGGAGGTCAATAATCTAATCAACACGCTGCTGAAACTAAACCCAACAGACACAGAAC
>JABCNW020000124.1 GCA_013333945.2 Propionibacterium sp.
ACGTCAGCCTGGGCCATCGACTGCCGTCGCGGCACCCCGTCGGTCTGCGACGAGACCACATACGTTCGACCAGCCTGCAGGTGCCCGATCGCCATCTCCGCGGGCAGGTTCTCCCGGGCTCCACCGTCGACGTAGGTCTCCGCCCCGACCGGAACCGGCTTGAACACCCCGGGAATGGCACAGGACGCGAGCACCCCGCGGGTCAGATTGTGCGGGCCCGTGTCGATCTCTCGGTCCTCGCGGTTGACCAAGGCGCCGTCCTCGCGCATGAAGTGCAGCTCCCCCGTTTCCAGGGCCACCATCGCCATCCGCAGCTGCATTCCGGAGGTGGACACCCGGGCGGGGTCGAAAACGTCCGGGTGAAGCAGCTTCGCCAGCACAGGCCCCGGGCGGTACAGCGATCGCGACTGCTCCAGTCCCGCTTTGACCGCCATCAGGTCGCTCCCCAGCTTCGGGAGCCGCCCCAGGGCGCCCGCCAGCTGCGCCATGAACCCCAGGGAGAAGTCCGATTGCAATTCCTCGTCAGGGGTGAGCGCCTCCTCCACGGGGTCCTCCGGGGTGTCGGTCCCAGGCGGTTCGGGACGGCGACGCCGCAACGACAGCCAGGAGGAGCGCGACGGGGCATCCGCCGATTTGATCCCCGGGCCCACGAGTTCGAGCCAGGCCGGGGCCTCCTCCAGCAACCGGGATAACCAGGGGCGAGGAATGAACATGTCCTCAGGGCCCGTCATAGAACACCAGAGTTCATCGATGCTCTCCAGGAAACCGATCTGTTCCTGACGGGTGGGGTACTGGGCCAGCCCCGCAGCCAAAATGGCCCCAGCCGACGCACCGACGAAGATCGTGGGGGTGAAGCCGGGATCATTCGCATACAGGTAGTCGAGGGCGCCGATTTGAAAACTGGCCCGCGATCCGCCGCCCGAGAGCACGCAGGCAGTGGTACTCGGCTCGGCGCGGGAATCGAAGAGCGGGAGTCCCAACCAACCTCTACGAGCCATGGATGAAGTGTAAAGGCCACCTCAACGGAAACTGCCCGGAAAAGGATTCCCCCACAGCTCACCGACCTGTTCAGAAGGAGCGCATCACAGGATTCGTGAACGCCTCCCGCTCCCGATGACGTTGTCACTTTCAACCTCAACCTCAACCACCTGAACCTGAACTGGCAGTTGAGGTGAATTCTCAGCCTAGGCTTCAGACTTCTCTCAGAAATCGCACAGAATATCTATTGATAGATAAACCAAAGTCACAACGCCTAGTCACAGCCACTTTGTCCCTCCGTCTTCCATGTGAAAACACACCGATGTCATTTTCAGAAACCCGACGCAAAGACAGCTCACACGTCTTTCGCACGTCACCATCCGAGCTTGTGGGAAGCCTTCCTTTCTCCTTACTGTCCGATCGGCCGACACGGCTGGGACCAAGGTCCCGGGGAAGAGTCGTGTCGGCCCGAGACCTTGAGAAATTCCGGAGGAAACGTGAACCGAAAGATGCGAACCGTGCGGGGAGGGCTGGCCGCTCTGGTGGTGGCCGGGCTCGTTCAGTCGGTCGGCTCACTCGCTCTGGTGACCAGCGCCGATGCAGCGGGCACCTCGATGCGGGCAACCACAGCCGTCAACGTGCGTTCGGGACCGGGAACCGGCCACTCCCGAATCGGCCTGCTCTACCCCGGGGACAACGTGCAGGCCCTGAGCACCAGCAACGGCTGGACAAAGGTGTCCTACAAGGGTCGCACCGGCTATGTCGCATCCGCCTACCTGACCTCATCGTCGAGCGGCGGAGGCGGTGGGTCGTCCTCGGGTGCTTCCGGGGATGCCTACACGACCACGGCACTGAATCTGCGCACCGGGCCCAGTCTGAGTTCCTCGGTGAAAACGGTCGCGTCGAAGGGCACGAAGGTGACGCTCACCGGCACCGTGAAGGGCGAGTTCTCGCAGGTGACCTGGAGCGGTCAGACGCTCTGGGCCGCGACACGCTACCTGTCGCAGTCTGCGGGTTCCCCCAGCCAGGACCTTCCCACCGCCA
Organism: Propionibacterium sp.; assembly: GCA_013333945.2. Classification (GTDB taxonomy): domain Bacteria; phylum Actinomycetota; class Actinomycetes; order Propionibacteriales; family Propionibacteriaceae; genus Arachnia. Next base: position 2,023 of record JABCNW020000124.1, read on the forward strand.
CGAAGAAACTGCGGGCCACCACCGAACTGATGATCCGCACTGCGCCGGGAAGCGGCTACCGTTCCCTGGGTGATGTGCCACGCGGCACAATCCTCGACTGCACGGACGTGGTGACCAGCGGAATGGCGCAGTGCATCTGGCAGGGCAACGTCCGCTGGTTCAACAACAAGTACCTGAAGGCGGCAGGTGATTCCGCCAGCCCGGGCGGAGGCAGCCTGCCCTCCACCACCACCCAGTACGCGACGGCCAACCTGAACATCTGGCACTCGGCCACCGGGTCCTCCCACACCGGCGAGATCCCGAAGGGCAGCGAGGTGGCCGTGACCGGCACCGTCCAGTCGGGACGCGCGCAGATCGTCCACAACGGCGCAATCCGCTGGGTGACGGCCCGCTACCTGAGCTCGTCGACCCCCACCGGGGACGGTGGTCGCAGCGGAGACGGCGGCAGCCTGAACCGGGGTTGGTCGAAGGGCCTCGACCAGGCCAACGAGAACGTCAAACGGATCGTCCGTTACATCTGGGGCAACGTCCCGGAGATCAAGACCATGTACGGCGTGCGCCCGGATCCGCTGCCGGATCACCCCTCGGGTCGGGCCGTGGATATCATGATCCCCAACTACAGGTCGAACAAGGAGTTGGGCAATCGGTTGGCCGCCTACTTCAAGGAGAATCATTCCCAGTTCCGCGTCCACTACATCATCTGGGACCAGAAGATCTGGAACATCACCCGCGACCGCGAGGGGTGGCGTTCGATGTCGGGACGCGGCAGCGCCACCGCCAACCACAAGGACCACATCCACATCACCGTCTACGACAACTGATCCCCGAGACGCTTCCCCTCGGGCAGGGGCGTCACTCGGTCACCTCGATGGTGCCGAGGGCGCCCCTTTCGGCGTCCAGAAAGGCATGATCGACGACGGTGTAGTGACCGGGCTCCGGGAAGGTGAGTTCCACGAAACCAGCTTGGGCGGCTTCAAGCCCGGGGGCCTGGGAACCGCCGCCGCTGTTGCCGAATGCGTCCTTCCCGTCCTTGAGCAGGTAGCCGCCCTCGAAGTAGACGGTGTCGAACTGGCCGCCGATGATGTGGAAGCTCGTGGACAGGTTCGGTCCTGCGGAAAGCACCCAGAACCGCACCTTCTCCCCCACCTTCGCGGTGAACGGGCGCTGCGCGTACTGGAAGGCGATGCCGTTGAAGGTCGAGTAGTCGGGGGTGTCGGTCTGCGCCTTGGCGGCGTCGATCTCGGCGGCGGTCTCCGGGCTGGTTCCCGTGCCACCAGCCAGGTAGATCTCAGAGGCCACCAGGGCGTACTCACGGTCCACCGCGGGCAGCCCCTCGGGGTCGATGATCACCGCGCCGTGCATGCCGGCGGCGATGTGCGCGGACACCGGGGCGGTGCCACAGTGGTACAGCCACATCCCGGCGCGGTGCGCGGTGAACCGGTAGACGAGGCTCTCTCCCGGGGCGATGGTGCGCATGGGCCCGGCAGGCGCGAGATTGCTGGCGTGGAAGTCGATGGAGTGACCGATGGTGCCGTCGTTGATGAGGGTCACCTCGAACACGTCCCCGACTTTGCCGCGCAGGGTCGGTCCTACCGGCCCGCCGTTGAAGGTCCAGCGTTTCTGCCACACCCCGGGCGCCACCTCAAGGGGAAGTTCCGTGACGCGCATCTCCACGCGGTGGATGGTTTCCTCCGTGGGCGCCGGGGCGACGGGATCCACCACGGTGTTCAGCGGGGCCGAGTTGGCCTGCGCAGGGGCGTGGTCGTGTCCACTACCCGTAGTTCCGTCCTGCGAACCGGAGGCGTCTTGCCCTGAGACCTTGAGGGTGAAAACCATCCCGGCCTGGCGGTGCCCGACGACGGTGCACCAGCCCTCGATGGACTCCCCGACCACTCCGAGATCCAGCTCCGCGGTTTCTCCCACGCTCAGCCGGGGCGTGGCGGCGTCGCCAAGCTTCAGGTCGTGGATCATGGTGGCATCGGCGTTGCTCAGCTCGATGATCACCCGGTCACCGCGGCTGACCTCCGCCGAGGCGGGTTCGAAACGCAGCCCCTCCTTGGCAGTGACCTGGATTCTCTGGGTTCTGCCCGTCGCGTTCACCCCCGTCGACGACGAACCACCGCCCAGGCCGACCGCCGACGGGTCGATGCCAACCCCCACCGTGACGGCGAGGGTCAGGGCAAGTACACCCGCCAGCATCCCGTTGGCGGTCAGCGCAGATTCCCGCTCGGGCAGTTTCTGGGGCGGCCCGGTGCGAGGACCTGCCTTGGCGATCGCCCTGCGTTCCGCGACACTCGCTTTTATCCCGAGGATCATCAGGGGCAGGAAGGCCGCCGCCGATGCCACCCCGAGCACACCGGAGACAATTTTCACCCAGGGCGGTGTGGGGGCGAGGAACAGTATCAGGGCACCGTTTATGACGACGATCCGGAACGTGGTGAAACGGTCGAACCACGCCGCGCCTGCCCGCACGACGCGGGGCCCACCGCCGAGGACGGAGGGCAGCAGATAGCTGAGCGCACCGGTGAGCAGCTGCGCGGCGAAACCGCCGACCCACACCGCGGCGAGGATTCCGGTGACCTCCGACCAACCCGAGGGTGGGGTGATCAACACGATCCCGCCGGTGACCACCCGCGCCACCACCCACCACATCATCGCGGCCAGCACGGAGGCAGGGGAGAACTCACGTGGGGGTCGGCGCCGCGGCGGGGCGATGAGCACTCTGCCCCACCAGCCGAGCGCCAGCAGGTACCCGGCCAAACCAGCCACCGCGACGTGTTGGAGACCCGCCAGCGCGCCCGCCACCACGACCATCCCCGAGCCGATCAGCCAGGGAAGGGCCTGCTTGGCGAATCCCTCGGCGCGGTCGTCCATGCGGGTGCGCAGGATGGTGGGCCAGAAGGTGACCAGTGTCCCCACCACCGTCAGGCCGATCCAGCCCAGCAGGTTCGTCATGGTGTGGGCGACGAGGAACCGCCAATGCCAGGTGTTGTCCAGACCGAAGGCCAGCGTCGCCCCGAACGCAGCCCCAACGGGCAGATGGCAGGCGGCGGCCACGTAATACCAGATGGCCACCCGGAAACGTCCGGGAAGGGCCTTGCGGAGCTGTCGCCACAGCGAGATCCCGTGCCAGGCGACGGCCGCGGTCACGAGCGTGGCACCCGCGACCACCAGCCACCACCAGGTGGCCGGCACCCCGACGAAGACCGCCAGGGATCCCAGGGAGAGCAGGCCAAGACGCCTGCGCTGCGCGCGGTCCCGGGCCTCGTCAGGCCGGGTCTTGAGCAGGGCCGCGGTGAAGTACTGACTCCACACGAGCACGGAATGCGTCAGGGCACCGAGCACCACCAGGTGCACCATCAGCCAGGTGGATTCGGGCACCACACGATGGGCCAGGGCAACGATCACGGCGCTCAGCAGCCAGACGACGATGGTGTAGTCGCGGGCGCGATTGCGACGCGACCCACCGGGCCGTCCCCCGCCGCCCGGCCGCCCCGCCTGAGGGGGTCGGCCGGTTTCCGAAGGTTCCGCCCCCGGACGAGTGGGGGCGCTCATGCCCGCACCGCCGAGTACATGGCAGTTGCGGCGAACAACAGGATCGAGACACGGTCATGGCTCCTCCGATCTGGTACAGGACGCTTCCGGTCAGGGCGCCGAGGACGCGCACCACCATGCCCAGGTGCAGCACTGTGAGCGGCGCCCACATGGCCGGGCGGTAAGGCAGGGGACGGGAAAGGACGGTCGGGAAGATGATGGGGGCGTGGGCCATGATCATCGACATGGCGAACCCAAGAAAGGTGCCGTGCACCACCACGTCATATGTTCCGACGGCCTCTGGACGACCGACAATGACCCAGGTGAGACCCGCAACGGCCAGCCAGATGTTCCCCAGCAGCAGAGCGGCGGCGTTGTAGCGCCGCAGACCTTCGCTTCGGATCAGTCGACGTCCGACGTCATCGCGGATCAGCCAGAGCGCCACGAACAACACCCCAACCCCGAAGATGCGGTCACCGACACCGGGCCACAACAGCGCGGAAACAGCACTCAGGGAGAGCCACGCACTGGCCACCACCAGGGTGGGAACGGCACGGCGCCCCATGGTCAGCTGTGCCAGCTCGGCGCGTTCGGCGGCGATCGTGACGACGATGAACCCGGCGAGCAGGGGCAGCAGCGCGGGAACCTCCACGCTGATCAGCAGCGCGGCCGCGAGACACGCCAGGACTGCTCCCACCACCTGGGCAGCCACCAGCGGCAACGGGGCGCGGCGATACAGAGCAACCATGACAGCGACGAAAGCCAGTGCGCCGTCGAACAGCAGCAGCTTCCCGAGCACCGGGAACACCCCGGAGATCATCACGAGAGCCCCTGCGCCGAGGAGGGCAGGGGCTGCGTAGGCAAGCCGATTGCGCAGCGCCTGGGCGCGTTCCAGCGAGATCAGGGATCCCATGAATCCCAAGACCATGAGCGGCCCGTGCAGGTCAGCGAGCCGACCGCTGGCCACCGGCGCCCAGACACCGAGCCGCACCAGCCCCGTGTTGAGGCCTGTCAGAAGGCTGATTCCCGCCAGCATCACAAAGAGGACGCGGCGCGACACGGGAGCTGGTGCGGCTTTGTTCAAGGGGGTCAGCTGCGCCGCTCCAGCTTCAGCTTCCAGGCATCGGGACCTTCCTGGACGTAGCTGACCTGGATGGCGTCGCCGTGGAGGTCGGCGATCTGCGCCAGCAGCGGCAGCGGGTTGTGGGGGGCGACGAGGATGAAGGCGCCGCCCACGTTCAAGGAACCGACGACACCG
>JABCNW020000125.1 GCA_013333945.2 Propionibacterium sp.
CGCTGCACGGCCTTGTAGGTGTTGTTGCCGGTGTTGAGGTCCGGGAAGATGAACACCGTCGCGCGCCCCGCGACCTCCGAGCCCGGCATCTTCTTGGCCGCCACCACCTCATCGACAGCCGCGTCGAACTGGATCGGACCCTCCACCTTGAGGTCGGGTGCCTTCTCGCGGACGAGCTCGGTGGCCTCACGCACCTTGTCGACGTCTGCACCGAAACCGGAGGTGCCCGTCGAGTAGGACAGCATCGCGATCCGCGGTTCGATGCCGAAGCTGACCGCTGTTTGAGCCGAGGAGATCGCGATGTCCGCGAGCTGCGCGGGTGTCGGGTCGGGGTTGACGGCGCAGTCGGCGTAGACCACCACGCGGTTGCTCATCGCCATCAGGAAGGATCCGGAGACCACCGAGACGCCCGGCTTGGTCTTCACGAACTCCAGCGAGGGCCGGATGGTGTTGGCCGTGGTGTTCACCGCGCCGGAGACCATGCCGTCGGCCATGCCGAGGTGCACCATCATCGTGCCGAAGTAGGACAGATCCGCCAGCTTCTCGCGGGCCGCCTCCAGGGTCACCCCCTTGTGGGCGCGCAGCTTCGCGTACTCGGCTGCGAAGCGTTCCAGCAACTCGGGATCCTTCGGGTCGACGACGGTGGCCTTGGTCAGGTGGAGGCCCAGCTCCGCGGCGCGACGGGAAACGGTACCTGGATCGCCGAGGAGGGTGATCTCCGCTATGTGGCGTTTCAACACCACGTCGGCAGCGGTCAGCACCCGGTCATCGGTGGATTCGGGCAGCACGATCCGCTTCAGGTCCCTGCGGGCCATCTGCATCAGCTGGTGCTCGAACATGCTCGGGGGGCGGATCTCGGCGCGGGGCAGTTCGATGGCGGCCAGCAACGCGTCCTCGTCGACGTGTCGATCGAATAGGGCGCGCGCCAACTCGACCTTCCGCGGCGAGCTGGTGGCCACACCGCTGACCTCCCGCAGTGCAACCGCGGTGGGGAAGGTGTCGTTGTTGGTGGCGCCGATGGGCAGGTCGACCTCGGAATCGCTGAGCAGCGCCGCAACTGTCTCCGGGATCTCGAAGCCCCCCGTCAGTACCAGCGAGGCTAGGGGGCCGTAGGTGGCGGAACGGTGCGCCATGATGAGCGCGGGCAGCAGGTCGAGCCGGTCGGCGGGGACGATGACGGTGGCCTCCTTCTGGAGGCGCGGAAGCAGGTTCGGCAGGCTCATGCCCGCGATGATCGTCGTGAGCGCCTCACGGTTCAGGCTTTCCGGTGTGCCGCGCCACAGCGTCGCATCGACGGCCTCGAAGTGCTGGCCAACCGACGGGGCGTCGAGCACCGGATTCGCGGACAACACAGAGACCGGAACGTCGCGCACCTCACGCAATGCCGAGGAGAGTTCCTCGCTGATCTCGGGTTCCGCGCGGGTGGCGATGATCCCGACGACGGTGTTGTGGCGGGCCTCGAAGGCCTCGATCGACTCCTCGGCCATCCGGCAGACCTCGTCGATGGACCTTTCCGATGCGCGACACACGTACAGCACCGGCGCGTTCAGGTTGGCGGCGATGAGGGCGTTGTGGTCCAGCTCGGTGCCGTAGGTGAGGTCGTCGAAGTCGGAACCGACGATCACGATCGCCTCGAAGCGCTCCGCCAGCGCGGAGTACTTCGCGACGATCGTGTCGATGGCGGCGTCCGGATCATTGGCCCAGTCCTCGTAGCTGACACCGATGCTGTCCTCGAGACTTTGGTGACGCAGGGTGTCGGTGGCCAGCAACGCCGTCGTGATGCCGTCCTCCTGCAGGGACTGCACCAGCGGACGGAAGAAACCGACCGAGCGGACTTGGCGCGCGAACAACTCCAGCACGCCCAGAGCAACGGCGCTCTTTCTGACCTGCCACTCCGATGAAGCAATGTAAACGCATCTGGTCACGCCCCAAGCCTAGCGACTCGTCGAAGGATGTGCGGTGCCGACCCGGCTGGTCGTCTCGCAGAACGGAGAAGATGTGGTCCGGGGCGCGCAGTCGCACCGACTCCGGTAGCGTTGCTTCCGCCCCCATCCACGGGGTTTCGTCGGGAGGATAGCTCCGAAAGGAAAGCAATGTCGCGCACCGAAACCGACCTACTCGGCGATCGTCAGGTCCCTGATGACGCCTGGTACGGAATTCACACGCTGAGAGCCGTCGAGAACTTCCCCATCTCGGGTGTCACCGTGAACTCTGTTCCCGAGTTGATTCGCGGAATGGTCCAGGTGAAGAAAGCGGCTGCGCTGGCGAATCGCGAACTCGGTGTCCTCCCCGGCTGGGTGGCGCGGGCGATCCTCCAGGCCTGTGACGAGGTGCTGGTGAGAAAACGCTGCATGGACCAGTTCCCGATCGATGTCTTCCAAGGTGGCGCGGGGACGTCGGTGAACATGAACACCAACGAGGTACTCGCGAACCTGGCTCTGGAGCACCTCGGGTTCTCGAAGGGACGCTACGACATCGTCGACCCCAACGACCATGTCAACCACAGCCAATCCACCAACGACACCTTCCCGACGGGCTTCCGGGTGGCCCTCGACTACGTGTTTGGGGAGCTGTCGCATGCGGTCGAGGAGCTCTCCGACTCCTTCTATGACAAGGGCGAGGAGTTCGAGAACATCCTCAAGCTTGGACGCACCCAGTTGCAGGATGCGGTACCGATGACACTGGGGCAGGAGTTCACGGCCTTTGCGGTGAACTTGGAGGAGGAGCTGCGCCACCTCGAGTACGCACGTTCGTTGCTGCTGGAGATCAACCTGGGCGCGACGGCGATCGGCACCGGGCTGAACGCCCCGCCCGGATACCGGGAGCTGGCGGTGAAACACCTCTGCGAGATCACGGGACGCCCGTTTGTCACCGCCGCCGACCTGATCGAGGCCACCTCTGACACCGGTGCCTATGTGATGGCCCACGCGGCCTGCAAACGCCTGGCGACGAAGCTGTCGAAGATCTGCAATGACCTGCGGTTGCTGAGCTCCGGGCCGCGCACCGGTTTCAACGAGATCAACCTGCCCGCGATGCAGGCGGGCAG
>JABCNW020000126.1 GCA_013333945.2 Propionibacterium sp.
GCTTCCCGACTCGTCCAGACGATCTCCCTCGACGCCGACGCCCCACACCTGGACTTCTCCTTGGAGGCCGACTGGCAGGAACGCGAAACCCTCCTGAAGATGAGTTTCCCACTGGCGGTGCGGGCCCGTGAGCACGCCGCCGAGGTGCAGTTCGGACACATCAGGCGTCCCGTGCACGAGAACACCAGCTGGGACTATTCCCGATTCGAGGTGCCAGCCGGACGCTGGTTGCTGGTGGACGAACCCGGCTACGGGATCGCCGTGGTCAATGACTCCAACCACGGCCATTCCGTCACCCCGCTGCGTACCGGCACCTCGGGAAACGGGGGAATTGGCACCCGGGTATCACTGTCGCTGATGCGCGCCCCCGTCTTCCCAGACCCGCGGGCGGACCGTTCGCACCGCACGGTCCGGTTCTCACTGCTACTCGACGCCGATCCGGAGACCGCCACCCACGCCGGGGAGGAGTTGAACCTGCCGCCCCGGTTGGTGGAGGCCGCCGAAGCCAAGCTGGCTACCCTCGATGTGCCGGGTGCGCACGTCGCGGCGGTGCTGCCCGCCGAGGACGGATCCGGTGACGTGATCATGCGCATCCACGAGGGATCCGGGAAACCCACCGCTGGGATGCTGCACCTGGCCTTCGACGCGACCCGGGTGCGGGAGGTCGATCCGCTGGAGGAGGACCTCACCGCTGACATGTGGCCGCCCCGCGTCGGCGTGACCGCCACCCGGGAGGTTCCGATCACCCTGACCGCGTTCACAATTCTGACCTTGCGCATCACACCGGTGGGAGGAGAATCATGAAACTGCTGCTGATCGGCCTGGATGGGGTGCGGATCGACGTTGCCGTACCCTCGGCAATCCCCGAGAATCCGGCATTCGCCGAACCCCACCACCCCGCCGACCCACGTTTCGCCGCGGAACCCGCGCCCGCGGATCGCCCCGAGATGCCACACGAAACCTCCCCCGCCGCACCGACACTTGCCCGGCTCATCGCAGAAGGGCTGATCGCGCCGGTGTGGATGACACCGCCCACCGACTCCGGGCCGGGCTGGTCCAACCTGCTGACAGGCACCACCCACGAGCAGAACAACGTGTGGTGGAACGAGTTCGTTGGGCACAGGCTGGCGGAATGCCCCGACGTGCTGTCCCAGATCTTCTTCGCCAACCCGAAGGCCCGCACCAACGCCGCAGCCACGTGGGAAGCACTGCTGGGAAGCTTCGGCCCGGTGATCCAGCGTCGCATCGATCAACAGCGCACTGGACAGCACACGTTGTTCATCCCCCACGACTTCACCCGCGGCTGTGTCAGCGCCGACATCGAGGTGCGAAGCCACGCCTGTCAGGTGCTCAACCACGAGGGCCCGGATGCAGCTTTCGTCTACTTCGAGGGGGTCGACGAGGCCGGACACCGACACGGCGCAGCCTCCCCTGGATATCGCACCGCCATCGGAGAGGTGGACGAGCACGTCCGCGCACTGATCAAGGCCGTCGCGGAACGCCACGAGGCGCTCGGGGAACAGTGGTTGGTGGCGGTGACCACCGACCACGGACACAAACCGGAGGGTGGGCACGGCGAAGACGAGGTCGATGTGCGGCGCTCGTTCCTGATCCTGCACTCTTTCGGCGACCCGGTGAAACTACCGGACCGGCTCCTGGAGGACAGGCTACCCAAAGCCCTGTACAGCCACGAAGTGACGCCGCTGCTGCTGGAATTGCTGGGCGTGACCGGCGGTTCATGGCAGCCGGACCACGAGGTGGGGCTCGCCGTCGACATCCCCTCGGCGGGTCCTACGAGGAACTTGACTTTCGAGTGGTGACCTGGGGCGCACCCATCGGAGAGCCGACGCCATGTCCGCTGGTGTTGCCCGGGTGGCTGCTCGCCGATGTCCGAGAGCAGGTATCGGATGCGACCGGCGACGACCGTGCCGGCAAGATGACCGCCCGGCTACTGACCAACATCGCCACCACCACGATCGATCTGGGCGAGGATGGCGAAGAAACCTGGGTGATCACCGGCGACATCCCCGCCATGTGGTTGCGGGATTCCTGTCTGCAGCTGTCCCCGTTGCTTCGCCTCGCTCCGCGTCACCCAGAACTGGCTGGGGTGGCCGCCGGCCTGCTCCGGCGTCACTGGCGGATGATTCTGATCGATCCCTATGCCAACGCCTTCAATCGGCGACCGAACGGAAACCGCTGGGATGATGACCGCCCGAGGCAGGGACCGTGGGTGTGGGAACGCAAGTGGGAGCTCGACTCGCTGACCTTCCCTCTCGACCTGGCGCTTCGCCTGGACGGGCTCGGCTGCCGTGAGTGGCTGAATGCCGATTTCTACGACGCCCTCGACGTCATCCTCACCATCACCGAGACCGAACAACGCCACGAGGCGGCGAGCCCGTATCGCTTCACCCGTCCCGGGGCTCCTGCATCCGACACCCTCACACGCGCGGGCCGTGGACCCAGGACCCGGGAGTGCGGGCTGGTCTTCCAGGCCTTCCGGCCCAGCGACGACGCCTGTCAGCTCGGTTTCAACATTCCCGGAAACGCCTTCCTGGCTAGCACCCTGCGGCGTTTGGCACCCATCCTGGATAGAGACCGGCGTGCCCGGGCGGAGCGCCTAGCGGCAGCGATCGAGGAGGGCATCCGCTGTTTCGGGATGATCCAGAACCCGGAACCCCACCTGGCCTACGAAGTCGACGGTTGGGGAGGACAGCTGTTCATGGACGATGCGAATCTGCCGTCTCTGCTTGGGCTGCCCTATCTGGGGGTGTTGGCGGTCGACGACCCCGTGTACCTAGCCACCCGCCGCAGACTCTTGTCCCCCGAGAACCCCTGCTTCGTCGACGGTACCCGGCTGCGCGGCATCGGTTCCCCACACACCCCACCCGGTCACGTCTGGCCGATCGCGATCGCGGTCGCGGGCTTGACCGCATCCCATGAGGATGAGCAACTGGCCTGCCTGCGCATGCTGATGAACAGCACCGGGGGTACCGGGTGGATGCACGAGGGCGTCGATGCCGATGATCCGTCGTGTTTCACCCGCCCCTGGTTCTCCTGGGCGAACGCGATGTTCTGCGAGCTGGCGCTGGCGATCGCGTCCCGCCCAGGATTCGATTCCAGGGAACCGGTCAACCGGCGACGGTGAAGGTGCTGTTCGCGTCAAACCCGGTGGCCTGCGACCATGCCGCGTGCTGCTCGATGGTCTCGGAACGCTGCTGCTGGAGCTTCTGGCCCGCGGCGAGCTGAATCACGTTCCGGTCGATCGAGATCGAGGACCTGTGCTCCGGGGAACGGTACATGTAGGCGTTCTTTGCTTTGATGAACTGGTTACCGGTGATGGACAGTTCGATGGGCAGGTTCTCGGCGTAGGACAGCAGGTGCACGCCTCCTTCCTCCGGGTTGGGGCGCACATCCTGACCCCAGCTGCCGATGCCGGCGTCCTCGCAATGGTTGTCGGTGAAGGAGCAAGTGCGGATCCCGGCTTTGGCGCTGGTGGTGTCTGCTTGACTCCTGTCCTCAGGGCCCGCCACCCAGATCTCGAAGGACTGGCTGCAGCGGGTGATGTAGTTCTTCCGGAAATGCACATTGCTGCTGCCGAGGCGAAGGACCGGGGCCTCCCTGCCGGTTTTCAGAATCTGATGTCCCTGGATGGTGGTCGCCACATCGTAGACATCGTGGATGATGTTGTCCTCCACAAGCACGTCGCTGCCGCCGAGATACACCTCAACACCATTGCCATAGCGGGTGGTTCCGTAGAGGACGCTACCCCCGATGTGGCGGATACGATTGCGAAGCACCTCCACACCAGTGACGTCGCGGACCTGGATACCGTGTCCACCGCAGCCGATGAGATCGAGGTCCTGGATGGTCATGTTCGAGACGGCCTGAAAGATCCGTCCGTTCACCGTGATCCGCAGATCACCGCGGGTGGAGGGGTTTGCCTCGCTCCAGACGGTGAGCATCCTGTTCCGCTCATCCGAGTGGAACTCCAGGTCATTGCGCAGCTCGCCGACCGAGAACTTCTTCACCCCGTGGAATGCACTGTCGAGGAGAAGGAATCCGACATTCGCGTCTTCCGTGGATGTGTTTCCGCTGTAGTTTCCCTCGACTAGTTCGATCTGCCACTGGTTACCGCCGATGTTCTTCCAGGCCTCGGGCTTGTTGAGGACCTTGTATCCCATGATCCTGGGTTTCTCCCCACTCCCGTAGGCACCGAAGGTGATCCGGCCTTCACCCTGCAGACCCGACAGGTCGGTGAACTGCCCGTAGAAGGTCTGGCCACGCTTGAACACGATGGTGTCCCCCCGGACAATCTGCCCGGCGTTGATGGCCGTGACGACCTTGTTGACGGACTGCCAGGGTGTGCTCTCGGAGGTTCCGGCGGCCTGGTCATCACCATCTTCAGCAATGTAGTAGGTCGTTCCCGGGGCAGCGACGGCGTCGTGGACACTCCCCAGGAGTGTCACTGCGGGAAGGGCTGCGGCGGCCGTTGCGAGGACGGCACGACGACTGATGGACATTCTATGCTCCGCTCAGTTGAAGAAAGAAAAAATGTTGCCGAC
>JABCNW020000127.1 GCA_013333945.2 Propionibacterium sp.
CGTCCGAGCTCTCACCGCCACGCCGTCGGCCCTCACGCTCGTCGAGATGCCCGCCAGCGGGGTGGAGCTCTCCGGTGATGTGGCACCCGAGGCGGGCGTCACGGGAGTGACCCGCAGCGACCTGATTCAGGGTTTCGCCGCCAAGCAGTACACCCTCGTCGAGGGACGCCATATCGCAGAGGGCGACCAGAACTCGGCGATCATGCATCAGGAACTGGCGGCGAAGAATGGCCCGAAGGTGGGGGACCGGGTCACGCTGAACCGTGACGGAAAGTCCGTGACGGTGACCATCGTCGGCCTGTTCACCGGGTCCAGCGGGAAGGCGTCGCTGCCCTCGGAGATGGCGGAGAACACCTTCTACACCGACCTGGCCTCCAGCGGGGAGCTCGCTGCCGGGCAGGGACTCACCGAGGCCCAGTACCTGGTCTCGAGTGCCGACGAGCTGGAAGCGACGATCGCCCGGGTCAAGGGACTGTCGCTGCCCTGGGACACCTTCCAGGTGGAGGACAACGCCAAAACCTTCGCGGGGGTGCTCTCCGGGATCGCCACCGTCGAGGGGTTGCTCAACCTAATGCTGGCGGGGGTGAGCCTCGCGAGCGTCGCGATCCTGGTGTTCGTGCTGGTGTTCTGGGTGCGGGGCCGGGTGCACGAGATCGGGATCCTGCTGTCGGTGGGTACGGCCAAGAAGAGCCTGCTCGCGCAGTTCCTGATCGAACTGACCATGATCGCGCTCGCCGCCGGTGGCCTGGCGGCCCTCGCCTCCGGGCAGGTTTCCCGCATCCTCGGTGACTTCGTCGTCGGGCAGGCAGCGGGCACGGGCGACGGCCAGGCCGGCGTCAACGTCCCGCCCCCCAGTTTCGCCGCCGCCTCGGCGCTCGACCTCGGACGCGCCTGGCTGCTCGGCTACGCCGTCGTCCTGGTGTCGGCGGTGGTCGCAATGATCCCGATGCTGCGGCTCACGCCGAAGCAGATTCTCTCCACGATGAGTTAGGAAATCACAGATGAGCGTTCTTGCGCTGGAAAAGGTCAACTACGCCTACGAGAAAATGGCGCGAAAACTCCTTGAAAACGTCACCCTTGAATTCGAGGAGGGGAAGTTCTACGCGATTCTTGGTGGTTCCGGGGCGGGCAAGTCGACGCTGCTCGGATTGCTCGCCGGGCTGGATGTTCCCACCAGTGGAAAGATCCTCTGCAACGGAAAGGACATCTCGGAGGAGGGACTTCCCAAACACCGCAAACGCAACGTGTCGCTGGTGTTCCAGAACTACAACCTGATCGACTACCTGACCCCGCTGGAAAACCTTCGCCTGGTGAATCACCGGGCAGATGCACGGGTGTTGGAGAAGATGGGGTTGGAGAAGGAAGAAATCAACCGCAACGTCATGAAACTCTCGGGCGGACAGCAGCAGCGGGTCGCGATCGGTCGGGCACTGGTCTCCGACGCCCCCGTGATCCTCGCCGACGAACCGACGGGCAACCTCGACGAGGCCACCGCCAGCGACATCATCGACATCCTCAAGACCGCCGCACACGACAAAGGCAAGTGCGTCATCGTCGTCACGCACAGCAAACAGGTGGCCAAGGCCGCCGACGTCGTGCTGCGGCTCAGGAACCGTAAGCTCGTGGCCTGAGCGTGAAGGGTTCCGTGGTGGCTCTCGGCATCGTCCGACCACGGAACCCTTCCGATCCCTCGGATCTGGCGCCGTTGCGACAAGACCACGAGCAACCGGAAGCGGCCGGGATCCCTCTGCCTGGATCCCGGCCGCCCCCTTCGGCACATGTCAGAGTGACAACGGGGTCACGGCTCCCGAAACAACCGTCGCGGTGCCCTTCGCGCCCAGGGCGAGTTCCTGGGCCCGGGGATCGGCGAACACCAGCAATGATCCCACGGGGGCGCCGTCGTCGACGAAGACCTCCACGCTGGAGTGATCGACGTAGACGTGCAGTCGCACCGTGCCGTCGACGGGACGGTAGGCGACCTCACGTCGCAGGGCGAACTGTGCCGTCCCGCCGTCGCGGCCCGGCACTGTTTCCAGGCCACCGGCGGTGCGGTCGAGGTAGAAGATGCCCTCGGTGGGCATGACACCCACCCGAACCTCCTGGAGGGTGCCGTCGATCTGGCCGCGGCACAGGCTCAGCCACGCATCACTGGCCTTGGAGACGTCCAGCGTCAGATCCAGCTCGACGACCCGGCCCGTCCCCAGCCCGGTGGTCGTGTCCGTGGCGGACAGCCCGCCGATGTCTGCTGCCCGGCCTCGCAGCGCATCCAGTTCCTTGACCGGTTGCTGCCGCAGAAGCCGTACCCCGTCCCGGGTGGTCAGCGTCAGCTCACGCGGGATGCTCATCTGGTTCTTCCAACCCTCGGTGGGCATCGAGTAGGGGTAGGCCCAGTTGCCCATCCACCCCAGCCAGATGCGGCGCCCCTCGACCTTTTCGAAGGTCTGGGCGGCGTAGAAGTCCTGACCGGCGTCGGTGAAACGGATCCGGTCGTCCTCGGGGAAAAACGTGGAACCGTCGAAATCGCCGATGAAGTACTGAGCCGTCGAACCGTGGGTTTCGTTGTTGTCGCCGATTGACATCGTCAGCACCCAGCGGGTTTGGCTGGTGGAGACGTCGTCGAGGGGGAACAGGTCGGGGCATTCCCACACCGCGGCGTGGGAACCTTTTCCCTCCCCGAAGTCGCTGGCGTGCGTCCAGGACCGCAGGTCGCCGGAACGGTATATGGCGATGCGGTCGCCGAGGGAGACCACCATCACCCACGACTTGGTTGGTTCGTGCCAGAAAACCTTCGGGTCGCGGAAGTCCTTGCGGCCCTCGTTGGGGATGACGGGGTTGCCGTCGTGGCGTTTCCAGGAGCGACCGCGATCGGTGCTGTACGCCAAGGACTGTGCCTCCCCGCCTTCGGTGGAGGTGTAGATCGCGACCATTCCGCCGCCCGGAACCAGGCCGGAGGTGTTGGCGCCGTCGTCGACGCAGCTGCCGGACATCGCCAGGCCGAGGGTGTCGTGTTCGAGGGCGGTGCCCAGACGTTCCCAATGCACCATGTCGGGGCTGACGGCGTGCGCCCAGGTGCCGTCCTGCTGGTGGAACAGGTGGTATTCGCCCTGATGGAAGATCAAACCGTTGGGGTCGGCCAGGTTCCCGCTGGCGGGGGTGTAGTGGTACACCGGTCGGAAGGGATCGGTCTTGGCCGTGGCCTCCGAGGGGATGTGGGACGTGGGGGTCGGCGAGAGGGGACCGGACGCGCTGGGGGTGGACGATGGCGGGGAGGCCGTGGCGGCGTCCTGGCCTCGGGTGCCGAGAACGAGCGCCCCGGCTGTTGTTCCGACACCGAACAGCAGGGCGCGACGACCGTACTTTCCACTGATCATGTCCCAATGTCTACTCCACCACCGGTTCATCGAGCCCGGAAGCTGGGTGAGCCGGGTCGCGACGAGCACGTGGCCTGTGTCGACACCATGCCGTGGCAGGTCGTTTCAGGCGGCGAGTTGTCGCAGCGTCGACAGCACGGAGGCGCCGTAGCCGCCGCCGAACAGGATGGCGTGCACCAGCAGCGGGGTCAGTTGGTGCCAGGGAATTCTTTCCTGCCAGCCGTCGGCCAGCGGGTGGGTTTCGTTGTAGGAGGCGAACGCCTCCGCGCCGAAGCCGCCGAACAGCGCCATCATCGCCAGGTCGAACTCGCGATGTGCGTAGTGGGCGGCTGGGTCGATGAGCCAGTTGACGCCTGTGACGTCCACCAGGCGGTTGCCCGCCCAGAGGTCGCCGTGCACCAGCGACGGGGGTTCGGGCGGCCCGCACAGCTCGTCGACGCGAGGGGAGAGGACGTCGAGCAGTCGCAGGGCCTCGGCGGGCACCCGCTTCTCCGCGACGGCCCGTCGGGTCAGCGGCAGCACCCGGCGTTCCAGGTAGAACTCGGACCATGAGGACGCAGGGGTCAGATCCACCTCGACGGACCCCAGATATCCCGACGTGTCGCCGTCGAGGCCACCGAAGTGGGGTGCGGGCAGGCTGTGTAGCCGGGCCAGGCCGACGCCCAGCGCCGTTTCGGTGGCGGGGCCACGCCCGCCCTCGTCGATCCATTCGAGCACCATCCCGCGGGGTGAGGCGGCCAGCACCTCGGGGATTCGCAGCTCCGGCGGTGCGGCTTCCCGCAGCGCCCGCAGGCCGCGGGCCTCGCGTTCGAACAGCATCCGGGTGGGGGAGGGGTGTGTCTTCAGGAACACCGGTCCGGAGGGGGTGTCGAGCCGGTAGGCCCGTGCGATGTCCCCGCCACGGACCGGGGTGACGCGGATCACGTCGAGGTCGGCGATCAGCTCTTCGGGTAGCGACATGTCCCCAAGCTACCGGCGCCGATCCGGTGGTCGACAAGCGGACTCGACCATGGTTCCTGGTTTCCGCCGACTTCCGCTCGCGCGACGTCGTGATGGTCGACGTGCAAGGATGGGGGCGCCATCATGACATCACACCAACTCAACCGCCGGTTGTCGGCGTTTATGCCTTTCGTCGTTCCGCTGGCGATCGTCGTCGCGGTGCTCTTTCCCGAACAGCTCGGGGTTCTGCTGCCAGCCATCGCGCCGGTTTTCTTCGTCATCGTTTTCGCCGGTTCCTCGACTCTGCGGGCCAGGAGCATCGTCGAGACGTTTCATCATCCGCTGCCGCTGCTCCTGATTCTTGGGATTCTTCACGTCGTGATGCCGGTCGTCGCGTGGGCGGTGGCCCGGCTGGGGTTCGCAGGCAGCCCCGACATCGCAGCGGGCATGGTCTTGGAGTTCCTCGTGCCGACGGCGAGCGCGGGTTTCGCGTGGATCGCGATCTGTGGCGGCAATCTGACGCTTGGGCTTGTCGCTGTGTTCGTGGATGCGGTGCTGACGCCCGTCCTGCTGCCTTTCGGGGTGGAATTCCTGACCGGTGCCCACGTCTCCGTGGATTCCGGGGAGTTGATGCGCAGCATGGTGGTGATGGTGCTGGCGCCGTCGGTGCTGGCGGTTGCATTCAATGAGGCGATGGGTGGCAGGGTGAGTGGGAGGGTCATTCCGTGGCTGCAGATGGTGGTGAAGTGCGGGATTGTCGTGGTGATCCTGGCTTCCTCCACACGTATCGCGCCGATCGTGTGGACCCTCGATCCGATGCTCCTGGTGATCACTGGTGTGATGTTCCTGATTTCCTTGGCCGGTTACGGGTTTGGCTGGCTGGCGGCGCGCATGACGGGGCAGGGCAGGGCGGTCACGGTGGCGATGATCTACGGGTCGGGGATGCGCAACATCAACGCCGGCGCGGTGATCGCCGCGGCCTTCTTCCCCGCGGCGACGATGTTTCCCGTCATCATCTCCACCCTGTTCCAACAGGTCACGGCGGCGCTGATCTCCTTGGCGATCCAGCGACGCCTACCCGAGGCCACCCCCGGCGATGTGTGAGCGTGGTGACGAGCAGCACCCGCCGTGGTGATCGTCGTGCCCCGTGGGGTCCGGCGCCGTGTGCGGTGGACGCGGAACGGCCCGCCCGGCTGGTTCGGTTCATCCGGGAGCGCCTGGCCCCGTTCCCCGATGGGACAGGGTTGTGTACAGAGGAACTGCCACGTTGCGCACCACGCGGTCGAGGAAATCGTCGCTGACGTCGCGTTGGAGCAGTTCGGAGCGCAGCAGGCCGACCGGGGCGAGCACCGCCTCCTCGGGGATGTGTGCCGGTCCCAGCTCGCCGCGGTCTCGGGCCGCCGCGATGGACTGCTATGGGTTTTGTGGACGGTAGTGAAAAACTTGGATTATGGTTTAGGCTGCCGTCTTGGTTTTCCCCATATCTTGATGGACTTCGTTCGGGGTTCGGTACCCGAGCGAGGAATGAAGTCTGGTCTGATCGCAGTCAGTGTTCAATCCATGATGTCACCTCTTTGATTGCTTTTCTTCTGGTGTGGTATATCCTACTGGTTGACGAGTTCTTTCCTGCGCGGGTGGCGTTGAATGATATCTGCTGCTGCGTTGTCGTAGCACACGCCGGTTCTTCCTACCGATGCGAGGAGGCCATACTTGTTCATGGTGGCGGTGTAGTCAGCGGACGTGTACTGCGATCCCTAGACTCGACATGAAAAATCGTCACACCCTTGATGGGCTGGCAGTTCCGAGCCGCCATTTCCAGGGCTTTTTGGACCAATTCGGTTCGCATGTGTTCCGCCATGGCGTAGCCAACAATTCTTTTCGAGTAGCAGCCCCGTCACGGTCGCCAGGTACACGAATCCTTCCCGGGTGAGAAGCATATGGGTGATGGTCGCCCACCAGTTTCTGGGTCGGAGCATCTGCTGTGAAGTTTCTTTCGATCAGGTCGGGGCGACCTGCCAGGGCGGCGGCAGGCACGGTGGCGCGGGCCTTGGGGCGGGGCTGACACGCCACCAGGCCCTCCTGCCGCATGAGCCGGCGCACCGTCTCTGGACTGGTTGTAACACCACCCACGTTCCAAGATTTTGTGGACCCGTCTATAACAGGTGGGTTTGTTTGGAGTCGTTGAAGAAATACGTCACAAAAATGGCGAGTTCTTCACGGCGTTTCTGGGTTTCTGACATGCCCTTGTTGCGCCAGGCGTAATAGCCTGAATGTGACACCTCCAGACAGTGGCACATCAAACGGGTTGGGTGGTTGCCTTCTTTGGCGGAGGGGTGTACGCGTATCGTGTTTTTACCGGGACTCCCGCCGCGGAGGAAGGCCGCCGCTTTATCTCTGAAATCGATCCCCTGTCCGGGCCTCACGCAGCTCGGCTTTGATTTTCTTGTACTCGGCAAGCTGGGTCGCCGTCATTTCCTCACCCTCAATACCGGAATGGGTTTTCCTCCACTTATTCACCCAGCATCCTCACGGTTTGCGGGACCAGACCGTAGGACTTTGCCACATCGCTGATCGTGCAGGGGCTTCTCAATGACCTCCAACACGACCTGCTGTTTGAACTCTTCGCTGAACCTTTGATGCGGACACGATACAGATTTTACCTCACATGTTCGATTAAACCTGTTTTTCGTCACTGTCCACGAAACATGTAGCACTCCACCGGTTGCGCTCTGTTGGTCCGGCGCAGTTAAGCCGGACCAACAGAGCGCAGATGTCTCAGCCCCGGTCAAGGGCATCCATCAGCATCAGGGGACTTCCCAGTATTCGATGGTACCGGCCGTCACTCCGTTTTGAACGACCTTCACTGCGAGATCGGGGAAGAACTTTCCTGCATCCGGGTCACCTGGATGGCACACGCCATCCGATTCGCCGACCGGTTTGGCCCACACATAT
Organism: Propionibacterium sp.; assembly: GCA_013333945.2. GTDB lineage: Bacteria > Actinomycetota > Actinomycetes > Propionibacteriales > Propionibacteriaceae > Arachnia. The sequence goes on from JABCNW020000127.1 coordinate 7,263, forward strand.
GCGTCAGCATGGGCACCGGTGGTATTGCTCGTCGGCCGCGTTCCCACGGCGGCGGTCGGGTTGTTGCAGGTCAGGAACTTCCCGCCTGGGTTGGAGTCGCCCTGAAGGGCAACACCATTGCGGCTGGTGTCGACTACGTAGTGCTTTCCGGCAACGCCCTTCGCTTCGCGGGTCTTGACAAACTGTTCGGCCCACTCCTCTTCGACAGGGGTCGTGCCGGACGAGGAGACGTTCATGGCGAAACCGCGCATGTACTTGATGCCTCCATCGATCACGGCATCTGCAGCCGCCTCCTGATCGAGCTGACCGGAACCGGCATGGATGTAGAGGGCGGCGTTGGGGTTGTTGTCCTGGAACTTCTGCCCGACATAGGTGAGCAGCGGGGCCCGCTCTTTGCGGATCTCCGCTTTGCCGCAGTAGCCGATCGCGTCGGGTTCCACGATCACCATGACGGTCTGGTCGCCAACCATGGCCGAAACCCGGTCGATCCACGCCTTGTAACTCTCAGCGTTCTTGTGACCACCGGCCGAGAGAGAGCCGCAGTCGCGTTGAGGAATGCCGTACAGGGCGATCTGGACAACCTGGTTGGCTGCCTTGGCCTTGGCCAGCGTGTTCGTCAGTCGTGTGTCTGCATCTGATGACACACCGTCATACCACACCACGCTGGGGGTGTAACCGATGTTGTAGAAGGCGCGTTTTTTCACCGGGTCAGTCTCGGACCCGTACGCCCAGTAGGCCGCGGTACTGGTCGGCAGATAAGGGGTGCCGGTCGCTGCGGCGGGCTTCCCGTCGCTGGGGGCAGCCGGTGCGCTGGGCACATTCCAGCGAATGGCTGCATTGCCCCACACTGCGCCGGTCGTCGTTGAGGTGTTCGCGCCGTCGGTCGCGGTCTCCCATGTATTACCGGCATCCACGATGGCGTTCTTGATGTTCAAGTCGACACCATTCCCGCCGCTGACCGACTGCACCCACAGGTTCCGGTCTCCGGTCTGGTTCATGGCGTCATTGCCGAAGAACAGGTCAACACTGTCGGTGCTCTTCAGGTCTGCCGTCAGTGAAACCTCGTAAACGGTGTAGTCGGTCGAGTTGACCGTGAAACGGCCTTGGTCGACGCCGTTGACCCTCACTTGGACATCGGGGCCTGCACCATCGCTGAGAGTTGTTTTCGCAGTCACGCTGAGGGTGGGGGCGGCAGTTGCGGTCGGGGTGAAGACCGGCAGCGCCATGGATACCATTGAGGAGCCAACCACCGCAACGGCAAGACTGGTTTTTCTGAGGTGTGAAACAGTCATGATGCCATCATGACTCACGAAGGGTTCATGAAAGGGCGGTGTCATAGGGTCCGTAGCAACAGTGCTTGTCGGGGAGGGGGTTGTTGGTGCGGCGTATGTTGACGGTACAGGACTGGGCGGCTATCGCTAAGGGGCTACAGGAGGGATGCTCGCTGCGGCGGACTGCGGACCGGATCGTGTGGATCGGTGTCCGTGGTATCTCGAGAGGGATACGCCGCGACGGTGGGAAGTGTGGGTATCAGCCGGTGACAGCTGATGTGAAAGCCCAGAAACGCCGGTCCAGGCCAAAGGCCCGCAAGATCGATGCCGCATCGGGTCCTCAAAGGCTCGGGTGCAGGTAGGTCCTGAAGCGTTCCAGGACACCCCGCCAAATCGTCGGGGGACTCCGGGCAGAGGCTTGTGATGGCAGTCTTGAACCGTGCGAGGGCTCCCCGAGTGCCGAAGGAGCGGTTGTGTCCCACGAGGCCGTCTAAACCAGGGTTCTATGCCCTCGTGACAAGGAGAACTGGCCCGTCACGGGATCATGCTGCGCTCGAAGCGCACCAGACGCAGGTCGCGTAGTCCGGTGGGGCAGCGCACCCATCCAGTTCGTGGGGATGGTCAGCATTGATGACCGCCCCGAGGATGTGGATGATCGTAGGGCACCTAGGGCACTGGGAGGGTGACCTGATCATCGGGGCTCATGGCACTTCAGCGGCAGCGACCTTGGTAGAGCGCACCACCCGGTTCGTGACGATTCTGGCTCTGCCATTGGGGAAGAACTCCGAGGGTTTGTGTGATGTGTTGATCGATCACATCAACACCATCCCAGATGTGATGTGGGGTTCCTTGACCTGGGATCACGGTTGCGGAGATGCACCTGTCATGCTGCGCTCACCCTGGCTACCGACATGAAGATGTGTTTTCGTCTCGTCCTCGTTCTCCATGGGAACGGGGAACCAACGAGAACACAGGCGGGCTGAATCTGTGAGTACCTACCCAAAGGAACCCGGATCACCACACACCAGCCCTACCACAGGCGCCATCGCCGAAGAACTTGGGTGGACGCCCCAGAGCAGCCTTGGGATGGCTCACCCCACGCGAAGCATACGAACGTCTACTCTTTGCTTCCACCACTTGACACCAAGTGGGCCAGGGGAGGTTTGTGAGGCGGTTGGCCCATGTGATGAATTCTTCGGTGGTCAGCGCGGGCATGGTGTGGTACTGCTGGGGTTGTCTTTTCTGGTTCGCGGGTTGTGTGACATCACCATGTGATGGGGACTTCGTCGAGGTTGTTGGCTTGGAAGGTTTCGGTGAGGGCGTCGACGACTTGTTGTGCGGGCCAGGTGTCGGGCACTTTGATGAGGGTGCCGTTGCCGAGGCGTTCGGTGGTCAAACC
>JABCNW020000128.1 GCA_013333945.2 Propionibacterium sp.
CCAGGTGGGGCGGCGTTGGGCGAGCGTTCTTCAATCGAGGTTCTCCGGAGATGGGCCGCTGAGTGGACACGCCATCGGGAATCTGCTCATAGCAGGTCTCTGGCAACAGCTGGATGATCCCGTGGCGGGCCTCGACATGGTTGGGGAGCTACTCAGGACCCGGGGCAGGGTGCTTCCGATGAGCTCGGTTCCCCTGCAGATCGAGGCTGATGTGCTGGGGCTCGACCCGCTTGCCCCGGATGAGCTGTGCACCTTGGCAGGGCAGGCAACTGTCGCCAAGACCCGAGCGACGGTCCAGTCGGTTCGGTTGATACCTGAGAATCCACCCGCCCATCCGGAGGCGGTGGCGGCGGTCCGGCAGGCCGACGCGATCGTAATGGGGCCTGGATCCTGGTTCACCTCGGTGATCCCACATCTGCTGGTCCCGGAACTGCGTGAAGCGATCCTTTCCACGCCGGCCCGCCGCATCCTCGTCATGAATATTGCTGCCGCTGATGAAACTGATGGGTTTACTGCCTCGCGGCACATCGAGTTGCTGGCGGAGCACGCGCCGACCCTGCGCCTCGACTTCGTGTTGGCCGACGTCGGTTTCGTCGGTTCCGATCGCCATCTCACCAGGTTCGCTGCCTCGCTTGGAGCTGAACTGGCGGTTGCCGACATCCGCTGCCACGACGGCAGCGCTCGCCACGATCCGAAACGACTCGCTGACGCCTACCAGGAGCTTCTTGCCAGCTGAAGCCCACGCCACGAGAGATTTGATGGAATGATTGCTTCCATGGCGTTGACTCAGAAGGTGAAGACGGAGTTGGCGGCGGTGGCAACCCCCCACCCAAATGCGCGTCGGGCGGAGGTCGCGACGATGCTCAGGTTCGGAGGTGGGCTCCACCTCGTGGGTGGCCGCATCGTCATTGAGGCGGAACTGGACTCCGCCCCGGCGGCTCGAAGGCTACGCACCTACATCCATGATCTTTATTCCTTGGACTCGGATCTTCTGGTGATCAACGCTACGGGGCTGCGCCGCACCACCCGATACGCGGTACGGGTCATCCGCGACGGCGAGGCCCTGGCCCGACTCACCGGTTTGGTGGATCAGCGGCGGCGCCCGGTCAGGGGGCTGCCTGCCGTGGTGGTCGGAGGCTCCATCGCCGATTCTGTCGCGGTGTGGCGTGGGGCGTTCCTAGCCCGTGGATCCCTGACCGAGCCGGGGCGCTCCATGGCCCTCGAGGTCACATGTCCTGGATCGGAGGCTGCATTGGCGCTCAGCGGTGCCGCCCGCAGGCTCGGCATCACGGTGAAATCACGCGAGTCGCGTGGTGTTGATCGCGTGGTCCTCCGGGATGGTGAGGCCATCGCTGACCTGCTGACCCGGATGGGGGCCCAGGAAACGCGCCTGATCTGGGAAGAACGTCGTATGAGGCGAGAAGTCAAGGCCCAGGCGAACCGGTTGGCGAATTTCGACGACGCGAATCTGCGGCGTTCTGCCAGGGCCGCGGTTGCCGCCAGTGCCAGGGTGGAACGTGCCCTGGAGATTCTGGGAGAGGATGCCCCCGCGCACCTGGTTGCCGCGGGCAAGCTTCGCATCGAACACCGCCAGGCGAGCCTGGAAGAGCTTGGCAAACTGCACGACCCGCCACTGACAAAGGATGCAGTGGCCGGGCGCATCCGGCGTCTGCTCGCCACAGCCGACAAGGCTGCCGAGGCTGCGGGCATCCCCAACACCGAAGCCTCACTGCCCGCTGACCTGGGTGAAGCCCAGTAATTGGGGTGCGTTCGACTTTCACCTGTGCCGAACCCTTCTGGGTTTGGGTTTGAATGGCTAGGATGGGGCTGTCCGAAGGGCGTCGGCTGCGCCACCCAGGTGCGGCGGGCTCCCAGGTATCTCTCGAAGGGGATCTATTCGAAATGACCGTCAAGGTTGGAATCAACGGCTTCGGCCGCATTGGACGCAACTACTTCCGCGCGCTCGTTGCATCCGGCGCTGACCTCGAGGTGGTTGCCGTCAACGACCTCACTGACAACAAGACCCTTGCCCACCTCCTGAAATACGACTCCATCCTCGGCCGCTTCCCCGAAGAAGTCTCCTACGACGATGACGCCATCAAGGTGGGTGGTAAGGAGATCAAGGCCTTCGCCGAGAAGGAGCCGGCGAATCTTCCCTGGGGCAAGCTGGGGGCCGACATCGTCATCGAGTCCACCGGTTTCTTCACCGACGCTACTAAGGCCAAGGCCCACCTGGATGCCGGTGCCAAGAAAGTTCTGATCTCTGCCCCGGCCAAGAACGAGGACATCACCATCGTTATGGGGGTCAATGACGACCAGTATGATCCGGCGGCCCACAACATCATCTCCAATGCGTCCTGCACCACCAACTGCCTGGCCCCGATGGCAAAGGCCCTCAATGATGGTCTCGGTATCGTCAAGGGCCTGATGACCACCATCCATGCCTACACCCAGGACCAGAACCTGCAGGATGGCCCGCACAAGGATCTGCGCCGTGCCCGCGCAGCCGCCCTCAACATCGTGCCCACCACAACCGGTGCCGCGAAGGCCGTTTCCCTGGTGCTGCCCGAGTTGAAGGGCAAGCTCGACGGGTACGCGCTGCGTGTTCCGACCCCCACCGGTTCCGCCACGGATCTCACCTTCGAGGCTCCCCGCGAGACCACGGTTGAGGAAATCAACGAAATCGTGAAGAAGGCCGCCGACGGTCGGGTCCTCGTCTACACCGATGAGCCCATTGTCAGCACGGACATCGAGACCGACTCGGCCTCCTGTACTTTCGACGCCCAGCTGACCAAGGTCATCGGCAATCAGGTCAAGGTCGTCGGCTGGTACGACAACGAGTGGGGCTATTCGAATCGCCTCGTGGACCTCACAGTGCTCGTTGGCAGCAAGCTCTGATCTCACTCAAGAAGTGACGCTCCGGCCCCGTCTGCACTCGTGCTGGCGGGGCCGGCGCGTCCCCACCCGAAAGGACCTTCAATGAAATCTGTCTCCCAGCTCGGAGACCTCGCCGGTAAGCGTGTGGTTGTTCGCTGCGATTTCAACGTGCCTCTGGACGGTGACAAGAACATCACCGATGATGGTCGAATCCGTGCCGCCCTGCCCACCTTGAATGAGCTGCGCGACGCGGGGGCCCGGATCGTCATCCTGGCCCATCTCGGGCGTCCTAAAGGCGAGCCCGATCCCAAGTTCTCCCTTGCCCCTGTTGCGGTTCGTCTCGGCGAACTACTCGGCACCCGGGTGAGATTCGCCACCGACGTGGTGGGTCCGTCGGCGAAGGCTACCGTCGATTCCCTCGGGGACGGTGAGGTAGCCCTCCTGGAGAACGTCCGTTTCGAGGCTGGGGAGAAATCCAAGGACGAGATCGTCCGTAAGGAGCTGGCGGAGAAATACGCTGCCTTCGGGGATTTCTTCGTTTCGAACGGTTTCGGCGTGGTGCACCGTAAGGAGGCCTCCGTCTACGACATCGCGACGTTGCTGCCGTCGGCTGCCGGTTCGCTTGTGAAGGCGGAGATTGACGTCTTGGAGGGCCTCACCGAGGCACCGAAACGTCCATTTGTCGTGGTGCTTGGTGGTGCGAAGGTGGCTGACAAGCTGGCCGTCATCGACAACCTCCTCAAGGTGGCTGACACCCTCGTCATCGGCGGCGGTATGGCCTTCACCTTCCTCAAGGCTCAAGGGCTGGGGGTTGGGAAGTCCCTGGTCGACGACGCGTCCATCGAGGCCTGCACCGGTTACTTGAAGGCTGCCGAGGCAGCAGGCAAGCGCATCCTGCTTCCTGTCGACGTGCGCGTTGCATCTGAGGTCGATTTCGGCACGTGCACCGTCGGTCAGGTGGATGTGGTTCCCACCGATGCCATCCCCGCCGACAAGATGGGTCTCGACATCGGGCCCGCCACCGAGAAGTTGTTCGGTGACGCGATCCGCCAGGCCAGGTCGGTTTTCTGGAACGGGCCCATGGGAGTGTTCGAGATTCTCGGGTTGGAATCCGGTACCCGAGCGGTCGCTCAGGCCCTCACCGAGGTCGACGGCATCAGCGTTGTCGGTGGTGGTGACTCGGCCTCCGCGGTGCGGGCTCTCGGGTTCCCTGAGGATGCGTTCGGGCACATCTCCACCGGTGGTGGCGCATCGTTGGAGCTGATGGAGGGCAAGGTCCTACCTGGTATCGCTGTTCTGAAGGAAGGCAACTGACATGGCACGCAAACCGATCATGGCCGGGAACTGGAAGATGAACCTGAACCACGTCGAGGCGACGGGGCTCGTCCAGAAACTGGCCTGGACCTTGGCCGACAAGGAGTACGACGGTAGCTCCGTCGAATGTGTGGTTATTCCACCATTCACGGACCTGCGCACTGTACAGACCCTCATCGAGGGGGACAGGTTCCCGCTTCAACTCGGGGCACAGAATGTTTCTGAGCATGACTCGGGTGCCTACACGGGCGAGATCAGTGCCGGAATGCTGGCGAAGCTGGGTGTTCGCTACGTGGTGGTCGGGCACTCGGAGCGGCGCGAATACCACGGCGAAACCGATGCCCTGATCAACGCCAAGGCTCTGAAAATCCTGGCGGCGGACATGATCCCGATCATCTGCTGCGGCGAGGGCTTGGACGTTCGTAAGGAAGGGCGCCAGGTCGCGTACACTCTCGAGCAGGTTCGTGGTTGCCTGAAGGAGATCCCTGCCGAGAAGGTGGCGTCGCTTGTCATTGCCTACGAGCCGGTGTGGGCCATCGGCACGGGCGAGGTTGCCACTCCGGAGGACGCGCAGGAGGTCTGTGGGGCGATCCGTGAAGAGGTCGCGAGGGTGTATGACCACACCACTGCGGATTTGGTCCGGATCCAGTACGGGGGGGCTGTGAAGGCGTCCAACGTGGCCGAGATCATGGCCCAGCCGGATGTTGATGGTGCCCTGGTAGGAGGAGCCAGTCTGAAGGCCGAGGAGTTTGCCTCGATCGTTCTGTTCGCTTGAGAACAGCTCCGTGCAATGGGGTTGTCACCGGGTTTGTCGGTTACAACCCCATTGCTGAGCCATCGGATGAAACGTCGTGAAACACCCGCGATGTGGTGGATTTGATTCCCTCGGTTAAACTACTGCGCGTGATTGTCCCCCTCGTCAGCTGGCCCATAGCCACCCTGTCGGTCATCCTGATTATTTTGAGTGCGTTGCTGGCTCTGTCAGTGCTCCTCCACAAGGGCCGCGGTGGCGGCATGTCCGACCTGTTTGGTGGCGGCATGTCCACTTCTATGGGCGGTGTGTCCACTGCTGAGCGGCGATTGGACCGCATCACCCTTGTGCTGACGCTGATCTGGGTGTTGACGATCATCGGTCTGCTGGTGCTCTACCGCATCGAAGCCTGACAAGAGAATGTTTTCGAGCCTTGAGGAGTAGTTGTGGCAGGTGGCAACGCCATCCGGGGTAGCCGAGTCGGAGCCGGACCAATGGGTGAGGCCGAAAGGGGTGATGCCGCCCCGAGGCTTCACGTCTCCTACTACTGCGCGAGCGGGCATGAGACCCGCCCCGCATTCGCCGCCGACGCGGTGATTCCCGAGTCCTGGGATTGTCCCCGCTGCGGATTGCCCGCCAACACCGACGCGGAGAATCCTCCGCCTCCGCCAAAGATCACCCCGTACAAGACCCATCTCGCCTATGTGAAGGAACGTCGCACCGATGAGGAGGCGGCGCAGATCTTGGAAGAAGCGGTGTCCTCGCTGAGGGCTCGCCGGGCAGCCGGCGAGATCCTCTACTGATGAGGCGAAAGACTTCAGTGTGAGTGAATCCCCGTCCAGCTACAGCTGGACGGGGATTCACTCTTCTGTTGCGCGGTTGTGTTACTGCGCATCGTACGGGGCGCCGGGGTGCGGCCCCCAGGATTCCGGGGAATCAGGGTTTTGATGTTGTGGTTGCGGGGAGGGCTGCCCTGGCCTGCGGGTGCCGCTGCCCTCCATCGCTTGGGCGTCGGCTATGGCCTGTTCCACCGTGGCGCTGCTCTTCTCGTGGTCCTTCCGGGCCTGTTCTGCTATTTCGGCGTGCACATCGACCGGCTTTGGTGCAGAAAAATGCTGGGACGCCCGCGAGACGTAATCCCGCACATCGGTGGAGTTCGCCACCTGGCCCAGGCCCTTCAAGGCGTCGCTGAGTTCGCTGGGAACGATCCACATCTTGTTCGAGTCGCCACTGGCTAGGCGCGGCAGCATCTGCATGTACTGGTAGGCGAGCAGCGCCTGATCCGGTTCTGCGGCGTGGATGGCGCTGAAAACCGTGGTGATGGCCTGGGCCTCCCCCTCGGCACGCAACATCTGTGCCTGCCGGTCGGCCTGGGCGCGGAGGACAGCGGCCTCGCGATCACCTTGGGCGCGGAGAATTGCCGCCTCCCGGTCGCCGCCAGCAGAAAGGATCTGGGATTGGCGCTGACCTTCGGCCAACAGGATCGATGCCCGCTTGTCGCGTTCTGCTCGGGCGCCCTTCTCCATGGCGTCGCGGATGGTCGGTGGCGGCTCGATGGTGCGCAGCTCGACCCGGTTGACCTTGATTCCCCATTTGCCGGTTGCCTCGTCCAGTACCGCACGCAGGCGCTTGTTGATCTCCTCGCGTGATGTGAGGGTGGCCTCCAGGTCCATGCCACCGATGATGTTGCGCAGGGTGGTCATGGTCAGTTGTTCGATGGCAGCACGGTAGTTCTGTGCCTCGTAGGCGGCCCGGACTGGATCGACGATCTGGAAGTAGATCACCGAGTCGATCGAGACGATGAGGTTGTCCTCGGTGATGACGCCCTGGGGTGGGAACGGCACCACCTCCTCGCGCATGTCGAGGGCGTATCGGATCTGGTCGAGGAACGGAACCACCAGATGCGGTCCAGGATCGAGTACCTTGCGGAACTTGCCGAGCCGTTCGACTATGGCCACCTGCTGTTGACGGATGATTTTCAAGGTCGCGGCCAGCAGCATGACCACGACGACGACAAGAGCAATGAGAAGGATGGTGGGTACAGGCAATGTTGCTCCTTGCGGTTTCGGGGCAGTGGGCGATGGGGTAGACGATCAAGGTAATTCCGTCGAGTTTGTAAACCTCGATCCTCTCCCCGGTCTCGATCGTAACGGTGTCATCGTAGCTGCGGGCCTGCCAGATCTGGCCATCCACCTTGACCTCACCCGAGTTCGCGGTGATCTGGGTTGTCACATCTCCGAGCGAGCCGATGAGGTCATCGAGGCGGGAGCGGTATCCCGGAGCTCGACGAGTTTTCTCCAAGAGTGTGGGGCGCAGCAGGAAGAGAGTGGCCACCGCGGTGGTCAGACCAACGATCACCTGGAGCCACAGTAGGTGGGGGAGCAGCAGCGCAACCGCCCCGCCGGCAAGAGCGCCGGCCGCGAGCATCAGCAACGTCAGGTCCATGGTGAGCAACTCGGCTGCTGCCAGCAGCAGCGCCAGCACGCCCCAGGCGGCCCACGGGTTCTGGCCGGCCCAGGCCAGGAAATCAGTCATGGTGACTCTCGGTTCCTCTTCCGAAGGTGGATTGCAGCCCATTAGACCTCGGATGCGCCTTGCAGCCCGTGGCCGCTCGTTCTGGTCGTGCAATCCTCTCCATGGATTAAAGTTACCGGAAACGCTGTTCAAACCGGACGTTAAGGTGAAGCAGTGACTGGTTTTGAGATCCGCGAACTCACGCTTCCTGGGATTGCGAATGAGGAATGGGTTTCCTACTGTCGCATGAACGCCGATGACAGCATCGAGGCGCTCGGCCCCCAAGGGCCCCGGAACAGCCCGGAGGTCGACCTGGAAGCTGCGCACGCCGCTCTTACCGGGAGACGGGTGCGCCGCTGGCTGGTCTGGGTCAAGGACCGGCCCGCCGGTTTCGCCAGACTGGGCGTGGATCTTGTGGACGAGCCCGAAGGTGCGATGGCGCACGTCTACGTCACGCCTGGGTGCAGGCGGCGGGGAATCGGGCAGGCGCTCGCGGAGGTGGTGCGGTCAGCCCTGGAACCCGGAACCCGTTACGTCAACCTCGAGGTTCCCACCCCGGTGCCGGGTCTGGGCGACGAAGCGTTGCCCAGTCCCGTTGGGGAGGGGGCGCTGTTGGCCTCCAGTCCACGAGTGCGGTTCGCCCTGCGTTACGGCTTCGTCCTGGGACAGGTGATGTGGTACTCCCGGTACGAATTCGCCGCTCCGGCCGTCGCGCTGAGCGATGTTCTCGCCACGGCCGGGGACGCGGCCGGGCCGGACTACGAGGTGCACTGCCTGGAGGGGGAGGTGCCCCCGGGGTGGGCGGCCGGTGTTGCGGTGCTGAAACAAAGCATGAGCACCGATGCGCCATCCGGTGGGCTGATCATTCCCGAGACATCCTGGGATGCGGACCGCGTGCACGCGGAGTATGCGCGATTCAGTTCGACGAACCGGCTTTTCCTCGGGATCGTGGTGCACGAACCGACAGGAAAGGTTGTGGCGTTGAATGAGCTGTCCGCATCGCGTGAGTGGCCCGACGGCATGATCCACCAGTGGGACACCATCGTGCTTCCTGAGCATCGCGGCCACCGGCTGGGAACGTTGGTCAAGGCGGCCAACCTGGAAGCGGCTCACGTGGCCTTGCCCCAAGCCCCCGCGGTCCACACCTTCAATGCCGCTGAGAACCATCACATGCTCGCCGTCAACGAGACGCTCGGGTTTCGCCGGGGCGCCGCGCTTGGGATGTTCCAGGCCGTCAGGGAGCCTGTGGAATCTGCTGCTCAGAGAGGGCAGGCGTAGCGGGGCGGTAACTTCGAGGCGGCTGCGTCATCGACGAACCAGTACGTGGCCTGCTGGCCGTGGACGTGGGAGGCGGGCAGGGACTCGTCACCGTCGAAAGTTCGGATCAGCGCATCGGCCTTGCCGGTACCCGTGACGATGAACCAGACCTCATCGGATCGGTTGAGGGTAGGGATCGTCAACGAGATGCGCTCCGAGGGCGGTTTCGGGGAGTCCGTCACCCCGATCACGCTGCGGGAGGTGGAGTCGAAACTTGGATGTCCCGGGAAGATCGAGGCGACATGACCGTCCGGGCCCATCCCCAGGAAGGTCACGTCGAAGCGGGTTTCCCCCAACTCAGCAGCGTATTCGGAGGCGCTGTCGTGTGGGTCAGCGCGACCGTCGCGCGCAGCCATCATGTGAATTCGTGCCGACTGGATGGGCAAGGTACGACCCAACCGGCTGATGGCCTGGAGGGAGTTCCTGTCCGGGTCCGTGGCGGCCACGAAACGCTCATCCCCCCACCACAGGTGGAGGCGCCCCAGGTCGAGTTTCGCCTCGGCGGACAGATCGGCGAAACGTTCGTAGACCAGATCGGCTGTTCCCCCACCGGTCAGACAGACATGGACATCGTCATGACCTTCCAATAGCTCCGTGATCCGCGCCATGAATCGGTGCGCGACCACATCGGCCACCTGCTGCGCCGATGACAGGCGCACGACCCGTGTGAACATCACTCACCCACCTGTGAGGCGATGCGACTCACCACCGATTCGAAAATGTCGTCGGGGTCCATGCGCTGCAATTCCTCCATGAGTAGTTCTGTGAGAGGACGCCTTTTCAAGGCGATCTTTCGTTCTGGCTGGCCGGGCACGGCGTAACGGGCGATGGTCTCGGAACGGCCCCGATTGATGATGATGTCGCCTTGGCCGGTGGTCAGTCTCGCCTCCGAGATACCAGGCTGGTCGCTGTCCTCGTGCAGGACCGGGACCTTCAGCTGTTGCTCCAACCAAGCAACCAGAAGAGTGGAGCAGGCGTTGTCAGGGGTGGAACGCACCAGGGCGGAGGTGACCTGGTGGGGGAACTGGTCCAGGGCGGCGGCCAGCAGCGTGCGCCAACGTGTGATGCGGGTCCAGCACAGGTCTGTGTCGCCGGGAGCCAGGTTGCGGGCGCGGATCGCCAGGGCCAGTTGCGGATCTGGCGCTCCCATCGAGTCGGTGATCCGGCGTGTTGCAAGTCGCCCGATCGGATCTTGAGCGGGGGCGTCGGGTGCGTTGTGGGGCCACCAGACGATCGTGGGGGAGTCGGGGAGTAACAGGGGCAGCACGACGGAGTCGCCGTGCAACGTCAGCTCGCCGTGCAGTTTGAGGGCGATCAGATCTCCTGGGAGCCCCTCGCCGACCTGGATCTTCGCGTGGAGGCCCGTCTCCCCGCCGGCTTTGGAGATGACGATGACCCTCGACGGGTGTGCCATCGCCGAGGCGCGGGCAGCCTCGAGTACTTCATCACGGTGATCGTCGTCGGTGATCGCCAGAAGTGTCAGGACCATTCCGCTGGTCGGCCCGACCTCCCGGTGGGCTCTGATCAGCGCGGACGTGATGTCCTGGGTTGTGGTGTTGTTGAGTTCGATGATCACGGCTTCCTCCTCTACGGCCTACGCCAGGCGTTGCCGTCACGGGCCAGCATCTCGACTGCGCTGGCAGGGCCCCAGGTGCCCGCCGGGTAGGGGTCCGGTTGGGTTGGCAGCGAAGCCCAGTAGTCGAGAACCGGATCCAGGATCTTCCATCCGAGTTCCACCTCTTCATGCTGCGGAAACAGGGGAGGATCACCCAGCAGCACGTCCAGAATCAGGCGCTCGTAGGCTTCTGGAGAGGTCTCGGTGAAAGAACCCCCGTAGACGAAGTCCATGGAGACGTCACGGATCTCCATCTGCGTTCCCGGAACCTTGGCACCGAAACGGAGGGTGACGCCCTCATCGGGTTGAATACGCATCACTAGGGCATTCCGTCCCAGAGCCGCGGTTTCGGTTTTCGGGAAGGGCAGATGAGGCGCCTGCTTCAGCACGAGGGCGACCTCCGTGACCCGTCTCGGCATGCGTTTGGCGGCTCGCAGGTAGAAAGGCACTCCTGCCCAGCGGCGATTGTCTACGTCAACCCGTATTGCCGCGTAGGTCTCGGTGTGGGAATCGGGGGAAACGCCATCTTCTTCCAGGTAGCCACGAACCAGGCGACCACCCTGCCATCCGGCGGCGTACTGGCCGCGGGCCGTGTGAGCGGCATAGTTGGGGGAAACCTGGGCGGCCGCCAGCACCTTGGTTTTCTCTGTGCGCAGCTGTGAGGCCTCGAAACTGGTCGGCTCCTCCATGGCGGTCAGGGCGAGCAGTTGCAGTAGATGATTCTGGATGACGTCGCGAGCTGCTCCGATGCCGTCGTAGTAGCCGGCACGGCCACCGATGCCGATGTCCTCGGCCATGGTGATCTCCACGTGGGAGACGTAGTTGCGGTTCCAGAAGGGCTCGAACAGCTCGTTGGCGAAACGCATCGCGAGCATGTTCTGAACCGTTTCCTTGCCCAGATAATGGTCGATTCGGAACACCTCGTGGGGGGAGAAGAGCTGGCTGACGACGTTGTTCAGTTCGCGGGCCGAACGCAGGTCGTGGCCGAAGGGTTTCTCGATCACGACCCGGTTCCAGGTGCTCGTGTCATCACCGGTGATGGCGTTCCGTTTGAGCTGGGAGACCACCTGCTCGAAGTTCGACGGCGGAATCGACAGGTAGAAGGCGTGATTGCCGCCTGTGCCGCGGGCTTGGTCGAGTTCTTCAAGAGTGGTGCGGAGCCGGTGGAAGGCCTCATCGGAGTCGAACGTGCCCGGTACGAACCGGATGCCTTCCAGTAGCTGCTCCCAGACTTCCTCGCGGAAACGGGTTCGGGCGTTCTCCTTGACGGCGTCGTGAACAACCTTCGCAAAGTCTTGGTCGGCCCAATCACGTCGTGCGAAACCTACCAACCCGAAACCGGGTGGCAGCAGGCCACGATTCGCCAGGTCATAGACGGCCGGCATCAGTTTCTTCCGGGAGAGGTCGCCAGTGACGCCGAAGAGCACCAGTACACAGGGACCTGCAATCTTTGGCAGTCGCCGGTCTCGGGGATCACGGAGCGAGTTGCTGCTGGTCACGATTCCGACCATACCGGTTGTCGTCGCCCCGGGAGGTAGCTTGAGACGGCTGGTGCCTGAAGTATTGCTGCCCCACCCGCCCTACGTTGGTTTGTTCGTGAGGTGGAAAAACCGGTGTGGAGGGGAGCCGGGCCCGGCGATGATCTACGGTGTCGTTATGCAGCCCTACGTCAGGCAACCCGAGTATCTGTCCACCATGGCCGACGGAACGGTGAAACAGATCGGACCGCTCACCGGAACCGAGGTGTGGACCGTGCCGGGGCGGGGAAATCGTCCTCTCGGCATCCAAGGTTCCACACCCCGGCCTATCGATGAGGGAGCCCGAGGGACGTACTGCGCCTTCTGTGAACAGCGCTACCTGGAGACCCCGCCGGAGAAGGCGCGTGTGGTGCGCTCTGATGATGGCTGGGAAACGTTGCTGGAGCTTCCCGCCGAGAAATTGTTCACCACGACGGCCGAATTTCGTTGTATTCCGAACCTGTTCGAGATCCTAAGTTTCGACTACTGGCGCTCCAACTACGGTTTTGAGCTTCCGGAGTCCGTGGCCCGGCGCCAACGGGCCTATCTGGCATCCCGCGAGGGACTGGAACATCTGTTGCGGGTCACCGAGACGAAGTTGCTGGCCTCTGGGTGCGACACCAGTCAGGTGGCCGCGATGACGCAGGCACAACTTTTGGATGCGACATCCGGTTTCTTCGGCGGCGGCCACGACGTGATCGTCGCCAGAAGACACTTCATCGATGCAGCGGTTGACGACACACAGCTCGCCGGCTCCGGTGCTCTGACCCCTGAGGAGCACGAAAAATTTATCGCTTTCACGATCGATTCGTTGCGTCGTAGCTATGAGAACAATCGCTATGCCCGCTATGTGACTGTTTTCCAGAACTGGCTGAAACCGGCGGGTGCTTCCTTCGACCACCTGCACAAACAACTCGTAGCCATTGACGAACGAGGAGTTCAGCACGAGGTGGCGCTCGCCCGGCTGAGGCAGGACCCCAACCTGTTCAACGAAGTGGGGCCGAACTACGCGGGGTATCACAATCTGATCGTCGCTGAAAACGATTATGCAGTTGCCTTCGCAGGGTTTGGTCACCGATATCCGACCTTGGAGATCTACTCCTGTTCCGAGTTCTCCAACCCGTGGGAGCAGTCTCCCGAAGAAGTGCGTGGCATGTCGGATTTGATCCACGCCATGCACGCGGCAACAGGCAACGACGTGGCCTGCAACGAGGAATGGCACCACCGACCGATCGATGTCGTTCTTCCGATGCCCTGGAGAGTGATGCTCAAGTGGCGGGTTTCCACCCGCGCTGGTTTCGAAGGAGCCACCAAGATCTATCTCAACACCATCTCGCCCATCATGTTGCGGGACAGGGTGGTCGAGAAATTGCTCACCCTTCGGGAGGCTGGTTGGCTGGCTCCTGGCCTCAGGATCGCCACGGAGACCAGATGCCGTCCCAATCCATTGCGGTACTCCTGCTGATGTTGTTGGAGGACTCTGCTCGGGCGCTCCTGTGATCCCCAATAACCGATGTGGCCGTGTGCGGGAGCGGAGACTCCTGCTGGGGGTGGAAACGCGTTGGCGGGGTACTGGTTAGGCTTTCCTAGCTTGCTACGCTTGTCAGATTCCGAAAGACTGACGTGTGCAAAATCGCTGGGAGGAGGGTGTCATGAGCGCAGCCACGCAGGAAGCAGACAACTCCACCCGGGAACGGGTGGTTCGCTCCGTCCTGGAGCACGGGCCATCAACGGCGCGAGAACTCGCCGAACGACTGGCCCTGACTCCGGCAGCTATCCGTCGCCATTTGTCCGTTCTTCTGGAAGAAGGAATCCTGGGATCGCGCGAGCAACGGATCTACGGTGCGCGTGGCCGGGGTCGTCCATCCAAGGTGTTCTTCCTCACGGACGCTGGCCGGTCCGAGTTCCATCAGGCCTACGACGAACTGGCCATAGTGGCCATTCGGCGGCTGATCGAAGCCGCCGGACCACAGGCCATGGTCGACCTGGCCTCGGAACGTGTCGACGAGATCGAGGCGCGTTTCAACGAATTGCGTGCGGCTCATCCCGATCGTGCCCCGATCGAGTTGCTCACCGAGGCCTTGGGATCCACCTATGCGCCCTCTGTCAAGCCGGTTCGTTCAGGCGACCAGCTGTGTCAGCACCACTGTCCGGTGGCGCATGTCGCGGCCGAGTTCCCTCAGCTCTGCGAGGTCGAGACCCAGCTGTTCTCGCGGTTGTTGGGCAGCCATGTTCAACGGCTTGCAACCATTGCACACGGGGACGGGGTGTGTACCACCCACGTTCCCAACCCAGTCATACCGAGCAAGATCAGGAAGTGACCATATGACGACCACGTCGCAGGCTCCCGGAGTGGGAGCCACGCAGGACGAGCACCTGGAAGCCCTCAGCGGCTACCAGTATGGCTGGCATGATTCCGATGCCGCCGGTTCCGCCGCCCAGCGAGGCCTCAACGAGGCCGTGGTCAGACACATCTCCGAGCTGAAGGGCGAGCCCGATTGGATGCGGGACCTGCGCCTGAAGGCCCTCAGGTTGTTCGGCAAGAAACCCATGCCATCGTGGGGGGGCGACCTGGACGACATCGACTTCGACAACATCAAGTACTTCGTCCGCTCCACAGAGCGTCAGGCGCAGACCTGGGAGGACCTGCCCGAGGACATCAAAAACACCTATGACAGGCTCGGCATCCCCGAGGCGGAGAAGGCCCGTCTCGTGGCGGGGGTCGCGGCTCAGTACGAGTCCGAGGTGGTCTACCACAACATCAATCAGGAACTGGAACGGCAGGGCGTGATCTTCCTCGACACGGACACCGCCCTCAAGGAACATCCCGAGCTGTTCAAGGAACACTTCGCCAGCATCATCCCGGCAGGTGACAACAAGTTCGCGGCACTGAACACCGCCGTCTGGTCCGGCGGATCCTTCGTGTACGTGCCCAAGGGAGTTCACGTTTCCATCCCGTTGCAGGCCTATTTCCGGATCAACACCGAGAACATGGGCCAGTTCGAACGGACTCTGATCATCGTCGACGAGGATGCCTACGTGCACTACGTCGAGGGCTGCACCGCCCCCATCTACTCCTCCGACTCGCTGCACTCGGCGGTGGTGGAGATCATCATCAAGAAGGGCGCTCGCTGCCGCTACACGACGATCCAGAACTGGTCCAACAACGTCTACAACCTGGTGACCAAACGTGCCGTCTGCGAAGAGGGCGCCACCATGGAGTGGATCGACGGCAACATCGGTTCCAAGGTGACCATGAAGTACCCGGCCGTCTACCTCATGGGTGAGCACGCCCGAGGCGAGACCCTGTCGATCGCCTTCGCCGGCGAGGGGCAGCACCAGGACGCCGGTTCCAAGATGGTGCACTGCGCTCCCCACACCTCCTCGTCGATCATCTCGAAGTCGGTCGCCCGTGGCGGTGGCCGCGCGTCGTACCGCGGTTTGGTCAAAGTCGATGCGGGGGCGCACCACTCCGCATCCTCGGTGAAGTGCGACGCGCTTCTGGTGGACACCATTTCTCGTTCCGACACCTATCCCTACGTGGACGTTCGTGAGGACGATGTCTCCATGGCCCACGAGGCGACCGTCTCCAAGGTCTCCGATGACCAGCTGTTCTACCTCATGTCCCGAGGCATGGAGGAGGATGAGGCGATGGCCATGATCGTGCGTGGTTTCGTCGAGCCCATCGCCAAGGAACTCCCCATGGAATACGCCCTGGAACTCAACCGGCTCATCGAGCTGCAGATGGAAGGTGCGGTCGGCTGATGTCGGCCCCGAAACGAAACGGACAAGAGGAAGAAAAGTTGAGCACCACTGCAGCAGCGAACGGGATCGGAGCCGTCGAGACCGTCGCATCTCACCTTCACCCCACCCCGTCGTGGGACATCGCCGATCATCCGAAGCCGACAGGTACGGAAGAGATCTGGCGCTTCACTCCGCTGAAGCGTCTCACCGGGCTGTTGGCCGAGGGTGATGTGCTTCCCGGACTCGACTGGGAGGGGGAAACCCCTGCTGGTGTGGAGTTCACAGTCATGCCCATGAGCGCGCTGCAGGACCTCGCTGTCGAACCTCCGGTGGACCGTGTCGCGGCCCTGGCGGTGACCCGCAGCGCGGAGCTGGCACTCATGCGTGTTCCCGCAGACACTGAACTTGACCAAGCCGACGTCCATGTCGGGACCGGGAACGGCGCAGAGGCGGCAGAGGTCTTCGTGTTGGAGGTCGGAGCTAATGCCCGCGCCACCATCGTGTTCCATTACAAGGGCAGCGGATCCTACGCCGCGAAGTACGACATTCGGGTTGGTGATGGAGCCGAGGTGAACCTCGTGTATGTCAATGACTGGGATGCAGACGCCGTCCATGGCGGTCAGATCAGCCTCGAGGTTGGACGTGACGCCCGGGTCCGCACCGTCCAGGCTTCACTCGGTGGTGCCGTGGTCCGACTCCAGGAGAACGCCCGTTTCACGGGCCCCGGCGGTGAACTCGAGCAGTACGGTCTCTACTTTGTTGATGCCGGGCAACACATCCAGCATCGCCTCTTCGTCGACCATAACGCCCCGAAGACCAGGTCCAATGTGGACTATCGCGGTGCGCTGCAAGGCGAGGGCGCGAACTCGGTGTGGATAGGTGACGTGCTGATCCGGAAGGTCGCGGAAGGCATCGAAACCTACGAGTCCAACAAGAACCTCGTCCTCACCGACGGCTGCCGGGCCGATTCCGTTCCCAACCTAGAGATCGAGACAGGCGAGATCGAGGGGGCCGGTCACAGCTCCACCACCGGTCGTTTTGATGATCTCCAGCTCTTCTACCTGCGTTCTCGCGGCATCCCGGAGGCCGAGGCCCGGCGTCTCGTCGTGCACGGTTTCTTCAACGACATCATCCGGCGTATCGGCGTCCCCGAGGTTGAAGAGAGGCTGCTGGCACAGGTGGAGAAGGAACTTGACATGGCGACCGAAGCCATGAGGGCTGCTCAGTGAGCTTCGTCGCTGTTGCCACCCTCGACGAGCTGATCCCCGAGGTCCCGCTCGCCGTCGACGAGCACGAGATCGCCATCGTGTTTCACCGGGGCGAATACTTCGCCATCCACAATCTCTGCAGTCACGGGCACGTCCCCCTGAGCGACGGGGACGTCGAGGATGGCTCGATAGAGTGCTACCTCCATGGCTCCCGTTTTGATCTGCGAAACGGTCGCGCCCTCTGCCTGCCAGCTACGGAACCCGTCAATGTCTACCCGGTCCAGATCGAGGATCAGCAGGTGCTGGTCGATCTCGACCACCCCATCACCGAATTCCAGGAGTCCTGAAAACCATGTCCAATCTCGTCATCTCCGACCTCCATGTCGACGTCCTGACCGAGGAGGGGCCCAAACAGATCCTCAAGGGTGTGGACCTCACCGTGAACTCCGGTGAAGTGCACGCTATCATGGGCCCCAACGGTTCCGGGAAGTCCATCCTCGCTTACTCCATCGCGGGGCACCCCAAGTATGAGATCACATCCGGGTCCGTGCCCCTCGATGGAGTGGAGCTGACTGACCTCACCGTCGACGAACGCGCCCGACCGGGCCTGTTCCTGGCGATGCAGTATCCCGTCGAGGTGCCAGGGGTGTCCGTGGCGAACTTCCTCCGTACCGCCAAGACCGCTCTCGACGGCGAGGCCCCCAAGATCCGCACCTGGGTCAAGGACGTGGAGAAAGTCCTGAACGGCATGAACCTGGACAGTTCCTTCTCCGCGCGCTCCGTCAACGAGGGCTTCTCGGGTGGTGAGAAGAAACGTCACGAGATCGCCCAGCTGGAGCTTCTCAACCCCAAGGCCGCCATTCTCGACGAGACTGACTCCGGCCTTGACATCGACGCCCTGCGTATCGTCTCAGAAGGGGTCAACCGCTACTCGGCCCAAGGAGATCGGGCTGTGATGCTCATCACCCACTACACCCGCATCCTGCGCTACATCGAACCCACCTTCGTTCACGTTTTCGTCGATGGACGCATCGTTGACCAGGGCGGACGTGAACTGGCCGACAAACTCGAGGCCGAGGGCTACGAGGCCTACGTCAAGGCGGCAAGCGCCAACGCCTGAGTCGCCAGGGCAGGCAACGGTAGCCGAGGAAGGAGAGGACCGAAATGACCTTTGACGTCGAAACGATTCGACGGGATTTTCCCATCCTGGGTCGTACGGTAGGGGAGCATTCTCTGGTTTACCTGGATTCGGCCAACACATCCCAGAAACCCCGGGTGGTCGTCGACGCGATCGCCGAGCACTACCTGCAGCACAACGCCAACGTGGCGCGCGCGATGCACGTGCTCGGCGCCGAGGCCACCGAGGCCTACGAGGGAGCACGGGCTCTGGTGGCATCCTTCATCGGTGCCGCGGCGCCGGAGGAGGTGATTTTCACCAGGAACGCATCCGAGGCACTCAACCTAGTGGCCAACACCGTGGCCGCTCGGCTGATCCCCGGCGACGAAGTGGTGATCTCCGTCATGGAACATCACTCGAACATTGTTCCCTGGCAGCTGGTGTGTGAACGGACCGGGGCGGTGCTCCGCTGGTTCGACGTCACCGACGAGGGCCGGCTCGATCTCGAGGCCGCCGAACGCGACGGACTGATCAACGAACGTACCAAGGTGGTCTCCGTCACCCACGTGAGCAACGTGCTGGGTACCCGCAACCCGGTGGACGATATCGCCGCCAAGGCTCATGCGGTCGGGGCAGTGATGGTGGTTGACGCGTCCCAGTCGGCACCTCACCAGAGCATTGATGTCACCAAGCTCGGAGCTGACCTGGTGGCCTTCACCGGACACAAGATGTGCGGTCCGACCGGCATCGGTGTGCTGTGGGGCAGGGGAGAGCTCCTGGAGTCGCTGCCTCCCTTCCTCGGAGGGGGGGAGATGATCGAGGTGGTTGAGATGACCCACTCCACCTACGCGGACCCGCCCCACCGGTTTGAAGCCGGCACCCCGCCGATCGCCCAAGCAGCAGGGCTCGCTTCCGCCATCAGGTACCTGCAGGGGATCGGGATGGACGCCATCGCCGCCCACGAACACGAATTGACCGAGTACATGCTTGCCAAGCTGACCAGCATCGACGGGCTGGTGTTGCTAGGACCGGCGGAGGCCGTTGAACGTGGATCGGCGTGCTCGTTCAACCTGCAGGGCATCCACCCGCATGACGTCATGCAGGTGCTAGACTCCCGCGGCATCGCTATCAGGGGTGGGCACCACTGCGCCAGGCCGTTGCACAGGAGACTTGGTCACCAGAGTTCCACCCGGGCATCGGCCTACCTGTACACGACCTGGGAGGAGATCGACGCACTGGCGGATGCGCTGGTGTTTACCCGCGACTATTTTGGAGCACGATGAACCTCGACGAGCTCTATCAGACGATCATCCTCGACCACTACCGCGAGAAGCATCACAGTGGGCTGCGGGAGCCGTACGAGGTCGAGGTACATCACGTCAACCCGTCCTGTGGGGATGAGCTGACCCTGCGCGTCCACCTGGACGGCGACACGATCGCCGACATGTCTTACGCCGGTGAGGGATGCTCCATCTCGCAGGCCTCCACGTCCGTCCTGGGTGATCTCGTGATCGGCCGGGACTCCGACCACTTCTCCGGGCTCTACGACGACTTCCTGGAGATGATGCACTCCAAGGGGGAGATCACCCCCGATGAGGACCGCTTCGAGGATGCCATCGCTTTCGCAGGCGTCTCGAAGTTCCCCGCGCGCGTCAAGTGCGCCCTGCTCGCCTGGTCGGCCCTGAGGGACGCCGTCAACCAGGCCTCAGCAAAGGAGAACTGATGTACACCCCGGACCCACGTCCTTCAGATCTGGTCAAGGACGAACTCCCCGACGACAACCCGACCCCTCCGATCCCCACCGAGGAGGAGGTCGAGGAGGCGATGAAGGCCGTCGTCGATCCCGAGCTGATGGTCAACGTCGTCGACCTCGGTCTGCTCTACGGGGTCACCGTGGACGAGGAGGCCAACGTCACCCTCGACATGACCCTCACATCACCCACCTGCCCGCTGACCGATCGCATCGAGTACGACACCAAATACGCGCTCGAAGGCCTCGCGAACTCGGTGACCATCAACTGGGTGTGGCTGCCGCCGTGGACCCTGGAAATGATCACCGAGGACGGCCGCGAACAGCTGCGTGCCATCGGCTACAACCTCTGAGGTCCGGCGTGTTCATACCGCGGACCGTACTTTTCCTGGGTAGCGTTGACAACATGCGTGAGGCCGAGATCCGGTCCTTCCGATTCGATTGCAGGTAGTGAACAGGAGGACGCATGTCCGAAAGCATTGTCGTTTTGACCGTCCCAACCCACAGCGGCACCTACGAGGCGTTCAGCAAACTCAGGAACGCTCCCGGATTCCACCTGGGCGCGGCCGTCGTCGTCGAACGCGACGAGAACGGCCAGGTCCGGGTCGCTGACGGGGTGGATCGCGAGACCGGCGCCGCCCCCACCGGCGGATCGCTGGTCGGGATGCTCGTCGGCGTGCTCGGCGGGCCGCTGGGTATGATCCTCGGCCTGGGAGCCGGGGCGCTGGCCGGTTCGTTCGTCGACGCCAGCCGCCTTGAGTTCGGGGACGACATCGTCTCCGATTTCGCCAGGACCGTGCCCCCGGGCGGCAACGCGATCCTGGCCCAGGTGACGGAGGACGGCACCGCGGCGCTCGACGCTTTCGCGGCCAGCGTGGACGGTGTCCTGGTGAGGCGGCCCGTCGCCGAGGTCATCAGTGAGATCGAGGCCCAGCAGCAGGCCGCTGAAGCGGCAGCCGAGGCCGCGCGGAAGGCCCTGCGGGACCAAAAGCGCCAGGAACGCCAGGAGAAGGCGCAGGAACGCCTCGACAAGATACAGGAACGTTTCAACGCGCTGAAGGCGAAGTTCCGGGACGAGAAGAAGTGATGTCGCACTGAACCCACTCCGGCCCCGTTGAAACCGGGGCCGGAGTCGTTCCGGGAGGACGTCGAGTAGTCTCGGGGAAAGCCGATGATTGGAGGACCAGGATGCCGAAGCTGACCACACCCGACCGAGTGAACCTGAACTACACCGACATCGGATCCGGGCGACCCATCGTGATGATCCACGGCTGGCCGCTGTCCGGGGCCGCCTTTGCCGACAACGCCACGGTGTTCGCAGCCGCCGGATACCGTGTGATCACCTACGACCGGCGCGGGTTCGGTCAGTCCGGGAAACCCCGCGACGGCTACGACTACGACACCTTGGCAGCCGATCTGGACGCCCTGCTGACCGGCCTCGACCTGCACGACGTGGTCCTGCTCGGGTTCTCCATGGGTGGTGGTGAGGTGGCCCGCTACCTGGCGACGCGCGGATCGGAGCGTGTCGGTGCGGCGATCCTGTCCGGGTCCATCTGCCCGGCCCTGTGTATCACGAAGGACAATCCCGACGGCGCCATGCCCCGTGAGGGATTCCAGGAGCTGGCGGATGCCTGCGCCGCCGACCACGCCGGTTTCGTCGACCAGTTCTGCGGGTGGTTCTACAGCAACGACCAGGGGCTCACCGTTCCCGAGGAGGTGCGGCGCCGCGCGGTTGAGATCGCCCGGCAGTCGGCCCCGCACGCCGCGGTTGCAACCATTCTCGCCTGGACCGAGGACCTGCGCGAGGACTGTCGTCGCATCGACGTCCCGCTGTTGGTGATTCACGGGGACGGGGACCAGAACGTGCCACTGGCAAAATCCAGCGCCCGTGTGCCCGAGTACGTTCCGCAGGCGCAACTGGTCGTGATCGAGGGCGGGCCGCACGGAATCAACGTCTCCCACGCAGATCAGTGGAACAAGGCCATTCTCGATTTCCTGGCCGGCATTTGACGCAGGGCGCGGTCACTGGGGCCGCAGCCGGTTCCTCGGGTTGCTGGAGTATTCGTGGCCCGGCACGTGCTTGTCCTGCGTGCGACCGATGGAGTCGAAGTAGGTGTCCGACCCCTGGACGTCCTGGAGGTCGACGCGGGTGGTTCTCTCGAACTGATAGGACTTGTCGGCGTTCCTGTATCGCGACATGACGTAGCCGTAGAAAGCGATGGCGGCGACTGGCCCCAGCGCCAACAGGATAAACCGGAAATTTCCTGAGGACGAGCGTTCCAACAGAACCATCCAGAAGGACATGTCCGCTCCCATCACAAGGTTGCCACGAACAGCACCAGCCCGATTGCGGTGCCGATGACGAAAATCAGGAAGGTTATCAGGTACAGCATTGTCCGGTTGATGGGCACTGACCCCATCACGTTGCCGTTCTGGCCGTTGACCGCCACGAAATGTTTCAGCCTGAGATCGGGCTGGTAGTAGGAGTACAACCACACAGGCAGGTAGATCGTCACCCAGCGCGAGCCCTGGAGATCGACGTGTTCGGAATCCCAGCGGACACCTCGGTCGTACCTGTCCACCATGTTCTCCCCTTTTGCGCGGGCGATGCTGAGTAGGTGGTCCCAGACGGCGTGGTCCATCTCGGTGATGTTCACGTCGCGCCGTTCACTCGTGAAGCCTCGAAGATAGTTCGGGTTGTAGCGTAAGGCGTCCTTGACGTTGAAGGGCAGGATCGCATTGATGATGTTGTTCGTCTGCGATGGATCGGCCATGTTTCCGCGTTCCCGGTTGGACTCCAGCAGCAGATCGTCGACGCTCATGTCAAAACTTCGTGCCACGTTGTAGATATCTGCCGAATAGTAGGTCTCCCAGGAATCCCCATGTTTCTCGGTCCAGCTTCCGGTCTGCACCTCGCCTTGACCTGTCAGATCGGCATGGGCCTGTCCATCGAAGAAAAAGTAGGGAAGATAGACACCGACCACGTTTTCAGGCGCGAACTCCTGCTTGAACTTGGGGTGGGCGTAGAACTTCCGCTGCTCCACGAATCCACGGATGATCTCGACGGCGTCGTGCTGAAGTACCAGGAATGGGGCTACGGCATCAGGTGCCGCACCATTGCTGATCCTGGCGTTGGGGGAGAGATAGCTACGGCACCAGTGACAGCGCACCTGCACGGTTTCGTGTACATCGATGACCACCTCGGCGCCGCAGCCGCTGCATTTCAAGGTGACCATGTTCTGCTCGGCCAGATCCTGCGAAGAGTGGGTCACCACGGTGCCCTCTAGCTCCTGGATCCCGCCGGTCAGGTCGACCTGGTCCTCCAAACGGGGCTCGTTGTAGCGGGACCGGCAGTTCGCGCAGACCATGGCACGGACCTCGACGATGTAACGGATGTCCGTGCCTCCGCAGTTGGGGCACTTGATCATCACTCCGGTACGACCGTCGTCAGGAAGCTCGATCACCTGGGGTTCGGATGCTGGTTCCTGGGAGTCCTGCTGCAGAGGTGCTGGCTCCCCGGGCTGTCCCGGGGCCGTGGGAACACTGGGCGATGCCGTGACATGGCCCAGGTTGGCGTACGGGTTCTCGCTCAGCGGATGGGGGACCTGCTGAGGTGGGAGAACGACCGGTTGTTGCGGTTGCGGGGGGTACTCGGCCCAGGGTTGCTGAGCCTGGGGGTACCCGGTGGGTTGTTGCGATGGCGGGTAGCCGTGTGGTTGTTGTGCGGGAACCCCGGGTGGCCAGGGTTGCTGCTCCCAGCCCTGGCCGCCGCTTCCGGAGGCTGTCATGGTATTGGTGCTCTCTTACAGCCCGAGCAGCCGCTTCTTCAGCGTGTCGAACTCCTCCTGGGAGACCACCCCGGCGTCGAGCAGCTCTTTCATCTGCTTCAGTTTCGTGACGGGATCCTCGTGAGGTGCTGTCTGTTCAGGCTGTGCGGTTTGTGCCGGTGCGGGCTGTTGCGCCGGCTGCTGGAAGCTACCCATCATTCCACCCATCATGGGAACCCCGACGCCCATGCCGACCAGTCCCTGACCGCCTCCGGTCTCGCCTGCGGACTGGATTCCACGTGCCACGGACTGCTGCATGAAGGAAGCGCCCCGGTTTCCACGCAACGCGTCCGCCTTCTTCACGTCAGAGAGCAGCGCTCGGGTGTCCTCGTCGTACTCGATGGCTGCCAAAGCGACCCGTTCAATGAGAAGGCCACGCCCGGAACGCCACTGGTAGTTCTCTTCGACGGCCTCGCTGAGGGATTTCGCGAACCCGACGGAATCCTGCTGTAGTCGCGTGATGCGATTCTCGCGTCCAGGATCGTTCGTGTACTTCGAGAAGGCGGCGCCCAGGCTGGATACAACTTCGGTGAAAAGCTGATCGGTGACGGGGTTGTCGAAATCAGCGAAATCGAAGACTTGGTTGTTCGCGATGGTAGCGCCGGGGATGACTGTGGAGATGAACAGCAGGGGATCAATGATTCGCAGCGTATAGCTGCCACGGGTGATCGCCCCCACCTGTGCCCCGAGATAGGCGTCATCCCAATAGATCTCGGACTGGGTGCCGAAGCGGTTGTCCGGGATCTCCTTGAGATTGATGAAGAAGGCCTGCTGCATCGCGTTCGGTCGGCCACCGAACTTGATGCGCTCCCATGTGTTGTGGATAACCTGGCCGAAGACCCCGTCGCCGGCGAAAACCGACTGGGAGGAGGGGTCCAGGCCGCGGAACTCGAACCCTCCAGACTCAGCTACGAAACCGGTGATCCTCCCGTCCTGGAAGGTGACGAGTCCGTAACCGTCGGGAACCACAATCTTTGAGCCGTTGCTGATGAGATTTTCCGAGCCCTTGGTGTTGGCACCGCGTCCCGCGTTCCTTCCCTCATGGACGGCAGGAAAGAACGCAGCCGTCGGGCTGATGCCGCTGGGGACCGTGAGGAAGTCCAGCCATTGATCGGCGAAGACACCACCGAGGGCGCCCGTGAAGGCCTTGATGAAACCCATGTTCTAACTCCTGACTCAGCTGGGAAAGCCATCCACGATGGCCTCTCTTCATGGTGCCAGATCCCTGGGACCATATGCGCAACGGGCGGGTGATCAGATCATGTCCTCAGCAGCAGGAAGGTAGAATTCGCCGACGTGCTGCAGGTCAAGGAAGTGGAGGTACGTGCGGGTGCGCGGCTCCTGTTGTCCCCGGTCAGTTTCCAGGTCGCCGCGGGGGATCGCATCGGATTGGTGGGTCGTAACGGTGCCGGGAAGACGACCTTGACCCGCATACTTGCTGGAGAAGGGCTACCAGCGGCTGGTGTCGTCACCCGCTCTGGGCAGATCGGTTACCTGCCGCAGGATCCCCGCTCGGGGGAGCCGGAGCAGCTTGCGCGTGACCGGATACTGGGTGCGCGCGGGCTGGACCAGGTGATGGTGCGTCTCAGGCGGGCCGAGCAGGAGATGAGCTCTTCGCAGGGAATGGCGCGGGAGAAGGCCATGGCTGCCTACGCCCGGGCCGAGAATGCGTTGCTGTCGGCGGGGGGATACGCGGCCGAGGCGGAAGCGGCTCGGATCGCCGCCAACCTTGGGCTTCCGGAGCGTGTCCTCGGGCAACCGCTCTATACCCTCTCGGGTGGTCAGCGGCGTCGGATTGAGCTGGCCCGGATCCTGTTCTCCGACGCCGACACCCTCCTGCTGGACGAGCCCACCAACCATCTCGATGCGGATTCCATAACCTGGTTGAAGGGCTATCTGCAGGGCTTCGGAGGCGGTTTGGTGGTGATTAGTCACGACGTCGGTCTGCTCGAAGCGGTCGTGAACAAGGTGTTCCACCTGGACGCCAACCGCGCCGAACTGGATCTCTATGCGATGGATTGGAAACGCTATCTGCAGCAACGGGAGACCGACGAGAAGCGTCGCAAGAGGGAACGCCTGAATGCGGAGCGCAAGGCGTCGCAGCTGATGGCCCAGGCAGATCGGATGCGAGCCAAAGCCACCAAGGCAGTTGCTGCTCAGAACATGGCCAAACGCGCCGAGAAACTGTTGTCCGGTATCGAGGGAGAACGGGAGCACGACAAGGTGGCTCGGATCCGTTTTCCCGACCCGGCACCCTGCGGTAAGACCCCGTTGATGGCTCACGATCTCTCGAAAGCATACGGCTCGCTAGAGGTGTTCACCGCTGTCGATCTCGCCATTGACAAGGGCTCCAAAGTGGTCATCCTCGGATTGAACGGCGCCGGAAAGACCACGATGCTGCGGCTTCTCGCCGGGCTGGAGGAGCCCGATGTAGGGGAGCGGGTCCTGGGGCACGGAGCCCGGCTCGGCTACTACGCGCAGGAACACGAAACCCTCGATACCGGAAGAACAGTGCTGGAGAACATGGTTTCAGCGTCCCCCGACATGGGAGACGTGGAGGTGCGCAAAGTGCTCGGCTCCTTCCTGTTCAGCGGTGATGATGTGGACAAGCCCGCGAGGGTGCTCTCCGGCGGGGAGAAAACTCGTTTGGCATTGGCCATGCTGGTCGTCTCCGCCTCCAACGTACTGCTGCTCGACGAACCGACGAACAACCTCGACCCGGCCTCTCGGGCGGAGGTACTATCCGCCCTGCGCTCTTACTCGGGGGCCGTCGTGCTCGTCACCCACGATCCGGGGGCGGTTGAGGCCCTGGAACCGGACCGGGTGCTGGTCCTGCCGGATGGGGTCGAGGACCTGTGGAGTGATGACTATGCCGAACTCATCACCTTGGCGTGAAGAATCAGTTCTTGACCATTTTGAATGAGCAAACTGTGCGTTTTGTGCAAATGTTGCGCAGAATTGAGCAGCTAGTTGACTGAAGCTGTCTAGGTTGGATGCATCCTAGGAGCAGGAAAGGGCCATGCCATGGCGCGCATCAACTTCGGTACCGGTGGCTGGCGGGCGCTCATCGGTGACGAATTCACCCGCAGCAACGTGAGGCTGCTGTGCGGAGCGCTCGCGCAACGTATTAAGGAGGAGGCTACCCAGGACCAGGGGATCGTGATCGGGTACGACCGGCGGTTCCTTTCCGATGTCGCCGCCACATGGGCGGCAGAGGTGTTCGCAGGAGAAGGAGTGGTGTGTCGGGTGATCAGGATCGCCCAAGCGCCAACACCTTTGATCATGTGGACTGTTAAGAACCTCGGGCTGCCCTACGGCATGGCCATAACGGCGTCCCACAATCCTGCCCTCTACAACGGGATCAAGGTGTTAACGGCGGGCGGCAGGGATGCCGACGAGGTGGTGACACGCGACCTTGAGGACCGCATGACGAAACTTGAGGGCATCCGTGAGACGCGGATCGGACAGGTGCCCTACGAGAAGGCAGTTGCGCGAGGTCTGGTCCGCCAAATCAATCCGTTCAACGGCTACATCGACTCGATCATCGAGCAGGTGGACATGGAGGCCATCCGCCGTGCCGACCTGAAGATCGCACTGGACCCGATGTTCGGGGTCTCTCGCACTTCGCTGCAAACCATCCTTATGACGGCCCGCTGCGAGGTAGACGTCATTCATGACCGTCACGACACGCTGTTCGGGGGGCGCATGCCATCTCCCAACAGCGCTTCTTTGGAGTCGCTGAAGCGCTATGTGGTGGACAATGGCTGCGCTCTTGGGATAGCGACCGATGGCGACGCCGACCGACTCGGGGTTATCGATGACAAGGGAAACTTTCTGCACCCGAACCAGCTTCTGGTGATCCTCTATTACTACCTTCTCAAGTACAAGGGATGGCGGGGTCCTGTGGTCCGCAATGTGGCCACCACATCGCTGCTCGATGACGTGGCCCACCGATTCGGGCAGGAGTGCTACGAGGTTCCCGTTGGGTTCAAGTGGGTGGCGGGGAAGATGCTCGAAGTCGACGCGATCATCGGTGGTGAGTCTTCCGGTGGCCTCACCGTCAGGGGACACATCTCCGGCAAGGATGGGATCTACGCCGCAACCCTGCTTGTGGAGATGCTGGCTGTGGTCGGCAAACCCATGAGTGAGATCTACGAGGAGATCACGGGACAGTTCGCTCCCCGCCACATGGCAGAGACCGATTTCGCGTTCGATCCGGAACGCAAACCAGAGATCTTGAGAGTCCTCATGGAGGACCGCCTGCTGCCGGAATTCTCGGAGAACGTTCGTGAGGTCTCATACCGGGATGGGTGCAAGGTCTACTTCGAGGACGGCTGGGTCATCGCCAGGTTCTCCGGAACCGAGCCGCTCCTGCGAATCTTCTGCGAGATGCCCACCCTGCAACGGGCCGAGCTGGCGTGCGAGGAGTTCGGGAGGTTCCTTGGGCTGTAGCCGTTTCGACCGTTTATAACGATCGTCGTTATAATTGCGGCGTTAGAACGTCAACGGCCCTGGAGTGACATGAACCTGCGCGATTTCGCGAGCGCCTTGAGGCGGTCGTGGCTGGTGATTGCGGTTGCGACCGTGGTGGGTTTGGCGAGCGGTTGGGCCGTCGGCAACGTCGCTCGCACCGTCTACACCACCACGTCGCGAGTGGTGGTCCTGGCAGCCCCCGAAGTGGGGAACCCTGAGGATGCGCAACGCGTCACGTCCATGATTCGCTCCGAGATGTCCCTTTATCAGGTGCTCGCGCAAGGAAATCGTCTCACCGAGAGAGTGGCCACCCGGGTGACGGGGCTAACGGCTGAGCAGGTTGCGGGCGCAACGACGGTCGTTTTCTCGGATCAGCTTTTGAGCCTGACGGTCACCCTGCCGGACAAGGAGCAATCGGTGAAGGTTGCGAAGGCGTTCGCTGATGAAATGGTGGCAGAGATCAAGGGGCTACATCCCGCAGATCCTCAGTTGCTCAGGGCAGAAGCGGTTGAGGCGCCTGTGAGGACGGTCACCACCGGTGTCAGCCGGGGGGCTTCCTTGGCCGCTGGCGGGGTGTTGGGAATCATCTCGGGTTTGATCATCGTCTGGGGGCTTGCCGCATTGCGGCCTTTGGTGGCATCCGGTGGTGCTCTGGCTGCCGGTGGGCGATTGGTGCTTCGCGCCAAAGCGGATGCGAAAGCTTTTGAGCAGCTGGCGGCGGTGCTTTCCCCGCACCTGAAGGATTCGAAGACCGAGAAAGTGGGCCTGGTTGGGACCGGGGAAAGAGTGAATCTGGGGCCGTGGCGACAAGGACTTAGTGAACAACTCGGCGCAGAGGCCGCCGCGGTGACCGCTGCTCCCGATGGAGCCGATCCCGTGGCGCTGCGCGCCGTGTCGGGAGGCGAGATCACAGTGCTGTTGACGGATAGGCAGGATTCGCTCAACCGCGTTCAGGAAACCCTGAGACTCTTGGAAGCAGCAGGGGCGAACCTGACGGCCTGCCTGGTGGTCAGCGAGCCCCGATCCTGAGCGCACGGGAGCGTTCATGCTCTGTTTTCCGACGGTGCTCCTCGCGTTGTTGACGATTCCGCTTGCCGAGCATCGTCAACAACGCAGCAAAGACTGCCCACCAGATGAAGCTGACAGGAAAGTTCTTGATCAGGTAGGTGTCGAAGAAAAAACTGGGGAGTGTGGCCACAAGACCCGCAGCCATGGTGCGTTCCACGACCCCGCGGGCCCGCCACCATGCCCAGCACGTGGTGCCAAGGGTGATCAGGAGGAGCCCCAGACCGATTAACCCCAGCTCGGCGAAAACGGCCACGTAGAGGTTGTGTGCGTGGGAGAGTGTGAGTCCGAAAGGCATCTGTTTGGTGCCGTGCGCACCGGGTTGCGGTAGCGCCCGCGTCTCGAAGGCAAACCAAGGCCACAGCACCCCGTAGCCGGTCCCGAAGACCAGGGTGGGGAGGGAAGAGAAAACCTGGTGCAGGCCATAGCTCCAGGTTTCCACACGTCCGCCACCGGTGATGTCCGCTCCTCGATTGCCCAGAACATGTCTGGCGGTCAACAGAAATGCCGCCAGGGCAACGAGGGTTGTCGCGGCAACGAAAGGCAGACGTGCGGGACGCCGTCTCACCGAGTTGATGAGGGGCGGGAGTGCCATCAGGAGCAGGAAAACCCCCAAGGAGACAAGCCCAGCTCGGGCACCCGATGCTATGAACCACAGCAGATGGGCGAGAGCTGCCAAGGACGAGAGGATCCTGCGATGTCCTTGAAGCGCAGCTCCCAGGCACACGGAAATCCCCAACAGGAAAACGGTGTGAATGACTGCTGCTCCCCCGAGCCTCGTCTCCAAGCGACCAAACAAATCCTCGTGGATGGCGTTCCAGACCAGTGCTACGGGCGTGGCCGCAGCACTGATCACGGCGAACCACCACAGGATGCGGAACAAGTGATCGGGGGGAGCCAGGCCCACAGCCAGGACAGCCAGTAGGCAGGTCAATCCGGCCGATGCCAGGGGACTGGCTAGGTAGACCAGCGGTACGGGGATCGTGGCCGACGGAATGTCGTACTGAACACTGGCCACGTGATTCGCCAAGGGCAGCGACAAAGCAGCGAGCAGGAGAAGCCCGAGAAAAGCTGTCGTCGCCATGACGAGGGAGCGTGGTGGGCGGCCATGATATGGATCGAAGCGCATCCTGATGCCTGTAGCAAAGGCTAGGAACGCAACGGCTGGGACCAGGAAAAGTTGCAGCTGACTGATCCCGGTTTTACCCACCTCGTTTTCGGTCACTTCCGCTGATGTGAAAAGCAACATGCAGGCGCACACGACAACGGCCGCCAGTGCCCAAAGATCCAGTCGCAGGCGCGCCTTGTCGGCCTGCGGGGAACCTGGGACAGAATGCAGCACGATGTCAGTCTAGAGGTTCCTTGGATGATGGTTGCTGGTCTTGTCCCCGCCGAGGGCAGGCTGGCTGTGGTTGCCCCCCGCCGACCATCACTGCGCCCTGAAAATTTTCATGCGATGAAACCGTCCTGGGTCGCAACGGAGTTCTCTCCGCGTCGCGCGCGCTGGTCATGTTCCGTGCCGTAGCACTTCGCTCAGTGGTCTCGCGCGTGAAACGTGCTGAGCACGAAGGCTGCGGTTGTTTTTGTTGTGTCAGGAACGGCGGCGTGGGGGTGAAAAGCGTTGGGACCCATCGCGATGAGATCTCGGGTTGCTTCGGCCGGGAGATGTAACGAGTGGGTCAGTTCCTGGCGGTCCACGAGTTTGAAACCGGTCATCGAACGATCGAGTCGTTCCAGTTTCTCGGATTCGATTCCCAGCAGCCCGAGCGAGTTGCGCAATTCCACGAGGTGTTCCCGGCCCGGGGTCACCACCACGAGTCGCCCGCCTGGGGTGAGCACCCGGGCGAACTCTGCCGGGTTGCGGGGCGCGAACACGCAGAGCACGGCATCCAGGCTTCCCGTAGCAATGGGTAGGCGACGCCAGATGTCGGTGACGACGGCTCCCAGCCGTGGGCTGCGTCTGGCTGCGTGGCGGCAGGCAGCTGGGGAGACATCCACCGCCAGACAGGTCGCCCCGGGGGTCGCGTCCAGGAAGGCCGCGATGTGGTGGCCAGTTCCTGCTCCCGCTTCGAGCACCCGACAGGCGCCGTCCAGGGCGGTGACCACTGTACGGGTCAGTGGTTCATACCAGCCTGTGGACAGGAAACGGTCGCGTGCGGCAATCATCTCGGGGGTGTCGGCGTTCTTCGGGGCTGCCCGCAGCAACAGGTTCAGGTGTCCTTGCCGGGCGACATCAAAGCAATGGTGGTTCTCGCAGCCGAGCGTTCTGCCGGTCAATTCCAGAGGCACAGAGCAGACTGGGCAGCGGAGCCAGGAAACCACGCGAGAGAGTCCCGCGGGAATGGGGCGACCGACCATCATGGCGCCCACGATAGTGTGTGGTTTGTGCAAGACAAGCCTGTTGTTCTCGTTACTGGGGCGACGCGTGGCATTGGCCGTGTCATCGCCGAAAAATTCCGCGATGCGGGGTACCGCGTCGCGGGCACCCACCGCGCCGGGGGTGAGGTTCCCGAGGGTGTGCTGCCCATTGAATGCGACATCACGGACCAAGCCCTGGTGGATGCGGCCTTCGAGAAGGTCGAGGCCGAACTGGGGAACGTAGGGGTTCTCGTCGCAAATGCGGGTGTCACGAAGGACACCCTGTTGGCGCGGATGTCGGACACGGATTGGGACGCGGTGATCGACACCAACCTGACCGGCACCTTCCGCGTGGTGCGGCGGGCGGCCCGCCCCATGACGCGCGCCCGGTTCGGGAGAATCATTTTGATCTCCTCAGTGGTTGGGTTGCTCGGATCGCCCGGACAGGTCAATTACGCGGCCTCCAAGTCGGCGCTGATGGGGATGGCCCGCAGCATCGCCCGCGAACTGGGAGGTCGAAATATCACAGCCAATGTGATCACCCCCGGATTCATCGAGACCGACATGACCGCGGCCCTGGACGAGAAGGTCATCAAGGGATATCAAGAACGCATCCCGGTTGCACGCCTCGGGCAGGCCGAGGATGTTGCGGGTGCGGCGTTGTTCCTCGCGGGGGCAGGATATGTCTCGGGCGCCGTCATACCGGTCGATGGCGGCCTCGGAATGGGCCACTGAAAAACTACAAGGAGCATCTACATGGGAATCCTCGACGGCAAGAACATCCTGGTCACCGGAGTGACCATGCATACATCCATCGCCTACCGCGTCACCGAGATCGCACAGGCCGAAGGTGCCAACGTGGTCGTCAGTAACCTTGGTCGGGCCGTCGGACTTACCCGGCGTGTCGTCGGGCGGCTGGAGACCGTTCCGCCTGTGCTGGAACTCGACGTCACCGATCCCGAACACCTCGCGGCGTTGCCCGGGCAGCTTGGAGAACACTTCGGTGACCGCGTGGACGGCATCGTTCACTCCATCGCCTTCGCCAATCCCGAGCGGGCTCTCGGTGGGGCCTTCCTGAACACCGAGTGGAAGGACGTCGGGATCTCCCTGAACACCTCCACCTACTCCTACGTCTCGCTTGCGGTGGCCTGCCGGGAGCTGCTTCACCGTGGTTCCTCCATCGTCGGTCTCACCTTCGACGCTCGGGTCACATGGCCGAACTACGACTGGATGGGGTGGCCAAGGCAGGGCTCGAATCGGCCAGTCGCTACCTGGCTCGGTACCTGGGTTCCGAGGGCATCCGGTCCAACCTGGTCGCGGCAGGGCCCATCGACACCATCGCGAAGAAGGCCATTCCTGGAGCCGAGGAATTCAACGACATCTGGGGACAGCGTGCGCCGCTCGGGTGGGATCCCACCGACACCACGGCTACCGCCAAGGCTGTTGTGGCGCTGCTTTCCGACTGGTTCCCCGCCACCACCGGTGAAATGATTCACGTCGACGGTGGTCTCCACTCGACCGGGGCCTGACAATATCCGGAGGTTTCGCGGGTGGGGCAGGTCCTTGCCCGCGAAACTTCCGGTACGAGTAACGTTGACCCCATGGCAATGGTGGCAGCACTCGAAGATGTGACGGTCAGGCGTGGGACCTCGACTCTGTTGGATACGGTGAACCTGAGCATCGGAGATGATGAAAGATGGGTGCTGCTAGGTCCCAACGGAGCTGGCAAGACCACACTGCTGTCCGTGCTTTCCGCAAATATGTTTCCGACCTCGGGGACGGTTCGCCTGCTCGACGAGGTGCTGGGGCGGGTCGACGTGTTCGAGTTGCGGCCCCGTATCGGGTTGACCTCTTCCTCCTTGGCTGAGCGTATTCCTGCGGGGGAACGGGTCCTCGATGTGGTGATCTCGGCAGCTTGGGCAGTGATAGGACGTTGGCGCGAGGAATACGACAGTGGCGACGAGGGACGTGCCCGCGGCCTGCTCTATTCCTTGTATGTGGAGCATCTCGCGGATCGCACCTTCGGGACCCTCAGCGAGGGAGAACGCAAACGCGTGCAGATTGCACGGGCGCTGATGACCGATCCGGAACTATTGCTTTTGGACGAGCCCGCTGGCGGGCTTGACCTGGCAGGCCGCGAGGCACTCGTCGGCACCCTGACCAGCCTCTTCCAGGATCCCGGTTCCCCGGCCAGCGTCCTGGTGACCCACCACGTCGAGGAGATCCCCGATGGGGTCACTCACTGCCTACTGCTCTCCGGGGGACGGGTGACCGCCGCCGGGCCTTTGGAGGAAACACTCACCGACGCCAACCTGAGCGCCACATTCGGCATGGACCTGGTGGTCACGCGCACCGATGACGGTCGGTGGAGTGCCCGTTCCCGTCCCGCATCCCACAACTGAGAGAACAAGCGGGAAACGCGCGCAACACCCGCTGGCCCGGTGCCGGTTCGTTGACGATAACCTTGGATGCGTTGGCGACAGAGCAAAGGAGTTCCCATGGCAACACCGAACACCCGCACCGAATCCGACTCGATGGGCACCATTGATGTGGCCTCCGACCGGTACTGGGGTGCCCAGACCGAAAGGTCGCTTCACAACTTCGACATCGGGCGCGAGACCTTCGTGTGGGGTCGGCCGATGGTCAAGGCGCTCGGCATTCTGAAGAAATCCGCGGCGCTGGCGAATGCGGAGCTCGGAGAGCTTCCGCGCGACATCGCCGATCTCATTGCCAAGGCCGGTGATGAGGTCATCGAAGGCAAACTGGATGACCACTTTCCGCTGGTGGTATTCCAGACCGGATCCGGCACCCAGTCCAACATGAACGTCAACGAGGTCATCTCCAACCGCGCCATCGAACTGGCCGGAGGGGAACTCGGCACCAAGACCCCCGTCCATCCCAACGACCACGTCAACCGCGGCCAGTCGTCCAACGACACCTTCCCGACGGCCATGCATATCGCCGTGGTCAATGAGCTGGCGGCCATGTACCCGCGGGTCCAGAAACTGCGCGACACCCTGGACGCGAAGGCCAAGCAGTACGACGACGTGATCATGGTCGGGCGCACCCACCTGCAGGACGCCACCCCGATCCGCCTCGGCCAGGTGTTCTCCGGCTGGGTGGCCCAAATTGACTTTGCCCTGGAAGGCATCGAGTACGCCGACTCGCGTGCCCGTGAACTGGCGATCGGCGGCACCGCCGTCGGCACCGGCCTGAATGCCCATCCCAAGTTCGGGGCGCTCACCGCCGAGAAGATCTCCGAGGAGAC
>JABCNW020000129.1 GCA_013333945.2 Propionibacterium sp.
AAGAAGGGAGGTGAGCTTGATCCGAGTGAGGAAAGGAAGGTCGAGAACGAGCTGTCGGGAGTTCAGAACCAGGTTGCTGCGAGCATTGAGGCCAAGGGGGGCGCCGTCGAGAGCAGGATGCAGTCCGCCTTCAACGGCATGCGTGTGAGCATCGACAGCAGTGAATTGGAGGCTCTCGAGGCTCTTCCCGAGGTTAAGTCGATCCGCTCCGTTCCCGTTCACGAACGCACCAACGTCCATGGTGTTCCGATGATAGGGGCCCCGAAGGTGTGGGAAGGCTCAGGCGGAGCCACCGGATATACCGGTAAAGGTGTCAAGGTCGCGGTGATCGACACCGGTGTCGACTACACCCACGCCACCTTCGGTGGTCCGGGAACCGGCGAATCGTTCAACGAACAGTCCAAGGCCACCACCCCCAATCCGGCCTGGTACGGCCCCGACGCCCCGCACGTCAAGGGCGGGATCGACCTCGTCGGTGACGACTACAACGGCACGAACACCCCTCAGCCCGATGACAACCCCATCGATTGTCTTCGAGCCGGCCACGGCACCCACGTTGCGGCCACGGTTGGCGGAGCCGGCGTCCTCTCCGACGGGCGGACCTACACCGGCACCTATGACAAGAAGACCCATGACAACCAGTTCAAGGTGGGTCCCGGCGTCGCACCCGGTGCCGAGCTCTACGCTGTCCGTGTCTTCGGTTGCACGGGGACCACGAACGTCACCACGGAAGCCATCGACTGGGCCGTGAAGAATCACATGGACGTGATCAACATGTCGCTTGGTTCGCCGTACGGCAAGGTCACCGATGCCACCTCGATCGCTGCGTCGAATGCCGTTGCCGCGGGTATCGTGGTGCTGTCCTCCGCCGGCAACTACGGTTCACAGCCGTACCTGACGGGTTCTCCCGCCGCTGGTGCCGGGACCATCTCCGTCGCCGCAGTTGATCCTGCCGAGAACTATCCGGGTGCTCAGCTTACCGTTGATGGCACAGCGATCCAGGCGATGAACGCCAACGGTGCGGAACTTCCCACCGGCGCACCCATTCACGTGTTGAAGGATGCATCGGGCAACGTCTCCCTCGGATGCGCCGAGTCCGATTACGCCGACGTGCCGGAAGTCTCCGTCGTAATCACGGCACGCGGCTCCTGCCCCCGGGTCGATCGGGCCGTTTTCGGGCAGAAGCACAAGGCGGCTGCCGTGGTCATGATCAACTCCAGTGACGAGTACTCCGGCTACGAGGGTGTGATCACCGGTAGCTCGACCACCGGCGAGCAGCTGGACGTGACGATCCCCTTCATCAGTGTCAAGAGCTCCGACGGCACATCCCTAGCGGCTGCTGACGGCAAGCAGATGACCTTCACCGCGAACACGATTTCCAACTCGGGTTTCACCGGCTACGGCTCCTTCACCTCAGCCGGCCCACGCAGCGGTGATTCCGCCCTGCGTCCCAGCGTGGCCGCTCCCGGCGTGTCCATCAACTCCGCCCGGGTGGGTTCCGGGACCGAGGCCAGCACCTTGTCGGGGACATCCATGGCTGCTCCGCACGCTGCGGGTGTCGCGGCTCTCACCAAGCAGGCCCATCCAACGTGGAACTCCCAGGAGCTCTCCGCGGCCATCGTCTCGACGGCCGATGCATCCAAGGTATCCGGATATGGACCCACCCGTGGTGGTGGACTGGTGGATCCCGCGGACTCCACGTCGACCCAGGTCTTCGCTTTCGGTGACTCCACGGAGGTGGATGGCAAGACCCTCCGAGACGCAACGGTCAGCTTCGACTACCAGGAGTCCAATGGTTCCTTCGAAGGAAGCAAGAAGATAACCCTCGTGAACAAGGGCAACTCGGAGGTCACCTTCACCGGGGAGACCAAGGCCTCGGACCAGAGCCTGCCCGCACAGGTCACGCTCAGCGACAGGCAGGTCACCGTTCCTGCGGGCAGCACGGCCGATGTCACGGTGACCCTGAGCCTCAAGGCGTCCGATGTCCCGAGCAGCATCAAGACCGCCAACTCCCCGGACTACTACGAGGCCTCGGGCAACGTGCAGTTCACCTCCGGGGACAGGACACTGAGCGTTCCCTATCTGATGGTTCCCCGTTCCACGACCAAGGTGACCGGTGAGGCCAGCTCCGATGCCTCCAAGATCAGCTTCCAGAATCAGGGCGGCACCTATGATGCCAGGGGCTTCCTGTTCGACTGGGGCATCACCGATCCGAAGGGTGACCTTTCCAGCGGGGCTGACGCCGACGCGAGCGAAGGCGCCGACATCGCTAACGTTGGTGTCCAGACCACCACGATCGACGGTGAGAAGGCCTTGGCGTTCGCGGTCAACAGCCATTCACGGCACTCGAATGCGGCCAGTAACGCCTACAGGATCTCGGTCGACACCAACGGCGACGGCACGGCCGAATACATCGTGGCCAGCGTGGATTCCGGGTATGCGCGTCAGAAAATCTACGACGGTCGTCCCGAGGTGTTCATTACTGACCAGTCCAACGGCAAGGCCAAATCGGCGGGCACGTACGCCTTGGCTCCCAGCGATTCCAGCACGGTGATCCTCGTGGTCAAGGCCTCTGACGTCGGTGTGGCGGGAAAGTTCCAGTACTGGGTTGAAACCCAGAGCACCAACGACGTGAAGGACAGCGTCGACAGCCATGCAACCTATGATCCTGACAATCGCCCCTTCAACGACGGTCAGGCGTTCCAGGTGGCGGCCGATGGCACGAGTGACGTGTCCATCTCGTACAACAGATCCGCGGCTGAGGACCAGAAGTCCTTGGGATGGATGGCTGTGGTGTTCGACAACGACCAGGGAACTCCTGAGGCGGTCACGGGCGCGCTGACCGGTGGTGGAACCACCTCGACGGAGCCGAACCCCTCCGCGTCGTCCTCTCAGGGTGATCCAGGCACCCCGGCCTCGCCCACCCCGGCCAGCAACCCGAGCCGGACTCCGGTCAAGCCGGGTCTGCCCAAGACGGGAGATCTCGGATAACGGTTTGAACCGGAACCCGCGAAAACAACGATGGCCCCGCTGATCGCGGGGCCATCGTTGTTCGGTCTCTAGCGGATCCCGACCGGAGGGTCCTCGAGAGGTGCTCGTGATCTTCCGGATCTCAGATGTCGGTGGGATCGATGGAAGGGCCACCGTTGAGGGTCGGCAGACCATTGTTCTCGCACAGCACTGGGGAGGGGGTCGTCCCGAAGCGGTAGTCGTAGGTCGTGTCCCCGACTTTCACCACGATCTGCCAGCCGTCCACCAGGGCCTGGGTGTAGGTGGCCCCGGGGATCGGACAGCCCAGCGCACCTGTCCTCCACATTTTCTTGTGAGCTTCCACCAAAGTCGCCTCGGAACCGGCGATGCCGCGTTCGTTCAGGTCGGCCCGGATGGCCTCCATGTGAGTTTCAGGGGCCTCCGCCGTGATCTCACTGCTGGGTGAGAACGTGGGGGCGGGAGCAATGAGTTGAGTAAGACCGACTGGGGACTCCTCGGTTCCCGGATCGCCGGGATCAGCTGTGGCGTCTACGGCACATGCGACCAAGGAGACGGTCAGCAACATGCCAGCAATTCCGGCCAGTGGTTTCAACATGTCCCGAGTTTAATCGGGGAACTGACAATGGTCAATGGTTGCCATATCACATGTCCAGCCGATGAGGCAATCTGCATACTGCGGTAGGTCCCTGCGGGAAGCCGCTAAAGTTGAGGGCTGACGAGGTAGACCCGTCGCAACAATCAAGGGAGATAAACGCGAATGAGCGAGAAGCGCTATATCTACGACCTCTCGGAGGGTGACGCGACCATGCGTAACCTACTCGGAGGAAAGGGCGCGGGCGTCGCCGAGATGGCCCGGATCGGGGTCCCTGTCCCCGATGCCTTCACAGTCACCACGACGGCCTGTGTGGAAACCATGAACCGGGGCGGAGAGTGGCCCGACGGCTTGGCGGATGAGATCAACGCGGGTCTGGCTCGGCTGGAGGAACGTACGGGACGCAAACTCGGCGGCTCCGAGAGTCCGCTGCTGGTTTCGGTGCGTTCCGGAGCAGTGTTCTCCATGCCCGGAATGATGGACACCATCCTCAACCTTGGTGTCTCCGACGAGTCCGTGGCGGCCATCGCTGAGGAGTCCGGTAACGAACGTTTCGCGTGGGACTGCTACCGCCGCTTCATCCAGATGTATGGCGAAGTGGTCGAAGGTGTTCCGGCCTACGCCTACGAAGATGCACTGACCGAGCTGAAACGAAAGCGCGGCGTCGAACTCGACACCGACCTGGGGCCTGCGGACCTGAAGGAGCTGGTGGCAACCTTCAAGGAGATCAGCAACGAACACTTGGGTGGCGAGTGGACCTCCGACCCTGTCGAACAGCTCCACCGGGCCGTGAATGCGGTGTTCCGTTCCTGGCAGAACCCTCGTGCCGAGGTGTACCGCCGCGCCAACAACATTCCCTCCGACCTCGGCACCGCCGTCAACGTCATGCAGATGGTCTTCGGAAACCGTGGCGACGACTCCGCCACCGGCGTGTGCTTCACCCGTAACCCCTCGACGGGTGCGAATGAACTTTACGGCGAGTTCCTCGTCAACGCTCAGGGCAAGGACGTGGTGGCAGGCAACCGCACCCCACGACCGCTCGCTGAGATGCGCGATGTGCTGCCCGAGGCCTACGACGAACTCATCGACACGATGCGGCGCATGGAGGCTCACTACCGCGACATGCAGGGTATGGAGTTCACCGTCGAGAACGGCAAGCTGTTCCTGCTGCAGACCCGCAACGGAAAACGCACCGCAGCCGCCGCGTTGAAGGTGGCCTCCGACCTGGTAGACGAGGGCGTCATCACCAAGGAGGAGGCGCTGCTGCGCATCGAACCGGACCAGCTGGATCAGCTGCTGCACCCCGCCATCGATCCGTCACATGGCCAGAAACCCATCACGAAGGGCCTCCCCGCGTCCCCGGGGGCTGCGGTCGGCGAGGTGGTCTTCGATGCCGACACCGCCGCCGAGCGCGGCGGGCGTGGTGAAGCAGTGGTGCTGGTGCGCTACGAAACCACCCCCGATGACATCCACGGCGTGATCGTCGCCCAGGGTGTGCTCACCGCCCACGGAGGCATGACCTCCCATGCTGCAGTGGTAGCGCGTGGCATGGGCAAGCCGTGCGTTGCAGGTGCCTCCGGCATCCACATCGACGCCAAAGGCCGCACACTCACCGTCGGCGACCGGATCATCAAGGAGGGTGAGGTCATCACCCTCGACGGTTCCACGGGTGATGTGTTCGCGCAGGAGATCAAGCTGATCCCGCCGCGCATCAACGAGGACTTCCAGCGCGTGGTCACGTGGGCCGACGAGGTCCGTGAACTCGGGGTGCGCGCGAACGCCGACAACTTCGAGGACGCATCCAAGGCTCGTGAACTGGGTGCCGAGGGCATCGGGCTGTGTCGCACCGAGCACATGTTCATGGCTGCTGACCGGCTGCCTGCGGTCCGCCGCATGATCCTGGCGGAAACCCACGAGGCCCGGGCGGATGCGCTCGATGAGATCCTGCCGATGCAGCAGGCCGACTTCGAGGGCATCTTCACCGCAATGAAGGGGCTTCCCGTCACCGTCCGGCTCCTCGATCCGCCGCTCCACGAGTTCCTGCCGAATCTGGTGGAGCAGTCGCTGCTGGTGCAGCGTCTTGAGTTGACGGGCGGCGATGCATCCGAACTGGAGGCTGCCCGCGC
This sequence comes from Propionibacterium sp., assembly GCA_013333945.2. GTDB lineage: Bacteria > Actinomycetota > Actinomycetes > Propionibacteriales > Propionibacteriaceae > Arachnia. The sequence continues at coordinate 5,710 of JABCNW020000129.1, forward strand.
CACTCTCGCCCAGGTCAAGCGTCTCCACGAACTCAACCCGATGCTCGGTACTCGCGGCTGTCGTTTGGCGATGCTCTACCAGGAGATTCCGGCCATGCAGACCCGCGCCATTGTTCGTGCTGCCTTGGCGGTGCTGGAACGTGAGGGCGAGACGGTCGGCGTGGAGATCATGATTCCCCTCGTGGCGCTGTCGAAGGAATTGGAGATCCAGCGCGAGATCGTGGAGAGGACGGTTGCCGAAGAGCTGAAGGCCGCCGGCAAAGAACTGAAGGTGACGGTCGGCACCATGATCGAGCTGCCGCGCGCTGCCTTGGTGGCGGATCAGATCGCCGAGTACGCTGACTTCTTCAGCTTCGGCACCAATGATCTCACCCAGACCGGCGTTGGTATCAGCCGTGACGATGCCGAGAACGGCTTCCTCACCCAGTACGTCACGAGTAAAGTGTTGGAACGTAACCCGTTCGAATCCATCGATGTGGACGGTGTGGGGCAGTTGGTCGAGATCGGTGTCGCGAAGGGGCGTTCCGTTAAACCGCGCCTGAAGGCCGGTGTCTGTGGTGAACACGGCGGTGATCCGGATTCCGTGGAGTTCTTCCAGTCTGTCGGCCTGGATTACGTCTCCTGTTCTCCGTACCGGGTACCCATTGCCCGTTTCGCGGCTGCTAAGGCTGTGCTGAAACAGCGCGAGGACTGATCTTTTCAGAATGGTGTGTCCCGGCTTCGTCAAGGGCCGGGACACACGTTTTTCACGAGTTTCGGATGCTGGAGAAATGTCCTGAGCCTCTTCAGCGCAGCCCGGTTCCATCGGTTTGAGTGCCCCTGCCTGTAGGTCATCCTTCAGCGGGGGCACGGCGGGCACTGAACGTCATGGCCGGTTACAGGGTCCAGGCCTCCAAGGAGTGGCTGCGCTCCCAGAACAGCTCCTCGTAGCGGGCGGCGTCGGCGAAGGTGTCGAGCATGACTGTTCTCGTTGCTTCGTCGGCGGCCTCGGCCGCCTCGTCGAGAAGCTCGATGGCGGTGGCCGTGGTTTCCTGGAAGGCCGGGTCGGCGTAGGTCGACACCCAGGTTCCGTAGGGATGGTTCTCCACCGCTTGGGCCCGTTCGGCCAGGTCCAGGCCCACCTGCGCATAGACCCAGTAGCAGGGCAGCACCGCCGCCACTCCCACCGGGTAGGGATCGTAGGCGACTGCGGTCTGGATGAAGTTCACATAGCCGCGTGTGGTGGGGGAGGGGGCGGGTGCGTGCGGGGCGGAGCGCAGCAAAGGGTCGTTGAGGAGGGCATCGTGCATCAGCTTTTCGGCTGCGACGGCCTCCCCAGCACTCTGTGCCCAGAAGGACCGGGCCTTGGCGTGCGGGGCCCGGGCGGCTAGCAGCGCCAGGGCCCGGGAATAGCCGCGCAGGTAGAAGTCGTCCTGGACGATGTACTCGACGAAGCGACGCGGCTCCAGGGTGCCGTCGGCCAGCTGGGTCAGCAGCGGCAGCCGGTCGATGCGTTCGCGGATCCCGGCGATGTGTTCCCAGGCCGAAGTGCTGAACTCCCGTGTGCGCCAGGTCATGCCTGCGTTCCTTTCAGGTTGATCAGGTGGTTCACCGGGCCGTGTCCGGACCCGGGGGAGCGACTGAGTTGCCAATCGGCCCCCGCAAGGATGGCGCGGTGCAGGAAATCACGGGCCTCCGCCACCACGTGTTCCGGAACGGTGCCGCCTGGCGCAATTCCGGTGCGCGCCGCGGTGGCGGCGATTGCGGAACTGAGGGTGCATCCGGTGCCATGGGTATTGCGGGTGTTCACGCGAGCGCCGGTGAACCGTGCGGTTCCGTTCGGCATGACCAGGAGATCGGTCAGCTCCTCGCCGGTCAGGTGACCGCCTTTTGCCAGGACCGCGCGGGCGCCCGTCGTGACGATGCGTTCCGCCTGTGCCTGGAGCTCGGAGCTGTCACCCGCAGGTGAGGAACCGGCCAGAACCGCGGTCTCCGGGACGTTTGGGGTGATTAGGTCGGCCAGCGGCAACAATCGGGTGCGAACCACCTCGACCGCTTCGTCGGCCAGGAGCCTGTCTCCCGAGGTCGCCACCATCACGGGGTCGAGGACCAGGAAACCGAAATCTGTCCGGCGCGCGGCGATCAGGTCTGCCACCGCTTCTGCGATCCTCGCGTTCGTGAGCATCCCGAGCTTGGTGGCGTGCACCTCGATGTCGTCGAGGATAGCTTCCACCTGTGCGACGACGAATTCCGGATCCACGGGGCATGCGGCTCGCACTCCTTGGGTGTTTTGAACCGTCAGGCCTGCCAGCGCGGCCATGCCGTGCACCCCAAGAGCGGCGAAGGTCTTCAGGTCGGCCTGGATTCCGGCGCCACCGCTCGGGTCGGAGCCCGCTATGGAAAGTGCGGTTCTTGGTGTCATGGTGTCTCCCAGAGTTCTTTCAAGTGTGATGCGGCTTCGCGGGGGCGGGTGGCCGCTGCGATCGCGGACACCACGCAGATACCGTCCACCCCGGTCGCGATGACCTCGGCGGCGTTGGTGGCGTTGATCCCCCCGATGGCCACCGCGGGCAGGCCCGCGGGCCGGGCGGCGAGCAGTTCCCGGACCCCGTCCAGGCCCAACGCCGGGGCGGTGTTGGTCTTGGTGCTGGTGTTCCACACCGGAGATAGGCCGATCACATCGGCACACCTGATTGCCGCGATGGCATCCAGCTCGCCCCGGGAACTGACGGATACCCCCAGCAACCGATCCGGCCCGAGAGCCTCGCGGACCACCGCGGGGTCGCCGTCGGACTGCCCGATGTGCAGGTGCGTTCCCAGCTCCACCGCGATCCCCAGGCGGTCGTTGACGAACAGCTCCGCTCCGGCTGCACCCTTGGCCATGGCGGATTCGATGGCTTTCCGGCAGGCGAGCACGCCTGTCCGGAAGGTGTCGTCGTCGGCGTTCTTGTCGCGGAACTGGATCACCGTGGCCCCACCCAGCACGGCTTGTTCCACGGTGTGGGCCACGTGGTCGCGACCGCCGGACAGGTCGGGGTCGGTGACGTAGTAGAGCCGCCAGTCGATCTGCATCAGGCCTCCTCGACGGTGACCAAGGAGGCAACCTCGTCGGGTGGCAGTGCGTACAGAGCGTCGCGCCAGGCGATCTCGAAACTGGCCGGGCCCTTCGCATCGCGGCCCGCCACGGTGCCCGCGGCAGCAAACAGGGCGTGGGCGGCGACGACCGCATCGTGTGGGCAGGGGTGCTCCCGGGTGGCGCCGAGTGTCGCCGCGACCAGTGCGCCGAGCGAGCAGCCCGTGCCGATCACCAGCGGCATCAGCGGGTCGCCACCGTGGACGCGCGTGGTTCGTGACGCGCTGACCACCACGTCGACCTCTCCGGAGATCGCCACGACGGTGTTGTGCTTGGTGGCCAGGTCTCGTGCCGCCTCCACCGCGGCCTCAACGGGGGCGGTGGAGTCCACCCCCCGACCTCCGGTGCTGGCGCCCGCCAGGCCCAGGATCTCGGACGCATTGCCCCGGATCGCGGCAGGTGACAGAGCCAGCAGTTCTCGGGCCAGGGCGGTCCGTACCGGCAGTGCACCGACCGCGACCGGATCAAGCACCCAGGGAGTGCCGGCCTCGTGGGCGGCGCTCGCGGCAGCACGCTGCGCCGCGTACTGCTCCGAGGAGCCGTTGCCGACGTTGATCAGCACTGCTGAGGCGATCCCGGCGAAGATCTCGGCTTCTTCGGGAAGGTCAATCATTGCGGGTGCGGCGCCAGCGGCCAGCAGGACGTTGGCCGTGATCTGCGGCACCACGGTGTTGGTCAGACAATGAATCAGAGGGGTCGTGGCGCGGAGGTGGGCAAGGACGGACGCGACATTCATGGCGCTCCCTTCGTCAGTGCGAACTGCATCAGGTTCGACGAGTTTGATCTCAGCCCCTTGCGGTGGGGCACCCCGGCGTCTTGGAACATTAGCAGGAGTTGTTCGGGGACTTCCTGGCGCGACCATTTTCAATGCGGGGGGTTCACAAAACAGGGTGCGGTAATTAAGGTTTGCCGATAAATACCTGGACGGCGTGCTGATACTCCGGCGGCGCTGGATGGGGTCGCACTCCCGATTATGAAAGGCAGAACTGTGCGACGTAACAAATTAGTGGCCATGGTGGGGGTGTTAGCTCTTCTCACCCCCGTGGCAACCACATCGGCTGACGAGACGACGGACCCGCAAAACATGTCCGACCTGATCCAACCGGCTCCCAAGACGAAGGTTCCCGCCGACGCCGCGAAGGAGATCCTTCCGCAGAAGGGGCCGGTCACTGTCATGGTGGAGCTCGCCGAGGATCCCGTCGCGGTCGTCAAAGCGAACAAGGGCGGGTCCTTGAGTGAGGGGGAAGAAAAACAGATACAGGAAAAACTCTCCAACTCCCAGGACAAGGTGGCCGCGCAGGTGACCTCCTTAGGAGGCGCGGTTGAAAACCGCCTGCAGTCCGCCTACAACGGCCTGCGAGTGACGATAGATAGCGCTCAGGTGGCCGACGTCGAGGGCATCGACGGGGTCAAGAGCGTGCAGGCCATTCCCGTGCATGCGCGCAGCAACACCGCGGGTGTTCCCTACATCGGCTCCCCGAACGCCTGGCAGGGAGCTGGTGGAACCGGCTACACGGGCAAGGGCGTCAAGATCGCCATCATCGACAGTGGGATTGACTACACCCACGCCACCTTCGGAGGGGAGGGCACCCCGGACGCGTTCATTGAGGCCACCGCGGCCACGGATCCGACTCCCTATTACGATTCACGTGTCAAAGGTGGGTATGACTTCGCCGGCGACCTCTACACCGGACAGAACACTCCACAGCCGGACAACAACCCCATCGACTGCGAGAAGTTCGGGCATGGACCCCACGTGGCGGCCACCGCCGCCGGGGCGGGTGTGACCGCTGATGGCGACACCTACAAGGGCCCCTATGACTCCACCACCTACAACAACGAGTTCCGGATTGGCCCCGGCGGGGCTCCTGAGGCCGATCTGTACGCGTTGAAGGTCTTCGGGTGCGAGGGGAAGAGCAATCTCACGGCCGATGCCGTTGACTGGGCCGTCAAGAACCACATGGACGTCATCAACCTGTCGTTGGATACACCTTTCGGCAAGGTCACTGATCCCGATGCTGTCGCCGTCTCCAATGCAGTGGCCGCGGGGACCGTAGTGGTCGCGGCCTCTGGCAACGCCGGTTCCCGGCCATATCTGACCGGGTCGCCGGGAACCGGTGCTGGGGCAGTCTCTGTTGCTGCCAGCGACGCCCTGGAGAACCATCCGGGTGCGCAGTTCACCGTTGATGACAGGACCATCCAGGCCATCGATGTCAACGCCGCCGAAATTCCCCAGAGCGCGAGACTCCATGTCCTCAGAACCGGCGATGAGCTCTCGACAGGCTGCGACCTCAACGAGTACGCCGGCGTTCCACAGGGATCGATCGTGGTCACCAGAAGTGGTGACTGTGTTGACATGCTAAAAGCCTTGTACGCCCGGCACTGGGGGCTGGCAGGAGCCATCATGATCAATAAAAGCGATGAACTACCGCCCTACATCGGCGCGCTCCCCGCCAATCCTTTGGACGAGGAGCTGAAGAGTGACACAGGCCTACTGCTCGGAGTGAGGTCCTCCGACGGCGAGGCCATCATTGCTGCGGACGGCGAGCAGATCACGCTGAGCGCTAATAACATCCCCAACGAGAACCACGGCGGGCTTACCGAGTTCAGCTCCGCGGGCCCGCGCAGCGGAGACTCGACCGTGCGCCCGAACGTGACCGCTCCTGGCGTTTCTATTCTGTCTGCGGCAGTCGGGACCGGCAACCAGGGCATTGTTGACTCGGGTACCTCCATGGCAACCCCGCACGTCACCGGCGTCGCGGCTCTCGCGGTCCAGGCCCATCCGGAGTGGAGTGCCCAGGAGATCGCGGCCTCGCTGGTCAACACCGCCGACCCCGAGAAGGTCGGCGGCTATGATCCCGCCCTGGCTGGGGGCCTGGTTGATCCTGCTGAAGCTGTCGGCGCCTCCCTCGTCGCCTACGGTGACTCCTCGGACGTGAACGGTACCGTGGTGCGGGAGCCAGGACTCAGCTTTGGGTACGCGGAATCAGCCACCACCTTCGAGGTAACCCGTAAGGTCACCCTTGTCAACAAGGGCGCCGAGACGGCGCAGATCACTGCCGGCTCACAGCAGGCCGAGAAATCGAAGAAGGCCAGCATTTCCTTCAGCCAGGAACAGACCACGGTTCCTGCGGGAGGCAGCGTGGATGTTGACGTCACGATCACCATGTCGGCCTCCGACGTGCCCAGCGGCGTCAACAGCCCGAACTCGCCGTGGTTCTATGAGGCCTCCGGGAACCTGACGTTCACCGTTTCCAACGGCAAGACCCTGACCATGCCATACCTGCTGGTTCCCCGTTCCTTGTCCAACGTGAAGGCTGCCAACACGGTCACATCCAAGGGCACAGACGTCACTTTCAGTAACGAGGGCGGTGCGCTCGATGCCTACGCCGCGCTCTACACGTGGGGACTGAGCGATCCGGCCGACATCCCGGATGCGATCGACAGCGGTCAGGATCTGGCGAGTGTCGGGGTGGCGAGTTACGGCGACGACTCTCTCAGGACCGTGAACTTTGCGCTGAACTCCAGCTCCCGGTTCTCCAACCCAGCTCAGCTCGAATACAACGTCGATATCGACAATGACAATGACGGCAAAGCCGACTACCGAATCGTTAGCATGGATTCCGGTCGTGTCCGGGAACAGCGGATCAACGGGCTCGCCGAGGTGTTCGTGGTGGATCTCTCTGACGGGAATATCTATCCCACTGGTTCGATTACCCTTTCCCCGACGGATTCCAGCACCGTGGTGCTACAGGTCGTCGCCAGTCAGGTCGGTATCACAGGCAAGTTCAGCTACACCGCCAATGCCGTCGATTCCAGGAACGCGACGGCTGTGGACACCATCGAGCAGTGGGCGCAGTATGACCCGACAAACAAGCCTTTCAACGATGGCCAGTTCTTCAAGGTCAATCGGGGCGAATCGGAGACATTCAACCTCGAACGCAACGATGCCGCCTATGCCGACCAGAAAACGCTGGGATACATGGCTGTCGCCTTCGATAACGCTCAGGGCGTCACGGAGGCCATCACAGGTGAGGTGGGCAAGGGAACCGAACCGACCACTTCCCCGACCGGCGAACCGACGGTTTCTCCGACACCAGAACCGAGCACACCGTCCCGCCCGACCAGCAGGCCGCCGGTCAAGCCCGGTCTGCCGAAGACGGGTGAAGGTCGCTGACCCGTCCTCCGGCACACACGATGATGGCCCCCGGGAACTCCGGGGGCCATTACCGTTCCTTAAGAGGGTAGCTGGGTAGGGTGGGCTCGTGACCGAAGCGCGATCAGGGGAGCTGTCTTCCTGGGACCTGTTCGCTACCCCTGGAGAGATCCGCGCCGCCAGCTATCTCATCGGTTCCCATGCTCGCCAGTACCGGCTCATCGTGGACGTGTTGGCTGCGCGACAGGAAGTGTCACTGACCGGGGTGGGACACGACGAGCTGGCCGATCTGATCCGCGCCCGGCTTCCGCAAGAGACAGCGGCAGAGTTAATGGAAGACCTCAACCTCTCCGACCGCTTGGCATCGCTGGTCTCCTGGGGTACCTGCGAGGCCTGGCAGGACCGGGCCACCACCGAGGAAGAATTCCTTCGGAACCGCTACCGCTATCAGCTCACCGAGGCCGGGGCGGCCCTCAACCAAGTTGTCAGGGCCATCGAGGAGGCCCTTGGAGCCGGCACGGCGGTGCTGTTGGCCCCGGCAGTGTTGGCTGACCGGCTCCGGGCAGCCCTTGACGCACTGGCGGGGGAGCGCATCGACGACGCATCCCGGGAGTTTTCCGTTGTCGAGACCACCCTGGACGCCATGGCCCGGGAGGCCAACCAGTGGCAGTCCCGAATGGCAGCGGCGCTCGGTGGGATTCCCGATCAGGCCCGTATCACACGGCTGCTGGAAACCATCCTCGCCTATGTCGATGCCTGGGGTGCCGGGGTGGATGCCTGGTCCGGACGCATCACGGCCTGCTTGCCGGCTCTGAAGGACATCGGCCCCGACACCTGGCGGGCCCTGACCCTGCAACGTCTCGGCGCCGAGATCAACCCGGAGACGGTAGCCCGCGCAACCAGCCACCTGTCAGGCATCGTCGCCGTCCTGGAACGTTGGTTCAGCGGCGAACTGCCGCAGGCCACCCGGCTTCGGCGCCAGATGCGCGATGCCGTCACCCCGGTTCTTCGAGGACACCGGGCGCTGCTCGCGGTCGGGGGAACCGTTTCCCGGGCAGCCGAGCTGTCCCGGCTAGCTGATGCGGTCGCCCGGGCCGAGGATGACGCGGAGGCGTGGCGGGTTTTTGCAACCGGTACGGGGCTCTATTCCGCCCGCCACCTGGCCCTGGAAGCACCAGAGGTTCCGGGTGCTCCCAGCGTATGGGATGCGCCTCCCGTGCCTGTCTCGAAGCGACTGCGTTCCCAGGGGCGGCGTTCCCTGTCCGGCAGGGCACCTCGCGTGGCGGACCGGTCTAAGGCCAGGGAACTGGCCCGCGCGAACGCCGCCCACGACCAGGCCGAGCTTCAGGAGGCCGAACATCGTCTGATCTCCCGTTCCGGAACGCGCCTCAGCGATTGGGCCGCCCTGACGGCAGGGGAGACTCGTCTCTTTCTGGACCTACTCGCCTCGGCCCGTGAGGCGAACGGGATGGGCACCACTGCTGACGGCAGGTGCACCATGAAATTGATTCCCGTCCACCCTCCCAGGTCTGCGGTCTGCCAGACCGAAGAGGGAAGGCTTGTGCTGGCCGACGCCCTGGTGGAGTTCACATCGTGATGCTGGGCAGCGACCACGCCGAGATCCAGGCCGCTTTCACCGGTCTGATGGCGAACCCTCTCGTCACACCGTGGCAGCATCCCGAACTGCACATGCTCGTGCATCGTCACGCCACCACCCTCAGCGTCTGGGCCAAGCGGGTGGGTTATCTCCTGGCGGGGATCAACCGCTGCTACCGGCTGCGCAGGCCATCTATCGGAGGACGGGTGGCCCTACCCGCGACAACACCGCCGCCTCGTGGTCAGCTGGTCCTGGTCTTGTACGCCGCCAGTTGCCTGGAGGCCAGCACCGGGGAGTCGCTGACCCTTCAGGAACTCTCCGATGACGTGGCACGGCTAGCACAGATCAACGGTGGTTGGCCCTACGACCCGAATCGTCGCCCGGACCGGCAGCGGCTACTCGCCGCCGTTCGCATGCTCACCACCCACGGGGTGCTCGAGGAGCGTACCTCCGGGACGCTGCAGAACGACTGGGAACGCACCGGGTCCGGGATCGGTGCGGGCTATCTGTTGCACCGGGACGCCCTGATGCTGTTGGTGGATACCGATGATGTTGAGCTGGCTCTGGCCCGCAGGATCGACGGTGGCCAGGACGCTCGGGGACAGGAACTGGTGCGGATGTTGGTGGAGTGTCAGGCCCTCTACCCGGAGGAGCTTTCCGAATCCCCCCGGGACTACCTGACCCGGCAGCGCAGCCGTGTGGTGGAGCGAGCCGAGGAGCTGACAGGCGGTCGGGTCGAGGTGCGCAGTGACGCGCTCATACTGGTGATGCCGGCTTCTTGGGAACTACCCGAGGGGATGGTGTGCGGTTTCCCCGATGCCACTGCCCTGGACTGGGTGACACTGGCCATGATCGATGCGCTGTGCCCGGGGGCGACAGGGTTCCATCGGGTTTCTGCCGACCGGGTGCTAGGCGCCGCGGTCGACATCCACCGCGGCAAGGAGAAACAACTCACGGTGGCCCTGAGGGAATCCCCCCCGGCGATCCGCGACGCAGTGGCCGGGCGGCTGAGCGAACTCGGCCTGCTCAGGGTGGAGGCCGGGGACTGGATCCTCACCCCGGCCGTGGGACGTTACCGCGACGCTGAACTGACCTCGGGCGAGGAGGAGTGATGTTTGACGACGAGCACCTGAAGTCGTGGCGCGACGCCATGGTCGCGGGTCAACTACCCAGCCCCGTCAGGGCCGATCGCTGGCAGGCGCTGCGCGCGGGCGTGGTGAACCTGTGGGAGTTCGAGACCACCGAGTACTGGTACGCGGACGGCTGGGTGCAGCTCATGGGCAGCAACGAGACCGGCAAGTCGTCACTGATGGCGCTAACCACCTCATCCCGTGGCTCGCTGATGTCGCATCCAGCAACATCGACACGCTGGGCCGCTCCGGGAAGACCTTCCGCTATTACGTCGAACCCACCGGACGCGATGCCGATCGCCGCGAAGCAACCGCATCCACCCACCACGGCTGGCTGTGGGTGGAGTACGGACGCCGCACCGAACAGGGCGAGGAGTTTTTCACCACGTTGCTGTTCGCGGAGGCCCGTAGCGCCGCCGCCGACATGCGCCTCCACTGGTGCACCCTCTCCGGTGGGGCACGGGTGCGTGGGGGCTGCGAGCTGCTGGTTGCCCGCCGCGTGGTGCTACCGAAGGACGTGAGCGCCGAGGGATTCACCAGGCATAAGAGCGCAGCAGCGTACCGCCGCGAAGTGGCCTCCCAGCTGCTGGGCAGCACCGCCGAAAAACTGGAGGCGGTGGGAAAGCTGCTGCGGGTCACCCGCACCCCGAAACTGGGTGAGCAGCTCCAGGTGCGCTTCATCAGCGATCGTCTGCACGATGCCCTGCCGGAACTTGATCGCTCCGAGATCAACCAGCTCGCTGATGGCTGGGATCAGCTGGACGAGATTCGTGCCGACCTGGATCGTGCGGCGGAGGCCATCGATGTGGTGGAGGGGTTCACTGCGTGTTCCTGGCGGCCCTGGGTACGGGCGGTGTTGCGGAGGGCCGCGGACAGGAGCAGGTCCGCGATCACCGCCTTCGATGATGTCACTCGCAGGGAACGGGATGCGCGCCGGGAACTTGGGGAGGCGAAGGTGCGACGGGCCGTGGTGGAGGAGGAACGCCGCTCCCTGGAACTTGCAGGTGAGGGTGCCCGGGTGGCGGCCGAGGAGCTGCGGGCCTCCAGCCGCTACCAGGACGCGCAGGGAAGGCTGACCCGTCTGACGCACGCCCGCGCCGTCGCGGAGATGATGGGACGGGTATCCGCGGAGGCCAATCGGCGTGCCGAGGCGGCTGATGCGTCGGCGCGCCGGTCGGGGGGTGCTCGGGAATCCGCAGAGGCAGCTCTCGAAATCCGGCGCCGGGAGGCCTCGGAGCGTCTCGCCGATGCCCGCTACGCGGCGCGAGAAGCGGGGGTGGATGTCGTCGACTTCGATCCGGTGCTGACGGAGCAGCGGGTGAGCGACAGACAGCGCGACGTGAAGCGCTTCCAGCAGCTCCTGGGAGAGGCGGTCCTGGCCGATCAGGAGGCCAGTCGCGCGGAGGATGTCGCGGCGGAGACCCGACAACGAAGCATCGAGGCCGAGGAACGGCGCGACACCGCGTGGGAGGCCGCCGAGCGGGAACGCGATTCGCTGGCGGCAGGGCTCGACATCTGGGCGGAGGAGCTCGGAGGCGACGCGGATGTCGAGGCCTGGCAGGCTGCCCTCCCCGACGGCAGGATCCCGCAGCGACCGCTCAGGGAACGCATCAGAGAGGAATGGTATGAACCCGCGTGCGCCCCGATCCAGGCGAGGTTGCAGGACTCCGAGATGCAGGGCCGGCTTGCCAGGCAACGCATCGGTGAACTGGGCGAGCGCATCAGGGGATTGGGGCAAGCCGGGGTTGCGGAACCGCAGCCGCCTGCGCTGTGGACACGGCGTGTGCGCCCCGACGGCGGAGCACCCCTCTGGCGGCTTGTGAACCCGCGTGAGGGCCTGCCGGGACATGAATTGGCCGCCGTCGAGGCTGCGCTCGCTGCGTCAGGGCTGTTGGATGCCTGGGTAAGCGACGAGGGGGTCGTCGCCGACGATGTCCTGGCTGTCGCCGGGGAACCTGTCGAACGAGGCATTGGGGAGGTGCTGGAGGCCGTTCCCGGCCCATGGAACGAGCAGGGCGAGGCGCTGCTGGCGGGTGTCCATCTGGTCGATTCGGGAGAGGAGTTGCCGGGAAGCGGGCTCGCGATTGCTCTCGATGGGCGCTGGTGTAACGGTTCCATGACGGGGCGGGCCAGCTGTCCTAACGGCAACGCCGAGTACCTGGGGGAGAAGGCCCGGGAGGCCGGCCGGGCCAGGCGCAGGGCCGAGCTGACCCGCGCCCGGGAGGAGGCCCTCACCGAGGCGACGGGCCGTGAGGCCGAGGCTAGTTGGGCGGCTGCTGAGCTGGCGTCCCTGCACAGGGCGATGGCATCGGCCCCCGACGACCGGGAACTCTTCGGACTGCTCCGGGACGCTGCAACCGCTGAAACCCTGGCGGTCGCCGCCGAGGAAATGGCGGGGCAGCACGAGGCCCGAGCCCGAGGGCTGCGGGTGGAGGCAGACGCCAGGCGGGCGAATCTGTTGACCTTCGCCGCACAACACCACCTGCCGGTCCGGGAAGCCGAACTGATGGAGGTGCAGGATGCCCTGCGTCGGACCGAGAACGCGCTGGGGGTCCTGCGTCACGCTCGGGAACGGGAAGTGCTGGCTCGAGATGTATGGCAGACAACGGTCGCGGCGGCGGAGGAGGGGGAGAGACAGCGGGACGAAGCTAGCGCCGAGGCGCGTGCTGCCGAGGAACGACTGAGATCGGCCACGTCCAGGGTGCTGGCCCTCGAGAAAGCCATCGGATTCGACGACCAGGAGATCGTCCAGGAACTGGAGATGCTGCAGGTGCGGGCTGCCGAGGTTGCCTCGCAGGCCACTGGGCTGGGGCGGGAACTGCTCCAGCTGGCCGCTCGGGTGGGCAAAGCCGAGGAGGCCCTGGCGGCGGCCGAGCGGGAACGGGGGACGGTCACTGCTGAACGTGATCGGGCCTTTGCCTGGTTCCGGCGACTCGTTGACGCCGGTCTAGCGGAGGAACTCGGCCTGGAGCTGCCCGAACCGGATTCGACGGCGATCGTACAGATGCGGGCTCAGGTTCGGTTCGTCAGCCAGCAGGTCATTGTCCGCAACTGGAGTGAGGACCCGGACCATGCCGACCAGGCGGTTCAGAACGCCTGGCGGAGGCTACACACCGGCGCCAGCGAGGCTCGTGGGGAACTCGAGATGGGTGGGCGCAGTCTTCGCATTGACGAGGTCGACGACCTGCCGAGGGTCACCGTTGTGGTCGATGCACACGGCACCGGACAGCCCCTCACGGAGGCCCTCGTGAGGCTACAGGCCATTCAGGAGGAACTTGCCCTGAACTATGACCAGCGGGTGCAGGACACGCTCGGGCAGCTGCTCGGTTCCACCTTCATGGATCACCTGCGGGACCGAATAGGGGCCACCCAGGCCCTCGTCGAGCGCATCAACAAGGTATTGGAGGCACACGCTACCCGCACCGACCGTACCGCGCTCAGGATTGTTCTCGAACCGAAGGATGCCGCCACCCGGCAGGTGCTGGAGGGCGTCGGAGGTTCCAGCTGGGGCAATCCCGAGGTGGAGGAGCGTGTCAGGGAGTTCCTCAGAGCCCGGGTTGACGAGGTCAAACGGGAGGCCCAGGGGGCGGGGCTGGCTGACTGGCGAAGTGGCCTGGCGGAGCGGCTGGACTACCGGAGCTGGTACGACATCCACCTGGAACACCGTCGCGGCTCCGGGAGATGGGGACCGCTGACCAGCAGGGGCTACGCGGAACTTTCCGGTGGGGCGCGGGTTGTGATGTTGATGATGCCGCTCGTGGCCACTCTCGCTGCGATGTACGAGGAGATGCCGACCGGGCCCCGGCCGCTGTGGCTGGACGAGGCCTTCGACGGACTTGACGCCGCCAACCGCGCCACCGTGATGAAACTGTTCCGGGAGTTCGATCTAGACGTGCTGCTGGTCGGGCCAGGAAGGATCGTCAATGTCGCCGCCGTGCCCGTCGCGGCCATCTACCAGGTGGTCAGGGCGCCGGCCCCCATGCCCGGGGCGGATCTGGTGCTGGAACTGTGGGCGGGTGGCCAGTTGGAAACCATCGAAACCCCAGCGTTCGGGGCGCCCGAAAGGCAGGACCAGCTGCTGTGAGCGTGCCCGGCTATCTGCTGGCCTGGGCGCGGCTGCCAGGACCGGCCCGCCGCCCTGTTCCGGGACCCGCACGCCCTGGAACGTTCGACGTCGCTGGGACGGGCATGCGCCAGGGCACTGGAGCTGCGCCGGGCCGTCACCGAGGGCGGGAGCTACCGCGACCCCCTGGAGGCCGCCGCGGACCGCCACGGCGCGGCGTCCCGGCCGCTGGTCTGCACCTTCGGGCTTCCCAGCCAGGCCACCTGGGAGCTGCTGACGGGCCTCGGTGACGTTCGCTGCCACGTGCGGGCCGACGGGGACGTCGTCGGCTGGCGGATCGTGAACCAGCTCCGGGCCCGGCTGCCCGGTGCGTTCACTTGGCGGATGCCGGAGGGCTGCACCGCCTATGAGGAAGAACTTCTTGAGGATCTGCTATCCGACTTGAAGGGCGATACCCTGGGCCCGTGACTCAGTTTCAGGGCGGGGCCGTCACGGAGTGGGGAAAAGTCGCCTTCGATGACCTGCCACGGGCCGATCTGGTGCTGGACCGCGTCTATGAGGGCGGGGTCGCCAAGAACGCTGGTGACGACCCGATAGGAAAACTCGTTCCCGTCGGAAATCAGGGTGGTTTCAGGTTCGCGGGGAGTGTGCGGCGTGGGGGCGTGAAACTGATGGTGCTTTACACCTCGGGAGGCGAGGTGGACTGGCCGGATCATCTCGACCCCACCACCGGGGACTTCACCTACTACGGCGACAACCGCAGACCGGGGAGGGAACTTCACGACACTCCCCGCGGGGCAACCTTCTGCTGCGTTCCATGTTCGAGGACGCCCATGACAGCGCGGAGAGCAGGCGCAGGGTTCCGCCGATTCTCCTGTTCGAGAAGACGGGGCATGGGCGCGATGTCCGTTTTCGTGGACTGCTGGTACCGGGATCTTCCAGGTTGCGTTCCGACGAGGAACTGGTGGCAATCTGGCGAACCACCCTGAACCAGCGTTTCCAGAACTACCGGGCACATTTCACCGTGTTGCGAACGCACAAGGTGACGAGACGTTGGATTGATTCCGTCCTGGACGGTGACCCGTTGGGGCCCGGTTGCCCCAAGGAATGGAAGGCGTGGGTGCGGAGCCGGATCTACCTGGCGCTGGAGGCGCCACGTACCGTGCAGATCCGCAGCAGGGCGGAGCAGCTTCCCGACGAGCGTGACCTGTGGATATTGGAACGGGTACATGAACACTTCGCGCCGGATCCAACTCAGTTCGAGCACCTCGCGGCCCACATCTGGCTTCGGTTGGAACCTCGCGTCACAGCTCTGGAGGTCACCCGCCCCAGCCGAGACGGGGGTCGCGACGCCATCGGTGAATTGCTGGTGGGGCCCGAAGGAGATCCGATACACCTTGAATTCGCGCTGGAGGCCAAGTGTTACAAACCCGGTTCTGGTATCGGGGTGAGATTGGTCTCCCGCTTGATCTCCCGCATCAAACATCGCGAGTTCGGGGTTTTCGTGACCACCTCTTACATCGCCGAACAGGCCTATCGTGAAGTCCGGGAGGATCGGCATCCGATTGTCTTCGTCACAGGCCGTGACGTGGTGGAGGTCCTCAAGACGCTGGGATTTCATGAGCGCGGCCGACTCAAGAAATTCTTGGAGGAAGAATACCCGGTGGAGGCGGGAGCCGCATCAGTGGAGCTTGTCAGACCGAAGATCGACATCGAGGATGCCCGTGGACTCGAGCAGGACGATGCGACGGTCGGCGGGGGGAGTGCATCGGGAATCATCCGGGCCCGTTCCAGTTGATTTCGATTTCGGTATGACAAGAATTGTGCATTCGATGTGCAAAATTTGGTTCAAGGTTCATCGATCCTGAGGAATCGGGGCGGCGCGGGCGTGTGAGGTGCCCACCGGATAGCATCTGGCGGTGGGCGTACTGCCCCTGAAGAAGGAGTTTCATGAAACGAGTCGCGCTGATAAGCACCGACCAGCAGACCCTGAAGGACGAGGAACACCTCGACACCGGGCCCCTCAACGACGCCCTGAAAGCCAGTGGAGTGGACCCCGAGATTGCCGTCTGGCACGAACCCAGGGACTGGTCGGTCTACGACGCAGCCATCTTCCGTTCCCCCTGGGACTATGCGGAACGCACGGAGGAGTTCATGGACTGGCTGGGGCGCGCCGAGACCCGGGTGCGCCTGATCAACAGTCCCGACCTGATCCGGTGGAACCTGGACAAACGTTACCTTCGAGAACTTGCCGAACCCGGGGTCGAGGTCGTCCCCACCACTTTCTGCGAGAACCTCGAACAGTGCCGCGAGGCATTGGCGGTGCACGACGGCGGAAGCGTCGTGGTCAAGCCGAACATCTCCCTCGGATCACAGAGCACCGGGCTGTTCGCCGCCACCGACCCCGCGGCCCTGGAACTGTGCGGGAGCATCCTGGAGGTGGGCAAGGTGGTGCTCGTGCAGCCCGCGATCGATGCCATCCAGGACAATGCCGAACACGGCCTGTTGTTCTTCAACGCGCACCACTCCCACACCATCCAGAAGTGCGCGATCCTCAAACACGGGGGTGGTTACCTCGGCGGCAGGTACACCGAGGACATCCGGCCGGTCGCACCGACCGGCGACGAGGTGGAGCTCGGGAACAGGGCCTTGAAAGCGATCGCCGCGATCGCGGAGGCCAGGGGCTGGGGTGAGGACGCCAGCACCCCGCTGTACGCGCGTATCGATGTGGTGACCCCGCCGGGAAGCCATCCGCTGCTCCTGGAGGCGGAGCTTTTCGAACCGGCCACGTTCGTCGATCTCGCTGATGGGGCCCTCGAACGTTTCGTCGCCGCCATCCACGAGAAGCTCCGGGCCTGAACGTTCCCGCGAAAATGTCGGTGGCCCGTGGCAGGCTTCGTGCATGGAGCACAACCGGGCCATCGAGCAGGCCGGAACACGTCCCCTGGCCTGCGAATTACTGCGGAAACTCACGGGATGTGAGGACGCGGTCTTCCGCGACGGGCAGTACGAGGCCATCGAGGCCCTCGTCGTCGATCACCGGCGGGCCCTGGTGGTGCAGCGCACCGGCTGGGGAAAATCGGCGGTCTACTTCATAGCCGCGCTGCTGCAACGCCGAGCGGGCGCCGGTCCCGCGCTGATCGTCTCCCCGCTGCTGGCGTTGATGCGCAACCAGGTCGGGGCCGCCGGGCGCGCCGGGGTGCGGGCCGCCACCATCAACTCGTCGAACGTCACCGACTGGGAGGAGATCGACGAGGCCATCGAGCAGGACCTCCTCGACGTCCTCCTGATCTCCCCGGAACGCCTCGTCAATCCCCGGTTCCGGGACACCCGGCTACCCGGGCTGATCGCTCGGGCGGGCCTCGTCGTGATCGACGAGGCACACTGCATCAGCGACTGGGGCCACGACTTCCGTCCCGACTACCGGCGGATCCGTTCCCTGATCCGGGAGCTGCCGGATCGGGTCCCGGTGCTGGCCACCACCGCGACGGCCAACCAGCGGGTGGTCACCGATGTCGCTGAGCAGCTGGCCGTCGGCGGGCACGAGGTGTTCACGCTGCGCGGGGCCTTGGCACGCGACTCCCTGCGGCTCGGGGTGCTGGAGCTGGGCTCGGCGGCGCGGCGGCTGGCGTGGCTGGTTGAGCATCTCGGGTCGCTGCCCGGCAGCGGCATCGTCTACTGCCTCACCGTCGCCAACGCCGAGGACACCGCGGCCGCTCTGGCGGCCGCCGGGCACCGGGTCCTGCCGTACACGGGACGCACGGACCTGCCCGAGCGGGTCGCGGCCGAGCAGGCCCTGTTCACCAACGAGGTGAAGGCCCTGGTGGCCACCTCGGCGCTGGGAATGGGGTTCGACAAGCCTGATCTCGGGTTCGTGGTCCACCTCGGTGCCCCTAGCTCCCCGGTGACCTACTACCAACAGGTGGGACGCGCGGGCCGTGCCACCGAGGCCGCCGACGTGCTGCTGCTTCCGGGGCACGAAGACCAGGAGCTTTGGCAGTATTTCGCCACCAACGCTATGCCCACCCGGCAGCGTGCGACATCGGTGCTGGACGCCCTGGCGGCCTCGGATGTGCCGCTGACCGTGCCTGCCCTGGAGTCGCGGGTGGAGCTGCGTCGCGGTGCCCTGGAGTTGCTGCTGAAGGTGCTGGCGGTCGACGGTGCCGTGGAGAACCGCGCCGGGGGATGGGTGGCGACCGGCGCGGACTGGGTCTACGACGAGGAACGCTACTCGCGCATCGCCGCCGCGCGGGTCGCGGAGCAGCGGGCCATGCTCGACTACGAGGACCTCGGGCACGCCCGGTGCCGGATGGAGTTCCTGACGGCGGCGCTGGACGACCCGCACTCGGAGCCCTGCGGGCGCTGCGACACGTGCACCCGGCCGTGGTATCCCACCGGGGTGACGGCCGAGGCACAGGTCGCGGCGCAATCGGCGCTGGAACGGGTGGGGGTGGTCCTCGAACCGCGCACCCTGTGGCCGCCCGGGCTGGATCGTTTCACCGACGTCATGGGAGGCGAGGTGGTCAGGGGTCGGATCCCGCGGGCGGAACGCATCGAACCCGGACGCGTCGTGGCCCGCCTGACCGACCTCGGCCACGGCAATGCGCTGCGCGAGCTGTTCGCATCCGATGCCGACGGCAAGCCTGTCGATGCCGAGGTACCACCGCAGCTGGCCGGAGCATGCCTCCAGGTGCTCCGCGAGTGGGACTGGGACGAGCGTCCCGTTGCCGTCGCCTGGGTTCCCGGCCTGTCACGTCCCCGGCTGGTCGCCGCCCTGGGTGAAGGACTGGCCAGGGCCGGCCGACTCCGGGTGCTCGGACCCCTCGGGCTGGCGCCCGGCGCCGTCTCGCTGCCTAGGGCGAACAGCACGTTCCGGGTGCGGGACCTGTGGACCCGGTTCCACGTCACCCCGCACCAGGAGGTGGCGCTGGCTGCCCTGTCCGGGCCGGTACTGCTCGTCGACGACCTGGTCGATTCGCGGTGGACCATGACGGTCGCGGGACGTCTCCTGAAACGGGCCGGGGCGAGGGCTGTTCTGCCCTTCGCCCTCGCCGCCATGGGGTGATCTGGAGGTCGTGTGGATGAACTCCTGCGAGGGCTCCCACCCTGGGCCCTCCCCGGATTGGTTCGCTTGCCTTCCGGTCGTGTGCTTGCGCTGTAGCGCTGGCGTTCGGGGCGGGGCTGGCTGAACACGGTGTGGGTGGGGTGGGATGCCACCCCACCCACACCGGTGGGAGCCGTCAGCGTTCGCCG
The DNA here is from genome assembly GCA_013333945.2 of Propionibacterium sp. Lineage (GTDB taxonomy): Bacteria > Actinomycetota > Actinomycetes > Propionibacteriales > Propionibacteriaceae > Arachnia. The sequence continues at coordinate 25,021 of JABCNW020000129.1, forward strand.
ATGATGTTCATGGCGATGTGCCACAGCTCGTCGTGGATCTCCTGGGGGACCTTTAGACCCAGTGACCTCAGCCAGCGACGCACGCGTGGCAACTCGTCGGCCCATTCGTTGGGAACGTAGCGCAGCACCTGCTCTAGGTGCTCGTCACTGATGTTGAGGCCTTCGATATCGATGTCCTTCTTCTCCGGCAGCAGGCCGGCCGGAGTCTCGACGGCCCCTACCTTGCCCTCGAGGCGTTCCACGATCCACTTCAAGACCCGGGAGTTCTCACCGAAACCGGGCCACAGGAACTTGCCCTCGGAGTCGCGCCGGAACCAGTTGACGTAGAAGACCTTCGGGAGCTTGTCGGGAGCGGTGCGCTCTGCGAGGTTGATCCAGTGCCTGAAGTAGTCGCCGACGTGGTAGCCGATGAACGGCAACATCGCCATCGGGTCACGGCGCAGCACGCCGACGGCGCCCTTGGCTGCCGCGGTGGTCTCGGAAGAGCAGGTGGCGCCCATGAACACGCCGTGCTGCCAGTTCCTGGACTGTGCCACCAGCGGGATGGTGTTCTCGCGGCGGCCACCGAAGATGATGGCATCGACGGGCACGCCCTTCGGATCGTAGAACTCCTCCGAGAGGATCGGGCACTGCGAGATCGGCGTGCAGAAGCGTGAGTTCGGGTGCGCCGCCTTCTCACCCGGACGACCTCCCTCGGGGCCACCCTCGGGGGTCCAGGATCGGCCCTTCCAGTCCGTGAGGTGCTCCGGGGGCTGCTTGGTCTTGCCCTCCCACCACACGTCACCGTCGTCGGTGAGCGCGACATTGGTGAAGATCGAGTGCCCGCCTTCGATGGCCGCCATGGCGTTGGGGTTGGTGTCGGTGCTCGTGCCGGGGGCCACGCCGAACAGCCCGGTCTCCGGGTTGACGGCGTAGAGCCTGCCGTCCTCGCCGAACCGCATCCAGGCGATGTCATCGCCGAGGGTCTCCACTTTCCATCCCGGCAGGGTGGGTTCCAGCATAGCCAGGTTCGTCTTGCCACCGGCCGACGGGAAGGCCGCGCACAGGTGGTAGGACTTTCCCTCCGGTGAGGTGATCTTGAGGATCAGCATGTGCTCGGCCGGCCAGCCCTCATCGCGTCCCATCACGGAGGCGATCCGCAGGGCATAACACTTCTTGCCCAGCAGGGAGTTGCCGCCGTAGCCGGAGCCATAGCTCCAGATGGTTCGTTCCTCGGGAAAGTGGACGATGTACTTGATGTCATTGCAGGGCCACGGCACGCCCTTGACCCCGGGAGGCAGGGGCATTCCGACGGAGTGGAGCGCGGGCACGAAGTCCGCGTTTGTGCGCTCCATGGCCTCCATCACGTCAGTGCCCATCCGGGTCATGATCTTCATGGAGATCGCCACGTAGGCCGAGTCGGTGATCTCGATACCGAATTTCGGTGAGGGGGCGTCGATGTGTCCCATGCAGAAGGGAATGACATACATGGTGCGTCCCACCATGCAACCGTTGTACAGCTTTGTCAGGATGGTTTTCATCTGCTTGGGGTCCATCCAGTTGTTGGTGGGGCCGGCGTCGTTCTCGTCGACGGAGCAGATGAAGGTGGAATCCTCGACGCGAGCCACGTCGTCGGGATCGGTGCGGGCGTAGACGGAACCTGGTTGCTTGTCAGGATTCAGTCGCATGAGGGTGCCGGCCTCCACGAGTTTCTCCACGAGGCGCTCGTACTCCTCGTCGGAGCCGTCGAGGAAGTGGATGGCGCTGGGATTGGTCAGGGCTGCGACCTCCTCCACCCACTCGATGACGCGGGGAAGCTTCGGAACACGCCCCGTGACGGGGATGGTGGTGGTCAAACCGTTCTCGGTGAGGTGGGACATGTGGTTCCTTCCAGTCAGCACTTCAGTGGGCGACTGGACGACGTCAGGGATGCGATCGGAGCGTTCCCGCCGCCGTCCATGTCTGAGCCTAGCCCTTGAAACCTGTTTTGTGACCATGATGGGGAAAGGGTCGTAATCCGGATGCGGATCAGAGCTATTCGGAATCAGGTTGAGCGTGGTAGACTCAACTTTGTAATTCGCTCTCTGGAGGACTGGTGAACACTGAGAAACTGACCACCAAGAGCCGCGACGCCGTGACCGCGGCGGTGCGGCAGGCTCTTACCGCGGGCAACCCGTCCGCGGAACCCGTGCATCTGCTGCATGGGCTGCTGCTCACTCCCGACAACACCGTCGGGCACCTGCTGACCGCAGTTGGTGCCGACCCGGCAGCTGTTGATGCCCAGGCCGTTGAAGCCATCGCCAAACAGCCGTCCAGCACCGGCAGTTCCGTGACCCAGCCGACGGTCTCGGGTGCCTTGGCGCGCGTACTGGCCACGGCAGAGACCCTGGCTGAGCAGCTCGGCGACCAGTTCGTCGCCACCGAACATCTACTGATAGCCCTCGCATCCGTCGAATCCCAGGCGCGAAGCATTCTGACCCGTGCTGGGGCTGTCCCCGAGAAACTGACCAAGGTGTTTGAGGAGGCGCGCGGTGGCAAGCGCGTCACCTCCGCGGAATCCGAGGGTGGTGAGTCGGCCCTCGACAAGTACTCCATCGACCTGACCGAGCGCGCCCGTTCCGGCAAGCTCGATCCCGTGATCGGACGTGACCAGGAGATCCGTCGCGTCGTTCAGGTGCTGGCGCGTCGAACCAAGAACAACCCCGTCCTGATCGGTGAACCCGGGGTCGGCAAGACCGCCGTCGTCGAGGGGCTCGCCATGCGCCTGGTGGAGGGCGACGTTCCAGACTCTCTGAAGGGGCGTGGCTTGGTTTCCCTGGACCTCACCTCGATGGTGGCCGGGGCCAAGTACCGGGGCGACTTCGAGGAGCGTCTCAAGGCGGTCCTGAGCGAGATCAAGGAGTCTGAGGGGCAGATCATCACCTTCATCGACGAGCTGCACACCGTCGTAGGGGCCGGTTCCACTGGAGACGGTGGGATGGATGCGGGCAACATGCTCAAGCCCATGCTCGCCCGCGGCGAGCTGCGAATGATCGGCGCCACCACGCTCGACGAGTATCGGGAGAGGATAGAAAAGGAGCCCGCGCTGGAGCGCCGCTTCCAGCAGGTCTACGTCGGTGAGCCCTCCGTGGAGGATGCCATCGCAATCCTGCGTGGGCTGCGAGAACGTTACGAGGCGCATCACAAGGTGCGCATCACTGATTCCGCGCTGGTGGCCGCCGCCGCCTTGTCGGATCGCTACATCACCAGCCGGAAGCTTCCCGACAAGGCCATCGACCTGGTGGACGAGGCTGCCTCGCGGCTGCGCATGGAGATTGACTCCAGCCCTGAGGAGATCGACATGCTGCGCCGCGACGTGGACCGCATGCTGATGCAGGAACTGCACCTGAAGAACGAGGAGGATGCCGCATCCCGTGAACGCCTCGCCGCGCTGCGCTCCGAGCTCGCTGATGCTCAGGAGGAGCTGCGTGGGCTGGAGTCCCGCTGGGAGCAGGAGAAGTCTGGGCTGAACCGGGTCGGCGACCTCAAGGAGAAGATCGATGCGCTGCGCGTGGAGGCCGACAAGGCGCAGCGTGCCGGCGACCTGGGGCGTGCCTCGCAGCTGCTGTACGGGGAGATTCCCCTCATCGAACAGCAGCTCGTCGACGCGGAGAAAACCGACGCGGACGACTCCCGCATGGTCTCCGACGAGGTCTCCGAGACTGATATCGCCGAGGTCGTCGCGGCCTGGACGGGGATTCCTGTCGGGCGGATGCTGCAGGGTGAGTCCGAGAAACTGTTGCGCATGGAGGAGAGGCTCGGTGAGCGGCTCATAGGTCAGCGCGAGGCCGTCAAGGCCGTCTCTGATGCGGTGCGGCGTTCCCGCGCCGGGATCTCCGCCCCGAACCGGCCCACTGGATCGTTCCTGTTCCTCGGCCCCACCGGTGTCGGAAAGACCGAACTGGCCAAGTCGCTGGCCGATTTCCTGTTCGACGACGAGACCGCCATGGTGCGCATCGACATGAGTGAGTACTCCGAGAAACACTCGGTTGCCCGTCTGGTCGGTGCCCCTCCCGGGTACGTCGGCTACGAGGAGGGTGGTCAGCTCACCGAGGCCGTGCGCAGGCGTCCCTACTCCGTGATCCTGCTCGATGTGGTGGAGAAGGCTCACCCGGATCTGTTCAACATCTTGTTGCAGGTCCTCGACGACGGTCGTCTCACCGACGGCCAGGGGCGCACGGTCGACTTCCGCAACACCATCCTCATCCTCACCAGTAACCTCGGGTCGCAGTACCTGGCCGATCCGCTACTGAATGACGGGGAGAAGAGGGAACAGGTGATGGGGGTAGTGCGCTCCGCATTCCGTCCCGAGTTCCTGAACCGGCTTGACGACATCGTCATGTTCGATCCTCTCAGCCGCGGGGACCTGCGCAGGATCGTCGCGATCCAACTCGAACGGCTGGGTCGCCGCCTGGCTTCTCGCAGGATCACTGTCGAGGTCACCGATGCCGCGGCCGACTGGCTCGGCGAAGTCGGCTTTGACCCAGTCTACGGCGCCCGTCCGCTGCGACGCCTGGTGCAGACCACCGTCGAGGACCAGCTTGCTCGCGGGTTGCTGTCCGGGCAGATCCACGACGGTGAGACGGTCTGTTTCGACCGGGTCGACGACGGCATCGCCATCGTGTGATGACACCGGCGCCCGGGGAGCTGAAAACTCCCCGGGCGTTCTCCCTCTCAGGGACCGAAGACCGGGGGCACGAGCTGCCCTGTGCAGCTACCATCCGGTTTCAGTAGCCACCCCATCGACTTGTGACTGCGCATGTGCACGACGGTTTCGTCGGGGGCCAGGCCGGGGATGGCGGAGGCGATCGAGGACTCGAGGGCGGCCATGGAGCCGATGTGGTTGACGCGGAAGTTGACGCGCAAGTTGTTGCTTCCCGTGATCCAGAAGCAGGATCGCAACGAAGGTTGTTCCTTCAGCAGCTCGATGACCCGGTTCTTGTAGTTGAAGGCGACCGTCGTCAACCAGGTGCACTCCAGCTGCCAGCCCGCCAACTCGGGGGCCGCGTCACACCGCATGATGATGTTCTGGTTTGCCAGAAGCCGCCGCATTCGCCGGTGCACCGTGCTGGTCGGCATGTCGAGCTCCTGGGACAGTGAGGCGACGCTGGCCCTGCCGTCGCGAGCCAAGGCCTGGGCCAATGCCAGGTCGGCGGCATCGAGTCCCGCCTGCGATCTGTCAGGCGTGCGCTGGGGGATGGCTTGGTTGACCTGGCGTTGGGTGAGGATGTTCGCACGCCAGGATTCCGCCCCGACGATGACGTTGGTCACCAGCGAGCTGCGGGTCCCGTACACTCCTTCGATTCCCCCGATCCAGTCGATGATCAAGGTGGTCAGTGTCACCATGTCGGGGGCCATGATGGTCAAGAGGATGTCGCGTCGTCCCGTGGCCTCGTCGACGCTTGTGATTAGCGGATGCGCGCACATCTGTTTGGTGGCCGAGGCCAGGGACTTGGTCCGACAGTCGACCTCAACCACCGCGGTGAACCGGTGCTCCAGGTTCGGATGGGTGCTGATCCAGGCCAGTCCCTTCTCCACCAGATGATTCCAGCGGTTCGCCACTGTCGTCGGAGACAACTGGAGGATTTCACCAGCCTTCGACCAGGAGATGCGGGGATCGATCTGCAGCAGATTAACCAACTGGAGATCTGTCTCGTCCCTCACAGCCCCCTCCTGCCTGGGAGGTTTCGTGTTTCAAGATGTTGACGATGGGAAGATCTCAAATTGTCCGCCTTTGTCGCAATCGAATCCGGTGTTCTCGGGATGATTCCCTGCCGTCGCGGATACCGTGAAAGGGCAATGGTCAGCGGCGACACCTCCACGATGGTGAACCGACGAACATCCGTGTGGATGCCGGTCGGGCAAGTGGCCCAGGACATGGCGAACATAGTAACCACCGGATTGGGAGGAGAAAGTGGCGGTGGTTGGGCCGGTCCTTGGTTCGCTGGAGAAGGGGTGTGCTTGTTCCGGAGGGCCGGGACACTGGTACGCCGCGTCCCAGCTGAGGCGGAACAACAACTCGAGGGAGAGAAGTGAGCAAGAATCAGCGAATCCGCGTGGCCCAGTGGGGCCTCGGGGCGATGGGTCAGGGCGTTGCCAAGGTGATCCTGGCAAAGGAAGGCCTGGAACTGGTCGGCGCATTCGACATCAGTCCCGATCTCGTGGGCAAAGACGTCGGCGAGGTGCTCGGTGTGGCCCCGGCGGGTGTGAAAGTCAG